>JAPLRU010000024.1 GCA_026399025.1 Methylobacter sp.
GCCGACCTGACTTAAGAATTCTCGGGGTTTTACCGATGGCTTCATCCGGCGCGTATCCGGTCAATTGAGTAAAAGCCGGATTGATGCTGATGATGGCGCCATCGGCGTCGGTAACCGTCATGCCTTCGCTGCTGTTTTGGAACACCAGCGAAGCCAAGCGCATGCCTTCCTCCGCGCGTTTGCGCTCGGTCACATCAACAGCCATCGTAATGGCCAATCGCCGCCCGTCCGGCAACGGCGCCAGCGGCCCGCTACGGTTATCCCAGGTCAGGCATTCGCCATCGGCGGAGCGTATATCGTAATGCCTTCCTCCGCGCGTTTGCGCTCGGTCACATCAACAGCCATCGTAATGGCCAATCGCCGCCCGTCCGGCAACGGCGCCAGCGGCCCGCTACGGTTATCCCAGGTCAGGCATTCGCCATCGGCGGAGCGTATATCGTACTCCCCCATAGTGCTCCAACTATCTTGGACGAACTGTTGCTCGAAAACCGGCCGCATCGCCTCCAGTTTATCTATCCCGTAGGCTTTGACAATCCAATCCCGAACGGTAGGAATATCGCAAAGGGAATAGCCGGTCAGTTCGGTCCACATGCGGTTAAGCAACACCACTTCGCCGTCTTCAGCACGCAACATAATCGGAATCGGCGCATCGGCCAAAGCTTGGCGAAACCGGGCTTCGTTTTCAGCCGAGGCAATACGTAAGGTTTCACTGCGTAACAGTTCGCACCGGGCAATTTGGCGATTGTTATAGAGATCAAGAAAAATAGTCGCTTTGGACAACAACACCAGGTCGTCCACCGGTTTTTGGATGTAGTCGACAGCACCGGCTTTATAACCCCATAACCGATGCGCTTGATCTTCGTAAGCCGCGGTAACGAAAATGATCGGAATCTGTTGCGTGGTCGGCTCTTCTTTCAACAGCCGGGCGACTTCGTAGCCATCCATGCCGGGCATATCCACGTCCAGCAGGACCAAGGCGAAATCATAGTTGACGCATAATGCCAAGGCCTCATTGCCCGAGCAGGCCTCTTTTGCTTCGCAGTTCAACCGCCCGAGCAGCTTACGCATCGCAACGAGATTGGAGCGGTTATCATCGACAACCAATATTTTCGGGGTTTCGAGCATTTGGCGATTTAAATCAAAAAAGGAGTAACGACTCCGCCATTAAAGAAATAAGCATTGTCCAGCAAAAGCGCACAGAGCCTAAGACTATTCGAGGGGCCATAAAACAGAGCTTTCATTTTTAGGCGGAACAGCAACGGGGTGTGCCACGCGCCGGAAGGTGTAAACACAAAGTAGAGGTGTCTGTTAAGCACGGAAGAAGGCGCGCGGCATCCCCCTAACTGCTGAGCAACCGCAAAAAGAATAACAATTTTTTGCCGGGCTGTCATTGCCGGTTCAGTATTTCCGCCACCAACGCGGGCAGCGCTAAAACCTTGTCGGCGGCTCCGGTGGCGATAGCGGCTTTAGGCATGGTATCGGCATAAGCACCGCTCGGCTCCTGCACCAAGGTAAAACCACCCGCCGCCTTGACGGCTTTCAGCCCTTCGGCGCCGTCATTGTTGGCGCCGGTCAAAATCACTCCGACCAATTGCTCGCCGTAAGCATCGGCAGCGGAATGAAACAACACGTCGATCGAAGGCCTGACAAAGCATACCCGCTCATCCACCGACAGCGCGAAAACACGGTTAGGCTCAATCAACAGATGGTAGTTGGGAGGAGCCACATACACATGACCGGGCAAAGCAGGTTCCCGCTCTCTCGCTTCGCTTACCGCTAACCGGCAGGTTTTAGCCAGCAGAGCGGGCAACAGATTAACGCTGTCGGCCGCAATATGAGCTACGATGATCACGGTAGCCGCAAACTCCTTAGGGAAAGCGTCCAATACCTTATGCAACGCATCTAATCCGCCTGCCGAACAGCCGATGACCACCGCTGCCGCAGTCCGATGCGCGGACGCTGCTTTTCCGGCTGTCGGTATCGAAGATGCGATCATTTAAGTCACGACCCCATTCTTATGAAAAATCATGCAATCCGCTTGATGGGGCGCAAACAGGCGTTGCTCTTCAATGCTGCGCAAACTTTCGCGAGTGCCGAGACAAAGAAAGCCGCCGCGTACCAAACTGTTATAAAACAGCTCAAGCACGCGCTTTTGCAGCTCATCGTTAAAATAAATCAGCACATTACGGCATAAAATAAGCTGAACTTCGCAGAAAACCCCATCGGAAACCAAATTATGGTGGGCAAAAACGATTTTTTGCCGCAAGCGTTTGTAAATGCGGAAAAAATCGGCGTTGGCGACATAGTAATCGGCAAACTCAGCCTTGCCCCCCGCATTTTTATAGTTTTTCTCGAAACCGGCCAGATTATGCACCGGAAAGATACCGTCTTCCGCCTTATGCAACGCGCTGTCGTTAATATCCGTCGCGTAAATCTGGGTGCGCTCCAATAAGCCTTCTTCCTCCAGCATAATGGCCAGGGAATAAACTTCTTCTCCGGTTGCGCAGCCGGCTTGCCAGACATTGATGCGCGGATAGGTTTGCAGCAACGGCAGCACCGTTTCCCGCAAGGCTTTAAATACCGGCGGGTCGCGATACATGTCACTGACCGGCACCGATAATTGGGCAATCACCTCGGCCAAATAATCCTCCCGGCGCAAAACCAGCGGAATCAATTCGGCCACGCTTAGACGCTCGGCCGCCGCTAAGCCGAGCACCCGCCGTTTTAACGACGCTTTGGCATAGTTGCGAAAATCATAATCGTAACGCTGATACAAGGCGTCCAGAAATAAGCCGATTTCGATATCCTGAATTTTACTTTCATCCATCGCGTCAACCCAACAAGCATCGGCGCATCGTCACCATTAAATCGTCGATGTCCACCGGTTTGGACAAATACTCGTTGGCGCCCATAGCCAAGCATTTTTCGCGATCGCCCAGCATGGCTTTGGCGGTCAGTGCGATAATCGGCAAGTCTCTAAACCGCTGTTGCTTACGAATTTCGCCGATGGCTTCATAGCCGTCCATACCGGGCATCATAATATCCATCAACACCACATCGATTTCCGGCCTTTCGTTCAACTGGCTGAGCGCCTTGACTCCATCTTGAGCCATCAACACCTTCAAGCCCTTGGCGCGCAATACCTTGGACAAGGCAAAGGTGTTGCGCATATCGTCATCCACAATCAGCACGGTATGTTCGGCCAGCCCTTCCTCTTTATGCTGCGGCTTTCGCAACAGGTGTTGTTGAGATGCGGGCAAACTGCTGCATACGCTGTGTAAAAACAACGTCACTTCATCGAGCAAACGCTCCGGCGAACGGGCGCCCTTAATGACGATGCTATCGGTATATTCTCTGAGCGCCAGCGTATCCTGCTCGGACAAATCGCGCCCCGAATACACAATAACCGGCGGCATACTCAGCTGCTTACGACTGCATTCTTCCAATAAGTTCAAGCCATTGATGCCCGGCAGGCCCAAATCCAACACCATGCAATCGAAGTTTTCGCCGTTTTCCAAGCGCGCCCGAGCCGCTTCGCCGGTTCTTTCGGAAATAATCTCAACATGGGCGTTTTCCAGTAAAGCGGTCACCGCCTTATGCGTGCCCACATCGTCATCGACCAACAAAATCCGACGCTCGCTGGAAGTGGAAAAATGCCGGATACGTTCGAAAGCACTTTCAATCTGCTCTTTGCTGACCGGTTTGGTGAAATAACCCACCGCGCCCATTGCCAAGCCACGCAGCCCGGAATCGGTAGCGGACATGAAATGAACCGGAATATGGCGAGTCTCCGGCTGCCGTTTCAACTGTTCCATCACCGTCCAGCCGTCCATCTGCGGCAAGCCCACGTCCAGCACAATGCCTGTGGGCCGATAGCGCTTGGCCAACTCCAGCCCGACGCGCCCCTCTTCGGCAACCAAACATTTAAAACCGCGTTTTCGGGAAAGGTCGCGCACGATTTTGGCAAAAGCTTCGTCGTCCTCAATCACCAGTATGGTTTCGTCTTCCGGCATAATGCTGTCGCGGTCGTCATCGACCTTTTTTAAGGCGGGCGCCGGAGGAATAGGCGCCGTCAGCGATGACGGAACGGCAGTCGCTTTACGGGCTGCTGTCGACGCCGACACCAGCGGCAAAATCAAGGTAAAAATACTGCCCTTTCCTACGCTGCTGGCGACACTAATGTCGCCGCCCAGAAATTGGGCCAAGCGTCGTGAAATGGTAAGTCCCAGTCCGGTACCGCCGTAAGCGCGACTGGTACTGCCGTCCACCTGCTCGAAGGCCCGGAACACCGATTCCAGCTTATCGGCCGGGATGCCGATACCGGTATCGCTGACTTCAACGGCAATCGCATCGGTAAGCGGCAGTCCGGTTGCGGCCAAGGCCTCTTTTGCGTCCGGCCGCTTGAGACAAACCTGGACGCTGCCTTGTTCGGTAAACTTGATAGCGTTGCCTAGCAAATTATTGATAATCTGATCCAACTTACCGGAATCGCTGCGCATGAATTTCGGCATATCGGCAGCCGTTGTCACCGACAGCTGTAAGTTTTTGGTTTCGGCCAGCAAACGGAAACGTTGCAACAGCGAAGCGCTAAACTGCTCCAGATCGATCTCGGTAGCGACTATTTCCATTTTTCCGGCTTCCACTTTGGACAGATCGAGAATGTCGTTAATCAAGCGCAACAAAGAAGTGCCGCTGTCATGGATGACTTCCGCAGACTCCACCTGATCGTCAGTCAGGTTGCCGCTTTCATTGTCGCGCAGAGAACGAGCCAGAATTAACAGACTGTTCAGCGGCGTCCGCAATTCATGCGACATATTGGCCAAAAACTCGGATTTATAACGACTGGCGGTATCGCGCTCCAAAGCGCGCTGGTCCGCTTCGGCTCGAGCCTGATCCAACAACTTGGCCTGTTGCTCCAAGCCCTGGCTTTTTTCCTCCAGATCGGCATTGGTGGCCTGTAGTTGTTCGCGTTGCGCTCTCAGCTCTTCTTCCGAAGCGCGCAATTCTTCTGCTTGCTGTTGCAATTTGCCGGTCTTGGCTTGGAGCTCATCGTTGGTCATGCGCAGTTGTTCGCCTTGCGCCCGTAACTCTTCTTCCGATGCCCGCAACTCCTCGGCTTGGCGTTGCGTCTGTAGCAACAAGGCATGAGTGCGGTTGTTGCGCTCGAGAATTTCCAGATTGAGGGCGATGATCGGCAACGCTTCGTCGATCAATGCTTGTTGACGAAAGCTAAAAGGCAGGAACGAGCCGATCTCGATCACCGCCAACACCTTATTTTTAGCTAACACCGGAGCCACCAACACCGTGCGCGGCGGCGCTTCGCCGATGCCCGAAACGATACGGGCATAGTCGTCGGGCACTTCGGTCAGAATAATGACCTTGCGTTCCAAAGCGCATTGACCGACCAAACCCTCGCCCAATTTGAACGAGGCGGCTAAGTGACGACGCTTTTTCAGTCCATAGCCGGCAAGCAATTCCAAACGCTCGTCGGCCTCGTTCCATAAATAAAAGACCCCTGCCCCGCCGCCCAGTTGCGGAACCAAAGCATTAATAGTCTGTTGAAACAAATCCAAGGTGGAGGTTGCCGATTGCAGCAGCGTACTCAACTGCGACAGCGACGCTTTAAGCCAACGCTGACTTTCCAGTTTACCGGCCGACTCTTTGAACACCTGCACCGCAACGGCGATATCCGTCAGTTCGGATTTCCCGTTCCGGAAAGGAATTTCCACCGCAAGGTCGCCGGCCGCCAAATCGCTCATGCGCCGCCGCAACACGTCCAACGGCTGGGTAATGCTACGGGTAATCAACCGGCTGCTCAGTATGCCGATAACAACCAGCGCGATCATCACGGCGGTCAAGCGCTTAATAGCCAGTTGTTTTTCGGCATCGGCATCTTCCCGCAAGGATTTAGCCTTGGCGCGGGCGAAATTAAGGATGTCCTGAAACTTGTTCTCGGTTTGCAAAAAATAAGCAAGCCGTTCCCGTTCAATCTTGGCGATGGCGTCGGTTGATCCGCCCGCCCGCTCCAGCGACAGCCTCTCGTCGTGCAATCGCCGCCAATTGGACAGCGCCCGCGTCAACTGCATGACATCATCGGCCGGCCCGAGATATTGGGAACGCACGACGTCCAAATGCGCATCCAGTTCCTGGTCCATCCTGCCGATATTGCGCATCAGCGTTTCGGGATCTTCTTGACTGCCACTCCGCGCCAGTTCGCTGATGTCGCGCTGAATAGTCACCGCGTTGGTTTTGGCTTGTTGCGTCTCATCGATCACCAGCAAGGGATGATCGTTAATGCGGTTCATCAAAGTGGTCAGATTGACGATGCTTTGCAAAGCAAATCCTCCCAGAACAACGACCAGCACCAACAATAAACTAAAAGCCAAATTCAGACGCGAGGATATTTTTAGATCGTTGATCAGGAACGAGTACATATAGGTAAATCCATCAGTGGTTTCGGGGGCGGACTTTATCTCGTTCCCAGGCGGCGCGTCACCGGCAACTGGTCATACACGCGACATTTGAACAGTTGTTGAGTGCTCATCGTGGGCATCGCTCGCCCCTATAACGCTCACTGCCATTAAGTTAAGAAAAAAAGCTCCCTCTCCTGCTGGAGAGGGTTGGGGTGAGGAGAATAAAAATAAGGAAAAAAAGCCTTATTTGATCCCCTCATCCTAACCTTCTCCCGGTGGGAGAAGGGACTGTCCATCCTTAACTTAATGGCACTGCCCTACAACGCTGGGAACGAGAAAAAGCATTTAACGCGACTATGAGCCGGATAAATTTCAGCATTCAGGTAAATCCATCAGCTCGATTCCGACACTATCCTTATCCGTCACTAACGCGCTGCAAATACCCGGCGCCAAAGCCACATCCAACGCATGCCATTTTGAAGCTTGTCCGCACTCGGCCGGAACCCTTAAAAATTGCCCCTGGTTTTCAGGATTAATAACGCAATGACTCAAGCCTAAGGCGATACCGCGTCCGGTGGCTTTGACAAAGGCTTCTTTTCGCGTCCAAAAACGGTAAAATTCGGTGACTTTTCGGTCTTCAGGCAACTGTTTCCAATAGGCGATTTCTTCTTCGCCAAAGCATTTATCGACCAGTCCGGCCAAGCTCGTTCTCGGTTTACAAAACTCTACATCGACGCCTAACTGACAGTTCCGAGCGACGGCAATCACCGTAGCATTTGCTGAATGGGACAGATTAAACACCCATTCAGGCGTATCGACAAGGTAGGGTTTGCCATGCTCGGTTTTTTGTATGTTTATTGTTTCCGGCGGAACATTCAGTGTTTGCGCCAATACCATTCTTAAACGACCATGGACTTCGACATAGCGTTTACGCGGCAAAGGGTTTTTTATTGTTTCGGCGTGGGCTTGCTCGACGGCATCGAGAATGCGCCGGTAAGTAGGGTAATGAGCATCATCGGCGACAACAGTGCCGTGCCATATTTGGATAGTGTCGGTCTTCATAAGGCTGGGGGAGGTAGAATCGCGTCTGGAACGGCGTTCGAGAGCAATGCAAGAGCAATTGCCGAGGGCTCTAAGGAAAATAATTATTTAAACTCAATGTATTGAAAACTTCGTGTCTTTCGTGCCTTCGTGGTGAATGCTTTTTGCTTTTGTTCTAAAACGAATGCTTTCACAGTCTCCTGAGCGTGGGAACGATAGCAAATCCTCTCCGGAATTTGCGGCGCTATATTAATTCCGGGGTGCATAATTATCAGCGTTATCCGCGTTCTATTTTACTGAATTCCCCTATTGCAAGTTACTTAAAAACTAAGCAACAACCCTGAAATCAATCGGCGTCTCTAAGCAATTCCGGCAACACGGTATTTAATTCGGACTCGTACTTGCGCCATTTGTTAGCGGCAGGATCGGATAAAGTGAGCCGTGACACCGGCAAGGTTTTCGTTAACAACGCGTTAATATCGTTGTCTTTATCCAGCTCGGCAAAATGGGCGATTTGCATTAACGTGGCTTGAGGATGCGCAATTAAATCAGCGTAAGATATGCGGCACCAATCGCTGTCCGGCAGGTTGTTCAAATCATTGATGATGGTTTCATTGCATTTACGCCATTGATACGCGGCAATGGTCGCTAAGGATGTGCTGTGCAGCGCGCGCCAACCGGCAGGCAAGAAAAAGCTCCATTGCCGGTGCGGCCAATGCGGCAAGTTCCGATAGCCGATAAAACGTAGCGAACGCCAACCTTCGAGCAAACTGCTGATGTTCTCCGCAGGTTCCCGGTGCAAATAAACAAACAAGGCATCCGGAAAAGCGGCTTTCAAAAACGGAATGCGCAACGCGTTTTTTGGCGTTTTTTCTAAAAACCGCACGCTGTCAGGCGAGGCTTCGGTTGCTGTCTTTGAATAGCTTAGGCCTTCGCGATTGCGCAATTGCCGTACAAAACGTCTTTTCAGCAAATCGACAATTTCCGCCGATGCCTGCACTTCGGTCAGCCGATTGGAATCAAAGTCTTGCGCCGCAGGGTGCAATTGCGCAATGTCCTCAATCAATTCATGGCTTTCTTCACCGATCGTCCATACATTCGGAAACTGCGCCAAGGTTTCAAATAACAAAGTACTGCCGGCTCTGGGCGCGGAAACGATAAAAATAGGCTTTTCAAAACGCGGGCATTGCGCCGACTCCGGTAAAGGATGACGCGCGAAAAAAAAATAGCGACTAAAATGGCGTTTGGCTTTGGCGCGATTGGCGGTTGTTAATACGGACTCAATCACGGCCAGCGCCTGCCGACCTTGATCATGCAAATGGGGGTGTTTGCCGTTCATCAGCGCGGACAAATCGAGTAACACATCCTGGTAACTCAGTTCGCCGGCCCAATTTTTACCGAAACGCTGGTAAGTGTTTTCCCAGTCGTCGGCCAATGAGCGCAAATTGTGTTGCAACAGTGAGGATTTTTCAGGATCTAAGGCGCTTACCGCCAACCCTTGGTTGATAACCTCGATCAATTGCCGAAACTGCTCGGGAGTCAAAACTTCAAACCGGTGCGGTTCTAAAAACGGCGCGTTCTTTTCGCCGTTGGGAAATAGCGTCTCGCAAACAAGATACACACACGCCGTTTCATCGGGATTCACAATTTTATGCGCGATGGCGCCGCCGACCGAATAAGGCATATTCTTAGTCAGAACAACCGCTTGATCTTCAAGATAAAACTGCGCTTTTGGACAATGCGCCAAAGGAATATAGATGACCCGGCGGATAAAACGGTGAAAACTATGCTCTTGTAAATGATGCTCGCCCTGCGCCAAGCGAATCAATCGACAGCGCGATAAAGGCCGTTGCAATGCCGTCAGCATCGCTTTTAACGCGGGAGAGCGTTGCAGCAAAGGCGTTTCCGCCATCTGCCCCGCGAGAGCGAAATCGTAATTAAGCCCACCACCCGCGGAAATTAAAATCAGCGAAGCAAGCCCCCCCTCTTGTTGCCAGTCTTGCTCGTCAAAAGGCGACAAGACATCGTCAACGGATGCTTGTGCAAAAGAAGTCAGCGCCATGAGTTACCGAGCCTAATAGATAAATTCCGCATTATCCTCGGCCTCGTCCACTACGGTAGACTCCGAGTCTATATCATCGGATACCCGCTTTTGAGCATTATCGGAGGCGATTAGCTTCGGGTGCATCGCGTTATTCACGCCGAACGCTAAACCGGCCAAGTTTAAAAACAAAGTTTGCGGCAAACCGAAACCCAGCAAAAAGACGCCGCCTACGCCGATAATCGCCGGTGTTAACATGATGCTCAACGAGTCATCCATATTGCGCTTAAAATCTTCGCCTAAATTAAATAAGGTATCCAAATGACCGATGCCTTTATCCATCAGTACAATTTGCGCGGTATCGGTGGCAATCGTGGACGCCCCGCTCAAGGAAATGGAAACGTGGGATTTTTTCAACGCAATCGAGTCGTTAATACCGTCCCCGATATAACAAACAAACCGCCCTTCTTCTTTCAGTTTATCGATCAACTCCGCTTTTTGCGCCGGCAAAACCCCGGCAAAATGATGATCGATGCCTAATTCGTCGGCAAGTTTTTGGGTAGGAATTTCATGATCGCCGGAAATAATATAAGTGGCGGTGATATTTTTACGCGCTTTTAATTGAGCGATAACCTGTTTTGCCTCGCTGCGCACCGTCGGCCACAATTCAACCGCGCCGATCAGTTTTTGCTTGACCGCCACCATCACCAGAGAATGCCCTTGTTGATGACAATGGGTTAATTGCGCCCTCATCTCGGCTGGAATCTCAATCCCTGAAACCTCCATAAAACGCGCACTGCCGACATGAATATCTTCACTGTCGGTATGCACTAAAACGCCATAACCCATATGGCATTCGCTGTCTCTAACGGTCGGTAAAACGATAGCGCGCCGTTCGGCGGCGGCTAAAATGGCGCGCGCCAACGGATGTTTTTGTTTATGCTCGGCCGCCGCCGCATAACACAGCACGGCGGTTTCATCCGCTTCCGCACAACAGTGAATGGCGCCCACATAAGGCTGCTCTTCGGTTAAAGTGCCGGTTTTATCGAAAACGATGGTATCGACTTGGGTTAAAAGTTCCAGCGACCTGCCGTCTTTGATCAAAATGCCGTTTTTAGCCGCCAGATTTAAATAATTTAACACCGTCAGCGGCGCGATAATCATGATTTTGTTTTTCGGATGCGCGTTAATGACCGCCAATGCGCCGGTAAATCCCCAGAAAGGCAATGCCAAGCCGCTCACAATCAGCGCGGGTTTGACTAAATCCTTAGACATTTTTTCGGCGCGTAATTGCGTGGTCGATTTGAAATCGACGGTTTGATTTAAAATATCGGCGATTTTTGCGACGGTACAATCTTCACCGGCTTTTTCAACGCGAATATAAATTTTCCCGGATAAAACTACCGTTGAGGCGAATACGCCGTCACCGGCTTCGCGTTCGACCGGATTGGCTTCGCCGGTCAAAATATGCTGGTCAACGCTGGCCATGCCGTCAATGACCACACCGTCGGCCGGAATCATTTCGCCGGATTGCACGATCACCGTGTCATCGACTTTTAATTGCTCAAACGGGATTTGCATCTCGACTTTGTCGACTAAAATCCACACCGTCTCCATTTGCTGTTCGAACATGCTGCTCAGGTGCGCCCTGGACTCATCGGTAATTCGGCTGGTTAAGCGATTCGCGTAGCGCACCGCCACGCAAATCAAACTGCCGATAAAAAAACGCTGAATAACCAAAGCGCCCAACAGCGTAATACTAATCAGCGTTTCCGTACCCACTTTGCCTTGTTTGAGCAATTTAAAGGTGTGTTTATGCACATCAAGGGTGCTGTATATTAAAAACGGGACGCTTAATATACTGAGCGGCGCATAAATTAATGCGCCTGCGGTAGCGCAGGCTAAAGAAGCTGAAGCGCTCAATAGCGCTTCATTGTTTTGTATCTTGAAGACTTGACGGTCATGATGGTTGCCGACCATTTTACGTATTTTTTGCTCACGCACCGAAACCATCTCTTGCTTGACGCCATCCTCCACAGCCTCCGGCTGTTCTTTGGGTTGCTGGAGTTTAGCCAGCTTTTTAGACCGCGAATACAAAAAACCGCTGAGTAGGATGACTTCGAATATCATAGGGTTGCCTTTGTTGTTAGGCTATCGTTAGCAAAGATTGGCGGTCTATTTTACCGTTGGGCAACAGCGGCAAGGCATCAACAATGATGACTTGGTCCGGAATCGCGCGTTTAGGCAATCGTTCAAAACAACAGGAACGAAGCGCCGAACTGGTCGCGCGGCCTTCGTCATTAACCACGCAATAGGCCCATAAGCCTTTACCACGCAAGCTTTCGCCGCGCGCTACAACCGCTGCAGATTCTACGCCGTCAATGCTGAGCAAAGCCGCTTCGACTTCCGAAAACATGACCAATAAGCCGTCGCGCTTAATGCTGTGATCGCAACGGCCCAGCACTTCGATATAGCCGTTCGGCAAAATACGGCCTAAATCCCTGGTGCCAAACCATCCTTCGGCATTAATTTGTTCCAACCCCAAAGGACGCGCTTGACCGTCCCAACAGTCCACAAAACTATAAAGTCTTTTAGTCCAGATCTCGCCGCTGTCTTGGCGGTTATCGCCGATTTCCGCGGTGCTTTTATCGACTTTTATATGTACGTCCGACATCGGTAAACCGACCGCTTGGGAGCGTAATTCACTGCTGTCCAACGGGTTTCCCGCCGCAATGGCGCCCATTTCGGTGCTGCCGTATAACTGAACCAAACAACCGAACAAGGCTTCATAATTTTCAAACACCCCTTCGCGCAGCCGGTCTCCGGCAACCACTGTCAATTGATAAGGACGGGCCGTTTTGCGGCCTTTAAGCAAAGTCTCGCAAAAAATCGGCGTCATCAAGGCGGTGTTAGGATTAAACGCCTTTTCGTGTTGCAAGTAACTGATAATATTAGCGCCTTTTTGCAAATCGACGGATGCCCCGACGGCAACGGCGGGCAAAAATCCCGCGCCCAAGCCGAATAAATGGGAAATAGGCACCGGTAGCGTCATCCGCGTTTCGGCGGTTAAACCCAAGCGCTGCACGCACATCGAAATGTTGCCGTGCATTCTCGCATGCGTATGCACAATAATTTTAGGCTCACCGGTACTGCCCGAGGTACGCATATAAAGTTTGGGTTCGTCACCGACCGGGGCAAGCGTGTGCGCGGTATGTTCGATGACGCTTAAAAACTCATGCACGTCCAGGCTGGACGCTTGAATCTGCAACTGGTAGCGGCAGAATTGAGGCGGGATTTGGTGGCTGTTTTCCGCTTTAGACAGCAGAAAATGGTAGCCGTGCTCCAGCAAAAATAATAAAACCAACGCGCTGGGCAGCGAATTTTCGCAGTCCAGAACCACGCCATCTTGTCGCCCGATGCCTTTTTCCGCGAAGAAATCAAGCAACTGCGTAAAGATGCCGGGAATATCCTGATATCGGCAAGTCAGATGCCCGTCAGTCAACACATGGTCCGGGGCGGATTGGCAAATAAAGATCATAGGCTTAAAAAGAATAAGAAAAGTAATCCAAGTCGCGCGCAAACCGGTCGGCAACGAGCTGCCGGGTCGATTGAGTGTAAGCCGCGCGATAATCTTGCCGGCGCACGGATTGATTGATGGTGGGCAATAGATGGGGAAAATTTATTGCTTGCGCCAGCGCATTAAAATCGTTATTTAAATTTTCAAAACGTAAGACATAATCGACCGCTATCCGGTCATCAATCTGCAAATAATCGAATTGATTGTAATAAAAGCGCTCGAATAAACCGCTATTCGGCATCGTTAAAAAGCTTTCAAAGCTGTCCAGATACGGCTCGACCGCGGCCTCAACCGCATTACCCAAGGCCGCCGTGCGCACCACCCCGCCCGCAACTTCGGACTTGGCAATGGTGTTGTGTTTAAACATCGAGTACCATGAAAATAACCGGTCGAAAGGATTACGCACCACCGCAAATTTGGTGTAGCCGGAAAACAGTTCGGGCTCCACAGCCGCGTGTATGTCGCTTATAAAACAGTGTTTTAAGCGCTTTTTTGCAGCGTCTATAGGCACTTCCTGTAAGGCATTGGCGTCCATTTCGTTGAACAAATGACGAATGGAGTTGCCCCCGGTGCGTTGAATGTGGACAAAAATAGCGCGGTAGGGGTGGGAAATAAGCATCGTTTAGACGGCGTCGGTAAAATAATGCGCGGGGAACTTTTCAGTGAGCATCATAATCGGTTGTTGACAGGAAAAAACGCGATACGTGCGCCCAAGTAAGCGATGCTCGGGCGCAACTTTAAAATGCACCGCTAATTGCTCGGCAGACTCTTCAAACGGAGGCAATAACTCTTTGAACGTTTCGACGCGATGTTTCGACCAAAGTTTGCCGATCGGGATTTGCGATTCGAGCAACTCTTGACGAAACAAAGGCGGTAAACGCTCAGGGACAATGATGGATTCCGCATACAACCAATTGATACCGCTATTTTGGCCTTGCAAGCAAATTTTGCGGGAAATAACCGATTGCTTGGCGGGCAACTCTAAATAAGGAATTTCCCGCTCATTGGTTTCAATGCTTTCATACAACTTAATGACCGTCAATTGCTCGCTGAGCAAGTTTTCCAGCAACTTAGTCAGCGTTCCATTGTAAATTAAGATAATCCGTTGCAACGGACTGAGTTTTAAAAGATCAGTAGGACGCTGCATCGGTCTAAAATCTCCTTTGCAAGTAATCGGCATTATTCCGATGGCCTTCAAAATCATAACCGAACAACGCAATATCATCCTTAAAGTATTCGCTAATCAGATCGCGCGTGTCTTTGTCATAATAGGACTGATACGAGCTGTGCTTGCTTTTATTCAGGTACGGCATCGTTGCTTGAAGACCAAGGTATTGACAGATATAGGCGAAATCATCGGCGAGATTTTCAAAACGACCGACAAAATCAACAATGACCTCACCTTTTTCATTACACAGCATGTCCTTTTGGAAGCGGGTCGCCCCTCTGGCAAAAGGTTTTTTCTCGTCGATCATCCATTTAACATAGTCGGTAAAACCGGACATGGCTTTAACCCGCTGATGATGAATGTGCGCGGTTTCTTTGAGAATAAAATGATACATAGACACTTGCCAATCCCAAGGATTACGCACAAACGCAAACTTAAAATAAGCTTGAAAAATCGAATCGCCAAACTCTTTCTGCGTACTTAGCGCGGTTGCATGGGTCAGCGTAGAGTCCCAAATAACATAAAGAGGATTGATTTCCCCGTCAATGAACTTAATAGGTCGTCTGATTTTAAATTTCTCAGGCTCGATCGTATAGGGATTGAGCGCTTCACGTAAACTCAAGCCGGCGACTTTCGCCACATGAAAAAATATGAAGCGCTGATCATGAGAAATAAGCATACGGCTAAAACAATTTGAGTAAATGCTGACCTAAACTTTTTCCGGCATAATCGCCATGTAACATACCTTTTTGAGTTAAAGCGATGACGCCATTGTCCAAGGTGGCATAGCCGTCGGTGATCAAGTGGTCTATTGACGGAGCGCAGATTTTTTCCAATTGAAAGCCGAATTTTTCTTCAAAAAGACTGGTTTGATAATTCATTAATTTCATGCCTAAAACCAACTCACGCACCATTAAGTCTAGTGCCGTTAATTTGTGGCCGCGCACGATAGCGAGTTTTTTCGCTTCAATTTGGGCAAAATATTTAGGAATGTCATTGCTGTTTTGAAACAACCAATTACCTACGCGACCGAATGCCGAAGTGCCGAACGGATAATAATCTTCGCCTTTCCAAATGCTGGGCGCATGAACATGCTCATAATTGCCGTCGCGGGTGAAGGTAAAAAAGCTCCACGGCAAATAATTCGCCGCCGCAAACTGGTCTAGCGCATATTGCATCAACTCTAATTCTTGTTCATCCGTCGGTAACACCAGATTATCGTTACGAATTTCCTTGTAATACTCGGTATTGGCATACAGTTCCGTTTTATAAACGGTAATGCTTTCAACCTTACTTTCCAAGGCCCGCCTAATGCTATACGCCCAGGTTTCAGAGGTTTCACCGGCCAAGCCGCTCATCAAATCGATGTTAACCGACGCCCCGGTACTTTGCGCCATTTCAATGGCTTTCATTACCCTTTGTTCGGTATCTTTACGGTTAGAGAGTTTAATAATATCGTCGCAGAGAGACTGTACGCCTAAACTGACGCGATTAACATTCAATTCACGCAGTAAATCGGCCTTTTTTTGCGTTAACGTCACCGGTTCCGCTTCAACGGTAAACTCGGCATCCGCATTAATGGTTAAGTTCTTGCGTAAACACTCGGCGATTTGCGCGATGTTACTCTCGCTTAACAAAGTCGGAGTGCCGCCGCCGAAATAGATAGACCTTACAGGCCTTTCATCCAAATGAAAATGACGGGTCGCTAATTCGATTTCTTGGCACAAAACATCAACGTATTGATCGACTTCCGATTTCCGGCTGCCTTGAATAGTTTTGTAATAGCAGTAGGAGCATTGCTGTGCGCAAAAAGGAATATGCACATAAATATTGAGTGGTTGAGGCGCTATGACATCGTCCCCGGTAGATTTTTTCCAGTGTTGAAAATTGGGGTAGTTGGTAATAAATCCCCGTCTGGCCGGTTTAAGTTCTGTCATGTAACCACGTCGCGTGGTATGTAGGGCGGCTTCTTTATCTGCCGGTTCAAGCTTTTCCATCGTGCAGTGTCCTATTGATTGTGATATTTAGGCAGCGGCGGTTTTACTCGCGACAAAACCCGCTAAAGTATTCAGATCCTTAAACTGTTTAAAATCCAGTTCTTCATCCGAAAACTGGATGGAAAAATTTGCTTCAATTAAGCTGATAAATTCCATAATCGTCACGGAATCAAGCCCTATTCCCTCTTCAAATAAAGAGGCGCTTTCATTGATATCCTCGCGCTTAAGATTAACGTCTAACTCATTGACAATAATGTCTTTGAGTTGATTTAGCATATCCTGATTCATTGTTTTCTCTCATTACTTGTAGGTAAATTGGCGGCATTATAGCAATAAAATATTTCTCTTGTTCATCGGCTTTCCGATCGGTTTTTAAATACAACAAGCCATCAGTGTTTTAGCCGGGTTGAATTTTGAATCAAATCCAAGCAAAATTCAATATAATTATTACCACAAAATCAATACGTTAAAATTGAAGAGCGATTTTAGCCCGATACATTCGCAAACATCAGCATTTACTTACAATTAGAAAAAGAATCATTAGGCAAGCTTGACTCAATGTATGCCCAAACCTCATGAAGAGACACTATAGAAGCCAGATTAAGCCGCACTCTGCAAATTGAATACGATAAAGCCTGTCC
This sequence comes from Methylobacter sp., assembly GCA_026399025.1. Taxonomy (GTDB): domain Bacteria; phylum Pseudomonadota; class Gammaproteobacteria; order Methylococcales; family Methylomonadaceae; genus Methylobacter_A. The sequence goes on from JAPLRU010000024.1 coordinate 16,879, forward strand.
GGCAAATTAGTTTTGGATAGACCTTCCTTGGCAAAATCGGCAAAGACAGGATGTTACAAAGCAGATAATAAGCCGGCTAGGCATAAAGTCGGAATTAAAGCTTCCGCTCAAGTAAGCTCACTAGCGCATCAACATGAATTTTTGAATCATTTAACGCCGTTATATAGCGGTAGTCCTCACCGCCTGCCGCCATAAACACAGCTTTGTTTTCCATGGCTATTTCTTCCAGCGTTTCCAGACAATCCACTGCAAATCCCGGACAGACGACATCGATCTTTTTAATACCGCGATTCGGAAGCTCTTTTAAAGTGTCTACGCAATAAGGCTTTAGCCACTGGGCCTTACCGAAACGCGACTGAAAGACAAGCATCCAGTGTTTTTGATCTAGACCTAATTTTTCCGCAATCAAAGCCGCCGTTTTATGGCATTGGTGAAAATAAGGATCGCCCCATTCCGTGAGTTGCTCGGGCAGACCGTGAAAAGACATCAATAACAGTTCATTCTTGCCATGTTCACGCCAGCTCTGTTCTATCGATTCGGCAACCGCGGCAATATAGTGACTATTCTGGTGATAATCACTGATGAATTGAATATCGGGCAGATGCCGCCACTGATTAAGCTCCCTAACCACATCGTCATAAATGGACGCGGTAGTGGTCGAGGAATATTGCGGATACAAAGGCAGCACGATTAAGTTATCAATCCCCGCCTTTTTGAAGACTCTCAACTGTTTTGCTATCGACGGTTCGCCGTAGCGCATGACGGGCAAGGTAATTGCCCCCTTGGCATTCAACTTGTCGGCAACCCCTTCGGTCAATTGCAGTGTCAAAAAAATGAGCGGCGAACCTTTTTCATGCCATATTTTGCGGTAAGCTTTAGCCGATTTACGCGGACGAAAAGGCAACACGAAAAAATGCAGTATCAGCCACCACAACGGACGCGGCAGGTTAACAACGCGCGGGTCCCAAAGAAATTCCTTAAGAAATCGCCGAACCGCCGATGTGGTCGGTGCAGCAGGCGAGCCCAGATTAGCCAATAATATACCGGTTTTTTTTACTGTCATGGCTTCGGCGACCGTCCTTCAAATAATTCGGCTTTGTTAATCACAGCTTAGGTTTGGCGATTGATCAAATTTAAAAATTCCGAGCGGGTACTGATCTCTTTACGAAAAATCCCCGTCATCACCGAAGTCGTCATGATCGAATTTTGCTTTTCAACACCCCGCATCATCATACATAAATGCTTGGCCTCAATAACCACAGCCACACCTCTGGCGCCGGTCGCAAGTTCGATTGCGTCGGCTATTTGCTTAGTCAATTTTTCCTGAATTTGCAGACGGCGCGCGTACATATCGATAACCCGAGCCACTTTAGATAAACCCATCACCTTACCGCGCGGCAAATAACCGACATGACATTTGCCGATAAACGGCAGTAAATGATGTTCGCATAAAGAATACAGCTCAATGTCCTTCACAATCACCATATCTTCAGTGTCGGCGGTAAAAATAGCACCGTTCAGCACTTCTTCCAGGGTTTTTTCGTAGCCGTTGTTTAAAAACTTGAAAGCCTTGGCCGCGCGTTTCGGCGTATCGATCAAACCTTCCCGATTTAAATCTTCACCGACCGCCTCAATAATCTTGGCAAAATGCTGTTCCATAGTGCTTTAATCCCAGTTGTAAAAATAGCTGTTCAGTATACAGCATTGAGCTGTAAATTTTAAAGTTCGCGCGCTTTGTCTTTTTTGGCTCCTGATCAAGCGCACCTCGGCCGTGAATGCCGGAAATTTGCAGCAGGCCAATGCTGAACCCCGCAAGCAGCTGGAACACGGCGTGTTCGACATCGAAGCGGTCAAAAAAACCAATGAAGCGCTGATCGCAACGATAGAAGAAAGCCTACAGATTGCCGATCCGGGTAAGAAAATGCGCAAAGAAGCGGCTGCCCAACTTGAGCAATGCGAAAACGAACCACGCAAAACCCCGGCTTCGGCGCAGGCAAAGTCGGCCCGCTAACACCGTTTTTTAATGAATTCAATAAGCGTGGAATCAAAGCCCCATTTTATTTATTCACCACGAAGACACGATTTTATTTGTCATGTCCTCGGCAACAGCTAAGGAACGAGCATGAAATAAAGTGGACAATTGTGTGCGGCAGGAGTGCAAGCTCTGCTTGCGTATGCAGGCGATGCAGGAGCAATTTTCTGTCTGTGCAGTCGTTCGTGCCTTCGCGCTGAGCCTTTTAACGTTTTTATGGTTTTTGACAAGGGAGCCGTCAAGTTACAGGCGGTCAATAGCCCAAAGGCAGAGCTGATGTTAGAATGCTTAGCTCAACAATTTTAATTTTTTAGGAAGACTATGAGCAAGATTACCGTCGAACATAACCCAAGTGAAGAACGCTTAAAAGATCTGGGCGTTTCCAGCTGGGAAATCTGGGAAAAAGAAATTTCAACATTCCCAATAGATTTTGATGAAACCGAATGCGCCTATGTTTTGGAAGGCGAAATTTTGGTAACGCCGGCCGGAGGGGAGCCGGTGCGAATTTTACCGGGTGATCTGGTATCGTTCCATGCAGGATTGGGTAGTCAATGGGAAGTCGTCAAGCCATTGCGCAAGCATTACAGCTATGACTACCCCAACGGCATTTAACCTGCGGATTTTGCTTCGCCGGGTTAAGTCCCGCGGCGGCTGACGGAAAGATCGCTTAAAGTGGAAAACCGATAGCTTCGACTTAACCTAAACAAAGCGGAGAGCCGACCCCGGTCAGCTCTCCTTCATTAAAACGCGCACATTGAACGGTAAAGTTAGACCGGCTATGCTGTCTTGCTCAACATCAATCAGAACCTCACCCGCTCCTTACTAATCAGCTTCAAGTTACAGGCTTAAAGAGCGGTCCTTACTCTACCGGTCGTTCTAAACTCGCCAAATCAATAACGAAACGGTATTTCACATCGCTTTTCAGCATACGCTCATAGGCTTCGTTGACCTGCTGGATCGGAATAATTTCAATATCCGAAGTAATCGCGTGTTCGGCACAAAAATCGAGCATTTCCTGGGTTTCTTTCAAACCGCCGATCAAAGAACCCGCAATACTGCGACGCTTGAAGATCAAATTGCCGATGGAAGGCGACGGATGCGGTTGATCGGGTAGCCCCACCAAACATAAAGTACCGTCACGTTTCAGCAATGCCGTGTAATTATCGAGATTATGCGGCGCCGCTACGGTGTTTAAAATAAAGTCAAAACTGGCAAGATGCCGTTGCATTTCGTCCGGATCTTTGGAGATCACCACCTCATCAGCGCCAAGCCGTTTGGCGTCTTCGGTCTTGCCGGGCGTCGTGGTAAACAGCACCACATGCGCACCGAACGCATGGGCGAATTTTATACCCATGTGGCCCAGCCCACCCAAACCGACAATGCCGACTTTATCGCCTTTGCCTACCTTCCACTGTTTCAACGGCGAATAAGTGGTAATTCCCGCGCACAACAAAGGAGCGACAGCAGCCGGGTCCAGTTTATCGGAGACGTGCAGCACAAAATCCCGATTAACCACAATCTGTCCGGAATAGCCGCCGTAATTACTGCCGCCGGTATATTTATCGAGACTGTTATAGGTAAATACCGCGTTATCGCAAAATTGCTCCAGATTATCCTGGCAGTCCGGGCATACCCGACAAGAATCGACCATGCAGCCCACACCCACGGTATCTCCGGGCTTAAACGCGGTCACCTCGCTGCCGACTTCCGTCACTCTGCCGACAATCTCATGGCCCGGCACCATCGGAAAGACCGAGTTCCCCCATTCGTTGCGTACTTGATGAATATCCGAATGACAAATCCCGCAGAACAGAATTTCAATGCGGACATCGGTAGGAATAAGATCGCGCCGCTCAAAACTGAACGGCACCAGTGGAGAGTCATGAGTGTGAGCAGCATAACCATTAGTTTTTTGCATAATAGGCTCCTAGTAAATTTAATAAAAAATCATCGAGAACAATCACTTAAGTTAACAGACTAACACGACAAGAACGATCTCTTTACTTTTAACGCCCCCCGTTTTTACATAAATACCATAGCTTTTTTTGACATTGATTAATATAAGTAAATGGCAAAAATTAAGCGCCGTATTTTTAAGCCTTAACGGTTCGCAGCTTTATTCCCGCAACGAAAAAAGTCGCCCGCATTAACCTTTAGCCTTGTTCCGGTATTGAAAAATACCGTAGCCGGCGCCGGCTGGATTGCCATTTTTCATAAAGATGAAGTCTAACGTCGGCTATCTTGACAGCAACTCAGAACAAAACAGTAGTTATCAAATCCTTTCCAAGACTGCTAAAATTCACTTTTTTTCGCAGCCTACGTCTTATCCATGCTCAAGTTTTTACCTTAATTTAACGTTTCCCCAACCGCTTCCATACCGCTCAAGCTTTGGCGCAACTATAAAGCCATTTTGCTTGAAACAACTTCACCGCGCTGTACCGATTTATCCGAACCGTGCGTTGATACTTCGCTTTTCGGCAAAATAGGCTGACCGCCAAAGCAAAATTTTTCTATAAAATTACATTCATCAGAACCGACTCATTTTTGAATTTAAAAAATAAGCATGAATATAAACAACACTACACAATGCAGCCTTACTGCCGAAACTATTTCAATGGAGGTTGTGCAGCAACTGTTTCCGATCAGAAACTACGATTATGAAAAACTTTTAGCTTTCACCTCCGACCTTAAATCCGAAGTTTTTTGCAAACAAACCCAATTATTTTGTTTCGGTGAAAAGACTGACTCAGCACTGTATTTACTCAAAGGCACGGTGTCCTTATCGGATGAAAACGGTAAAATTTATGAAATCGTGTCCGGAACCGGAGAAGCCAAATTTCCGCTCTCAAGCGGCTCCGTACATACCACAACCGCGGTCGCTACAACCGATGTGAGTGTTTTACGGGTCTCGCAAAAAATCTTATCGAGTAAGTATGCGCCGCTATCGAAATTTTCAACGCTGGCGATTCCGGATGAATTAGCCAAAAATTATCTGTTGTCCGGCTTTATTCAGCACTATAACAGTGAGGAGCTTAATATACCGGCGCTGCCGGATATTGCGATTAAAGTGCGCAACGCCATGCAAAACGATGCGGGTGTCGCCGATGTGGTAAAAATCATTCAGCATGATCCGGTTTTTTCCGCCAAGCTGATCGGCTTAGCCAATTGTCCTCTTTATTTAGGTGTCAACCCGGTAAAAAGCTGCTTTGAAGCGGTCAATCGTATCGGCTTAAACGCCACCCGCAACTTAGTCATTGGTTTAAGCATTAATCGGATTTTCAAAACCACTTCTCCTCTGATAAAAAAATACTTGGATGAACTCTGGAAAGAAAGTCTCTCTATTTCCATTATCAGTTTTGTGTTGGCTGCCATCACCAAACAAGTGAATCCCGAAGAAGCCTTACTGGCAGGACTGATCTGCAATATCGGCACGATACCTTTCTTAAGTTTTGCCGCCAATTTCCCTAAAGAATATTGTACTGAAGCGGACATCGAACTCGCCTTACCTTATATTAAAGGCCCGGTAGGCTACAAGGTTCTGCGGGATTGGGGCTTTGTTGAAGACTATCTGCAAATACCGCTTTATGCCGACGACTGGTATCAAAACAACAGTGAAAAGCTTAACTTAACCGACATCGTTGTGCTTTCGCGTTTACATAGAAAAATAGGAAAAAAACACCTGTCCGAACTTCCGGTTATCAGCTCGATTCCCGCCGCCAGCAAATTAACCAATTTTTCCCTGTCCCCGGAACTGTCATTAAATATTTTGCATGAAGCCAAACATCAAATTAATGATGCAATGAAAGCGTTTTCGCACTAATCAACACACATCGAAGCTATCAATACGTACCAAAGAGCCGGCGCAACGGCGATTGTCAAACCACTGTCAGTCATTTTTACTACGCCATCCCTTGTCTTTTTGCACCCTGTTTTCGGTGGTTTTGGGTACCTTATTCCCGATCAGCGCCGTGCTGCCGTTCATGGCTTCGGCACGGCAATAAAGCCATACCTGAAACATCATTACGGCCCTACCCCTTTGCATTACGATTTGGTGATTATATGGACGGCACCGCTTTTTGCTGCCGAAGGTCACCTCGCCGATAAAAACCACCGTAATTATTCAAACCCCCTATGTATAGAGCCCAGAATTAATATAGCGACGCAAAGTCTGAAGAGGGCTCGCTATCGTTCCCACGCTCCGGCGTGGGAATGCAGTGAGGGACGCTCCTGCGTCCCGTACCGCTGGAGCGGTACTTCGGCATTCCCACGCCGGAGAGACTGTGAAAGTATTATCAAAATCGGTTTAAAAAACTCTTCACCACGAAGGCACGAAGATCACGAAGGAAAAATAATTCTTTAA
>JAPLRU010000040.1 GCA_026399025.1 Methylobacter sp.
GATAAAAAGCTGTGACTGCGACCCCTCCAGGGTCGAAAAATCATTGTTTCCGCTATCCGGGGGTGTCGCTACGCTCAACCCCCGGCTAACAGCTTGAACCCCGCTGGGGTTCCATAAGCTCACACAATGACTTGTGTATAAAGATGAGCGCTCCGGCGTGGGAATGCCGGAATACCGCTCCAGCGGTATGGGACGCGGGAGCGTCCCTCACTGCGTTCCCACGCCGGAGCGTGGGAACGATAGTCAAAATGTTTTAACATCGTCACGCAGATTGCCTTGATTCCTTTCAAGCTAAACGCATAATCACCGCCTTGCTGTTCAACTTCGGCTTTTCGGTAAGTTCGAATAGCCGAAGTTGAACTATAATCAGCTATTATTTTATGTTTTAGATACAGTCACCTGTCTTAAACACCCAACCCGAGCCGTTCAAATTGAGCAACGCACCCGCATCGGGTATCGCTCAAGCCCTTTATTTAGCATAGAGAAATCCTACATGAGTCAAGCAATTACACCAACAGGCCAACGGACTGTCATAGATAGCCCTGCAAGCCCTGATTTATCCGGCGCTTCAAGCAATACCACCGTTCCGACCGAGGGTGACGATACCCTGCTTGGCACAGAGGGGAACGATACGATATTGGGATTGGCAGGTAACGACCTTATTAACGGGCTGGCCGGCAAGGATAAGCTGGACGGCGGCGCCGGCAACGATACGCTGAACGGCGGTCCGGGCAATGATAGTCTGGACGGCGGCGCGCTGGACGATTACAGTCCGGGCGTTATCGACACGCTGAACGGCAGCACCGGCAATGACACCTTTTTATCCCGAGGCTTTTTTGGCGCGGGCTATTACTCGGGCGGATACGACATTGACCGGCTGGATTTCAGCCAGCCCGATGCCTATACCGCAGAGCGCCGCACTACCGATAGTGCCGGTGTGAAGGTCGATCTCGGCGCCGCTACGGCGTTTACTTATTATCTTCAGGCAAGCGACTTCACTTGGCTCGACCCCAACGGGCAAATCACTGTCACGGGCATTGAAAATGTGCGCGGCACTAGCCAAGGCGATATGCTCATCGGCGACGCTAATGCTAATGAGCTTGATGGCGGCGCCGGCAGCGATATGCTCAGTGGCGGTTCCGGTGACGATACCTTGGATGGCGGTGTGTTGGATATTTACAGCCCCGGCGTTATCGATACGATCAATGGCGGCGATGGCAACGATCTCTTTCTATCCAGGGGCTTTTACGGGCAAGGCGACTATTCCGGCGGAGATGGCATCGATTGGCTGGATTTCAGTCAGCCCGATGCGTTTACGGCTAAGAACCGCACTACCGAAGACTTGGGCGTCAAGGTCGATCTTAGCGTTGGCACAGCTTTTACCCGCTACCAGCAATCGAGCGATTCCGCATGGCTTGACCCCAACGGACAAATCGCTCTAGCAACAATTGAAAATATTAGAGGCACCGAGCAAGGCGATATGCTCATCGGCGACAGCAATGCTAATGAGCTGGATGGCGGTGCGGGCAATGATGTGCTTAAAGGCGGGGAGGGCGCCGATACCCTGATCGGCGGTAGCGGCGACGACAGCTATGAGCTGGATTCGGCCGATGATGTGGTGATTGAGGCGGCGAATGCCGGTACCGATACCATTCAGTCCGGCATCGGCTATAGCCTTAGCGATAATTTCGAAAATCTCACCCTGATCGGGACTGCCGATATTAGCGGCGCCGGTACTGCGTTAGACAATATACTCATCGGCAATAGCGGCTCCAATACGCTGAACGGTGGCGACGGCAACGATACGCTGGACGGCGGCGCATTGGACGAATTCAGTCCCGGCGTGACTAATACACTGAACGGCGATGCCGGCGACGATACTTTTTTATCCCGAGGTTTGTTCGGCGCGGGCAACTATGCCGGCGGCGAGGGTGTCGATCAGATCGATTTCAGTCAGGCCGATGCCTATACCGCCGGACGGCGCAGTGCCGAGGGTGCGGGCGTCAAGGTCGATCTTGCTGTCGGCAATGTTTTTAGCTATTACCGTGCGGCGGTTAATTTCACTTGGACCGATCCCAACGGACAAATGACTCTGTCAACCATTGAAAATGTCCGCGGTACCGCACAAGATGACATTATCAACGGCGACGCCAATGCCAATCTGCTTGACGGCGATTCAGGCAGCGATGTGATCGACGGCGGTGCGGGGGACGATACCTTGGATGGCGGCGCGCTGGATGATTACTTCCCCGGCATTATCGATACACTAAGCGGCAATAGCGGTAACGATCTGTTTTTAGCCCGAGGTTTTTTTGGCGCGGGTAATTATGCCGGAGGCGAGGGGGTCGACTGGGTCGATTTCAGCAGGCCCGATGCTTATACCGCAGAGCGGCGCAGTACCGACAGTGCCGGTGTCAAAGTGAATCTCGGTACCGGTAGCGCTTCCACTTACTACCTCGAAGCGAGCGGTTTTACCTGGCTTGATCCGAACGGGCAAATCGCTCTGGCAACGATTGAAAATGTTCGCGGCACCGAGCAAAGCGATATAGTTATCGGCGATAGCAAGGCCAATGAGCTTGACGGCGGCGCCGGCAATGATGTCCTTGATGGCGGGGCAGGGGCCGACACCTTAATCGGCGGCACCGGCGACGATACCTATGGCATCGATGCCATCAATGACTTGATCGTCGAAGCCGCCGATGCCGGTATCGATACCGTTCAGACCGGTATCGGCTACAGCCTCGGCGATAATCTGGAGAACCTCACCTTAACCGGTGCAGCCGCCATCGGCGCTATGGGCAACGCCTTAGACAATAAACTTATTGGCAATAGCGGCTCTAATACGCTTAACGGCGGCGACGGCAACGACACGCTGGACGGCGGGGCCGTAGATGAGTACAGCCCCGGCCTCAGCAATACGCTGAACGGCGATGACGGCGACGACACGTTCTTATCAAGCGGCTTTTTCGGTGCGGGCTATTACTCGGGAGGATTCGGCTCCGATTGGCTTGATTTCAGTCAGCCCGACGCCTATAGCGCAGAGCGCCGCCAAACCGATAACGCGGGCGTCAAAGTGGTTCTCGCTACCGGCAATGCTTCCACCTATTATGTTCAGGCGAACGATTTCACTTGGCTCGACGCCAACGGGCAAATCGCGCTGTCATCCATCGAAAATATCCGGGGCACTGAGCAAGGCGATCTTATTATCGGCAACGGCAGTGCCAATGTGCTTGACGGCGGCGCCGGCAACGACGTTATTAGCGGCGGCTCGGGCGATGACACCTTAGATGGCGGTGCGGTGGATGAATACATGAGCGGCGTTACCAACACCTTAAATGGCGATACCGGTAACGATACCTTTTTGTCCCGAGGTTTCATCGGAGCGGACAGTTATGTCGGCGGCGACGGCTTCGACTGGATCGATTTCAGTCAACCCGATGCCTTTACCGCAGCTTACCGCAAGACCGATAGCGCCGGCGTCAAAGTGGACCTTGCCGCCGGTAATGCCTCTACTTATTATGTGCAAGCAAGCGATTCCGCTTGGCTCGACCCCAATGGGCAAATCGCTGTGGCAACGATTGAAAATGTGCGCGGCACCGAATACGGCGACAGGCTCATCGGCGACAGCAATGCCAATCAGCTGGACGGCGGCGACGGCAATGATGTGCTTAATGGCGGAACAGGCGCCGATACGCTGGTCGGTGGCGCCGGTGACGACAGCTATCAGGTGGACGGTGTTTCAAGCGTCGTTATTGAAGCGAAAAATGCCGGAACCGATAGCGTCCACGCCGGTATCAGCTACAACTTGGGGGCCAATATTGAGAGCCTCACGCTGATCGGCGCGACTGCCATCAACGGCACCGGCAATGAGCTTGACAACATCATCATCGGCAACAGTGCATCCAACCAGATTAACGGCGGCTTAGGCAACGATACGCTGGATGGCGGTGCGCTGGATGATTACAGTCCCGGAATAAAAGATACGCTGAACGGGAATGATGGCAACGATATCCTTCTATCCCGAGGTTTCTTTGGCGCGGATAGTTATGCCGGGGGCGAAGGTATCGACTGGCTTGATTTCAGCCAAGCCGATGCTTATACCGCAGAGCGTCGCAATACCGACGGTGCCGGTGTTAAGGTGAATCTCAGCCTTGGCGCGGCTTCCACTTATTATGTTCAGGCGAGCGGTTTCACTTGGCTCGATCCTAACGGACAAATCAGTCTTACCACCCTTGAAAATGCCCGAGGCACCGAGCAAGGCGATATTCTGATCGGCGACGGCAATGCTAATGAGCTTGATGGCGGCGCGGGCAATGACGCCCTCAAGGGCGGTGCCGGAGCCGATACGCTAGTCGGCGGCGCGGGTGACGACAGTTATGAAGTGGATAGCCTCGATGACGTAGTGAGCGAAGCCGCCGATGCCGGTAACGATACTATTCAAACCGGCATCGGCTACAGCCTCGGCGATAATTTTGAAAACCTCACGTTGACGGGAGCTGACGCTGTCAGCGGCAGCGGCAATGCTTTAGACAATAGACTGATCGGCAATAGCGAGGTTAATACCCTGGACGGCGGCGCCGGAAACGATACTTTGGATGGCGGCGCGCTGGATAATTCCACGCCGGGCGTCATTGACATGCTGAACGGCGGCGACGGTGACGACACTTTTCTGTTTCGCGGTTTTTTCGGCTCAGGCGTCTTCAGTGGCGGCGACGGGGCCGACCGGCTCGATTTCAGCCAATCCGACAGCTACACAGCTGCGCGCCGTAACGTCGATGGTGCGGGGGTCTCGGTGGATCTAGCTGTCGGCACCGCTATCAGCTACTATCGGAAAGGGACTGGTTCGCCCTCGATTAACCTTAACGAACCCCTGGTCCTGTCGTCCATTGAAAATGTGACCGGCACGGCGCAAGGCGACTTTCTGAATGGCGATGCCAATGCCAATGCGCTTGACGGAGGAGCGGGCGGTGACGTACTTAACGGCGGCGCGGGTGACGATACCTTGGATGGCGGCGCCGTGGATGAGTACAATCCGGGAATCACCGACACACTGAACGGCGAGGCCGGTAACGACACCTTTTTATCCCGAGGCTTTTTTGGCGCCGGTCATTACGACGGCGGCGACGGCATTGATGGGATCGATTTCAGTCAAGCCGATGCCTATACCGCAGAACGCCGCAATACCGACAGTGCGGGGGTCAAGGTGAATCGTGCCGCCGGCACCGCTTCTACCTACTACCTACAGGCGAGTGACTTTACTTGGCCTGACCCCAACGGGCAAATCAGCCTTACCGCTATTGAAAATGTGCGCGGTACGGTGCAAAGCGACATTATCGGCGGAGACGATAAGGCCAATGAGTTGGACGGCGGCGCAGGCAGCGATGTGCTTAACGGCGGCGCGGGTGACGATACCTTAGATGGTGGAGCCTTGGATAATGACAGTCCGGGCGTCATCGACACGCTAAGCGGCGATGCGGGTAACGATCTGTTCCTATCCCGAGGTTTTTACGGACAAGGTAACTACTCGGGCGGTGAGGGATCTGACCGGATCGATTTCAGTCAGCCCGATGCTTATACCGCCGGTCGGCGCAGCGCTGACGGTGTCGGTGTTAAGGTCGATCTCTCTGCCGGGACGGCTTTCACTTATTATTTGCAGGCGAGCGGTTTTACTTCGCTTGACCTCAATCAGCAAATCGCTTTGAACTCCATCGAAAACGTCCAAGGCAGCGATCAAAGCGACATGCTCAGCGGCGATAATAACGCTAATGCGCTGGATGGCGGCGCAGGCAGCGACCTGCTTAACGGCGGCTCGGGTGACGATACCTTAGATGGCGGCGCAGTGGATGATTACAATCCGGGAATCACCGACACGCTGAACGGCGACGCCGGTAACTACACCTTTTTATCCCGAGGTTTTTTTGGCGCGGGCAATTACGCCGGTGGCGACGGAATCGACCTGCTTGATTTCAGCCGGCCCGATGCCTATACCGCAGAGCGTCGCAGTACCGATAGCGCGGGTGTCAAAGTGGATCTCGGCGCAGCTACGGCTTCCACTTATTATCTGCCGGCGAGCGGTTTCACATGGCCGGACCCGAACGGGCAAATCAGTCTGACCGGCCTTGAAAATGTGTTCGGTACCGAGCAAGGCGATATCCTCATCGGCGATAACCACGCCAACCTGCTGGACGGCGGCGCGGGCAGTGATGTGCTCAATGGCGGTTTGGGTGACGATACCTTAGACGGCGGCGTCTTGGATATTTACAGTCCGGGCGTCATCGATACGCTGAGCGGCGACGCCGGCAACGACCGCATTCTATCCCGAGGCTTTTACGGACAAGGCAACTACTCGGGCGGCGACGGCATCGATTGGCTTGATTTCAGTCAGCCGGATGCTTACACCGCTGTGCATCGTAATGCCGAAGGTTTGGGCGTAAAGGTCGATCTTGTCGCCGCTACCGCATTTACCCGTTACCAACAGGCGATTGATTTCACTTGGCTTGATCCCAACGGACAGATTACCCTCGCAACGATTGAGAATATTCGCGGCACCGAACAAGGTGATATTCTCAGTGGCGATGGCAATGCCAATGCGCTTGACGGCGGCTCAGGCAATGACGTGCTTAACGGCGGGGCGGGCGCCGATACCTTGATCGGTGGCTTCGGAGACGATAGCTACGAAGTCGATTCGGCCGGTGATGTCGTTATTGAGGCGGCAAATGCCGGTATCGACACGGTACGATCAAGCATCGGCTACAGCCTAAGCGATAACCTTGAGAATCTGACCCTGATCGGCACTGCGGTAGGCAACGGCACAGGCAATGCGTTTGATAACGTCCTGGTCGGCAACAGCGCCGCCAATATGCTTAGCGGCGGCGACGGTAACGATACCTTGGATGGCGGCGCTGTAGACGAATACAGTCCCGGACTGGTTAACGAGCTGAATGGCAATAACGGCGACGACACTTTCCTAGCCCGAGGCTTTTTCGGAACAGACAGCTATTTTGGCGGCGATGGGGCGGACTGGCTTGATTTTAGTCAGCCTGATGCTTATACCGCGCAGCGTCGCAGTATCGACAGTGCGGGTGTTAAAGTCGATCTTGTTGCCGGCAAAGCCTCCACCTACTATCTGGAAGCCGGCGGTTTCACTTGGGACGATGCTAATGGCCAAATCGCTCTGACCGCTATTGAAAACATCCGTGGGACCGCGCAAAACGATATTCTCAGTGGCGATAATAATGCCAACGTGCTTGACGGTGGCGCCGGTAATGACCTTTTAATAGGCGGTTTAGGGGCCGATACTTTTCAACTGCGGAGCTTAGGCTCTATGGACACTCTTCAAGACTACTCGGTAAGCGACGATACGATTCAACTTGGCAGTGCAGCATTCACCGCGTTAACCCATACCGGCGTCTTAGCGGCCTCATCCTTGCGGGTCGGCGCTAAAGCCTTGGATGCCGATGACTTTTTGATTTACAACAGCAGCACGGGGAAATTGTATTACGATGCCGATGGCAATGGCGCTCATCCGGCAACGGAAATTGCGCTGTTAGGCGCCAATTTGGCTTTAACCAATGCTGATTTTGTTGTGGTTTAAGGGGTAATTTACCGCCGGAGTTAAGAAAAGCACGACAAAGAGCAATGCATTTGTTCGTGCTTTTCGCGTCTTTCATAGACAGTTTTTTGGAGAGTCATCTAAGTCAACAGTGTCTTACTTGGTTAGGCCTTCTACAAATTTATAGGTAGTGGTACGAATAGATGGCAATCGGCCTTGGCTTTATTATCCAAAATGGCTTGTAACTTACAGCCTGTTATGAGAGTGGATAGCTTCTTATACAAACAATCGGATATTCCGCTTTGTTTCAGTTATCGAGGGAAGGTCAAGCGTATTCGGAGGAACGTCATGATCGAAAAAACGATCAGAAAACAAGTGCGTTACGAAAGGAACGACATCAATGCCGCTTTTAAGAAAGCCCCGCTTTTTTTCAATGCGATCCAGCCGGCAAAAATACTTAACATCAGTAAACAAGGGATGGCTATTTGTAGCAGCCAAGCATTAAAAAGAAATAACCGCCTCAAAATTACGCTTTGCTTTAACGAAGGGGAGCGTTTTTTTCTTCACGGCCTGGTCGTGCATTCATTTAACAAACCAAACAAATCCGATGATGAGTTTGTAGAGTTGTTCCTCGAAGGAGCGGCATCACCTATTGCATTACCTTTTAAATACGGTATTCATTTCGAACATCACAATCTCCGATTCAGGGATTATCTGATTGAATCGGGCTGTAGAAACGGTTTTGAAGTCCGGCAAAGAGGTTTTTATCAAAGGCAAGCCCGCGCTGACTAATATTTGCCGCTTGATCTACTTTTTATTCAGCAGGGACTTTAGATCCGCAAAGGGATTGTGAGTGGCGACAGGCGCATTGGATTTGCCTGTTTTTGAGCCGTCAAAGCGGGTTTCTTCGTACCGTGAATGCTCATTATCATGGCAATAAAGACACAACAATTCCCAGTTACTGCCGTCGGACGGGTTATCGTCGTGGTTATGATTTTTGTGATGCACGGTCAATTCGGTCAGGTTTTTATGGTCGAATTCACGAGCGCAACGACCGCATACCCAAGGGTATAATTTAAGGGCTTGGCCGCGATAAGATTGCTCGCGGAGTTCCTGATTGCGCCGTGCATCGGTTACGATTTGATCCAGCTTGCTTTTATCGGGTTGGACTTTTTTGATGGTCATATAAATATCTTCTGTAATAGTCTGATTGAGTTAACGGCCTTCGATCATAAGCCGATGTAAGCGAATTCTAGCAGAAAAACGCTAAAGCATAACCGTCAACCTTGAGCGACGATCCACTTTGAAAATTATCAAGTCACAGCGGCTTAAAGAATTTATACTAAAAAACGGTAAGATCTCAGTAGGCGTCGATAAACACGGATAAGCCATGAACATCTGCGTTATTTTGATAGCCGAACCGTTACAAAAAATAATTAATAACAGCCCAAGGTGATAAGTGGATAAACGAACATTTACAAACCGCTTGGTCGTTCTCGATACCGAAACGACCGGCTTAAACCCGCAGGAAGGACATAGAATTATTGAGATTGGCTGCGTGGAGCTGGTTAATCGCCGCTTAACCGGTAAACGTTTTCATGAATATATCAACCCCGAGCGGGTTATTGATGCCGGTGCTATAGAGGTCCACGGCATTACTAATGAATTTTTGGAAGGTAAGCCCACTTTTTCCGGTATTGTTGAGGATTTTATTGCGTTCATTCAAGGCGCTGAGCTGATTATCCATAATGCGCCGTTCGATGTCGGCTTTATCAATTCCGAATTCTCGCGGTTGGGCAACCAGACCGGCACGGTTGCCGATTACAGCAAAGTATTCGATACACTGACCTACGCCAGAAAAAAGCACCCCGGACAACGCAATAGTCTGGACGCGTTGTGTAAACGTTACAGTATCGATAACAGCCATAGAGATCTGCATGGCGCTTTGTTAGATGCTGAAATTCTGGCCGATGTGTTTTTGTTGATGACCGGCGGACAGTCTTCGTTGTTGGATGAAGCGCAGGGCAGGGAGGAAGAACGGGTGGTCAGCCAAGAGGTTAAGTTTTTGTCGACGGATCGTCCCGCATTAACAGTCATACGTTGTACGGAAGATGAATTAAATGCCCATCAACAGCGCCTGGAAGCGATTGAAAAAGCCGGTGGCGCTTGTCTCTGGAATCGGCTGTCTTAACTAAAATAATAAAGCCGCGAAGCGAGCGCTTCGTGGCTTTATGGGGTGTTAATTATTCATCTGACTTCGGTTTTGCCCGTCTGGATGTTGAGCCTACTCTTTTTTTGCTTTTATCGGTTTTTTTAGCGCCATCGTCGGCTTGCGCCGCTTTTTTAGCACCTTCGCCCATTTTGGATATGTTGAGTTGCTGACCGGCCACCCTGACTTTTTTCAATTCCTCAAACAACTCTTTCGGTATGCCCGCAGGTAACTCAACGGTGCTGTAATCGTCCTGGATTCTGATGCGGGCGATATGGTCGCCGTCAATTCCGGTTTCATTGGCTATGGCACCGACGATATTGCCCGGTTTTACGCCGTGAGTATGACCGACTTCAATGCGGTAGATTTCCATTTCAATATCGGCTCCGCCGCCGAATGCGCGTTTCGGCTTACGCTCTCTTTGCGCTTTGTCGGATCTTGACGGCCTATCGTCTCTGGCCGGTCTATCGTCCCGACTGTCTTTGGCTCTTTTAGGCAGATTTTGCATTAACAGCGGTGTATCGCCCTGGACCAGTTTTGCCAAGGCAGCGGCTATTTCCAACGCACTGACATTGTGCTCTTGTTGATACTGTTCAACCAGTTGATTGAAAAAGCTTAGTTCTTCGGCCGCCAAGGTATCGGTAATGTTTTGTTTAAAACGGGAGATACGTTTATTGTTAATAACTTCGGTTGAAGGCAAACCCATTTCTTCAACTTTTTGTTTGGTCGCTTTTTCAATATTACCCAAGAGATTTCTTTCTCTTGGTGCGATAAATAAAATCGCATCTCCGGTGCGTCCCGCGCGACCGGTTCTGCCGATACGATGCACGTAGGATTCGGTATCGTAAGGAATGTCGTAGTTAACGACATGAGTAATGCGATCCACATCCAGCCCACGTGCAGCCACGTCAGTTGCAATCAAAATATCCAGTTTGCCGTTTTTCAGGTTGTTAATGGCTCGCTCGCGTAAGGCTTGAGACATATCGCCATTAATCGCGGCAGCTGAATAACCGCGTGCTTCCAGCTTTTCGGCAAGCTCAACGGTTGCGGTTTTGGTTCTGACGAAGATAATCATACCGTCGAAAGTTTCGACTTCCAGAATGCGAGTCAACGCATCCAGCTTATGCACCCCGCTCACCAGCCAGTAGCGTTGACGGATGTTTTCAGCCGATGTCGTGGTGACTTTGATCGTGACATGCTCGGGCTCATTAAGATATTGCTGAGCGATTTTGCGAATAGCCGTAGGCATGGTTGCCGAAAACAGGGCGATTTGTCTTTGTTCCGGGATTTGTTCAAGAATCCATTCCACATCGTCAATAAAACCCATGCGCAGCATTTCATCGGCTTCATCAAGCACAAGATGGCTAAGCCCATCCAGGTTCAGCGTACCTTTACGCATATGATCCATAACCCGGCCCGGCGTACCGACCACGACATGGGCGCCGCGTTTTAACTGACGTAGTTGGGTGGTGTAGTCTTGCCCGCCGTAAATAGGCAGCACATGAAAGCCTTTTAAATGCGCGGCATAACGTTGAAACGCTTCCGCTACCTGAATAGCCAATTCGCGGGTTGGCGCTAGAACCAAAACTTGCGGGTCTTTTTGCTTAAGATCGATGCGCGACAAAATGGGTAGTGCGAACGCGGCGGTTTTACCGGTTCCTGTTTGTGCTTGCCCCAGCACGTCTTTGCCTTTCAGTAGGAGCGGAATGGTTTGCGCTTGGATAGGTGAAGGTGTTTCATAACCGACATCATTCAGCGCTCTTAGCACCGGTTCAATCAGCGCTAAATCACGGAAAGAGGGTAATGTAGAAACATCATTGGACATGGATTTACCTGTTGTAGATATAGAATGCGCGTAAGCGCGGGGAAATTGTGTTTGTTTATCAGCGCATTATATCCCACTCTGTTACAAATTGCAGAAAAATTAACGAGAAAATGAGCTGAATAAAGTTTTCACACCTTACTGGAATCGCTTTGGACAATGAGGATTTTGGGTTAAAGCGGACCTGTGTTCTAACTAATTTACTAAATAGAGAAATAGTATGCAGATGGCAGACGAGCACGCATAACAAGCTTAAAACGGCAGTAAACGGATTTTTTCAGCATCATTCAAAAAATCCGCGTTAATCATCGCTATCACAGTTATTTGCAAGTTCCCTAAGCAAGTTGTCGCCGCAACTCTGTGCTGCTGTTGCAAAACCGCCGTCTGTTGTCGGCTTTGTAACAGGTTAATTAAGCTTATTGGCCGGTAATACAACGTCTTATGTGTGGCATTATTATTGCTTAACTGTTGTTATTTACGCCAACAAAAAACAATGAAACTTTTCCTTGATTGGTCCGCTTATCAAAACGCCGGCATGGGCGACGCCTATGCCGATATTCCCAAAAACGGCGGCGACTTTGCCAAGGCGGTAGCGGTATGCATCGGTAGCCGCCAATGCGAACAAGCCGGTAAAGGCGTGATGTGTCCGAGTTTTAAAGTAAGCGAAAACCCCGCGTTGTCACCGGGCGGCCGGGTCAGGTTATTAAAAACGGCATTAAACGCAGCCGATGATAAGGCGCTGTTCGATCCTGAATTGGCCGAGGCAATGAGTCTGTGCGTCAGCTGCAAAGGCTGCAAGCGGGAATGCGAAAACGAAGTCGATATGGCTCTGATCAAAGCCGAATATCTGGCCCAACGCCGCCAAGCCGGCGGTTTACCGTTGCGGCACACGCTGTGGGCGCATGCGCCTAAATGGTTAAATTGGCCCTTACTCGGAAAGCTGGTGATTTGGCGCAATCGCCATGCTTGGCTTGCGCGTGTTGCCGAGCGTCTATTAGGGATTAGCGCCGAAGCCCCGTTGCCTGTTCCTATCGACGCCGGTAGCGGAAAAAAGCCCGCTGTTAAAAGTCCGTTTTTGCCTGAATCAAATACGCCGATTCAGGAAGTGGTGTTGTTCGTCGATACTTTTAACCGCCATTTCAACCCTGCCGCCGCAGAAGCCGCAAGCAACCTGCTGGAAAAGGCAGGTTATAAAGTACAAAAACTCGAGTCTGGCGATAAGCGAAAAGCGCCCCTGTGCTGTGGCCGCACTTATTTCGCCAACGGCATGATAGACCAAGCTAAGGCCGAAGCCACCCGGCTGGTGCAGGCATTACAGCCGCATCTCGACGCCGGGCGCTGGATCATCGGCTTGGAGCCGTCCTGCATACTCAGTTTGCGTGACGAATACCTGAATTTAGGGCTGGGGCCGGTGGCGACAAAACTGGCGGAGCGGGTATTGTTATTGGAAGAATTTATCGCCAGGGAACAGACCGCCAAACGCTGGCCGCTGTCATTCAAATCCGATGGCGAACGCCTACTGGTCCATGGTCATTGCCATCAAAAAGCGGTCGGCGCGATGAAGGCAATGCGCAAAGTCTTGAAAACCGTGGACGGTCTCGATTTCGAACTGATTGAATCGTCCTGTTGCGGCATGGCCGGGCATTTCGGCCTGGAGGCGGAGCATTACGCCGATTCGCAAGCCATGGCCGAACTCGCGCTGTTTCCGGCTTTGCGCGCCGAACCGCAAGCGACGGTCGTCGCCAACGGTTTTTCTTGTCAGCAACAGATTAATAACGGCGGATTCGGCAAGCCGCGGCACATCGCCGCTTTTCTTTACGCCGCCATAACCCAACCGGAGCCATTATGAAACTACACATCGAACGCCGTTATGTCGAAAGCCTGATCGACGCTTTTCCCAATCAGAGCGCATTGAAGGAACAACTGCGTTTCGGCAATAAGGCCGAAGTGCTTTATCAGCAATTGGCCGCGCAAGAATGGAGTTTTTTGCACGATCTGTATCAATCTTCCGGCGCAAAAAGCCAAGCCGCGTTGTTGGCAACGCTGCAAACCGCGCTGAATGATGGCGGCGAGCGCTACGAAGCCGAACAACTGGAGAAAGTGCTGCCCAGCATTACCCACTACCTGATCGACGATGCTCAACGCGGCTGGCTGTTTCAAGCCGACGCCAAGGGCAGAACCTGCGCCTATTTGATTACCCGTCTCGATTACACGCCGCCCGGCGAGGAAGAGGCGGGCCGCATCCTGATTGAACTGAAAGCTAACACCAAAGGCAAAATCTCAGTTGAAACGCTGGCTATCCGCGCCAAGGATATCGCCGGTAAAACCATCGCCGAGATTTTCGCCGCCAAAGGTTATCTTAAAGAAACGCCGGAATTGATCGCTGTTTACGACGAAGCCGCCGACCGCTATTTCGACTGGCGCGGCCGTTACGGCGAGCAGTTTTCCGGCTGGGGAACCGCGGTTTATGTCGAAGATCCGACCTCCAGCCATCGCAGCAGCGATTGGACCCGCAAAAACACGGTCGTATTGTCCTCGGCCGGCGGCGCTTGCCGTTTGGTCAACGACGAAAACATCCTCAGCGAACGCGCATTAACGCTCGAAGCCTCCGGCGACATTCTCGGCAAATATCTGCGCAAAGCCGGAAACAGCATGCGTTACGACAGCAAAACCGAAACCGCGATGGAAGCCTCGAAAGCCGATATACCCAAAGGCGCGTTCGTCGACTTGCCGATTCACGGCTACATTCTGATGTTTCATTTGGAACTGCATCACCACGTCTGGGTGCATGTCGATGATATAGAACCTTATCAATACCAACCGGAACTGAAACAAAAGCTGATATTGCCGCCGGAACAAACCGACTTGATCGACATTCTGACCGCCGAAATGGATATGCTGATGGACGACATTGTGGCCGGTAAATCCGGCGGTACCACGGTGCTGTGCGCGGGACCTGCCGGAGTCGGTAAAACCTTGACCGCCGAAGTTTATTCGGAAATCATCAAGCGTCCGCTGTACCGAGTGCATTCCGGGCAATTGGGGCTGAATGTTGCGGAAATGGAAAAAGTGCTGAAAGAAACGCTGATCCGCGCCCAACGCTGGGGCGCGGTGATGCTGATCGACGAGGCCGACGTTTACATCAAGCGCCGTAGCGACAATTTGGCTTCCAATGCCGTGGTCGGCGTATTTTTGCGGGTGTTGGAATATTTCAACGGCCTGCTGTTTTTAACCACCAACCGCGTCGACGACATCGACGAAGCGATTATTTCCCGCTGCATCGCGATGATCAAGTACCACGCTCCTCATAGCGCCGACCGCCGCAAGATCTGGGCAGTCATGACCGAGCAGTTTGCGTTGCCGCTGGATCAGGCGCTAATCGACCAACTGGCCGATCTATTTCCCACCGCGACCGGCCGTGACATTAAAGGCTTGACCAAGCTGGTCGCCAAGTTTTGCCAGCAAAAGCAGTTGGAACCTAATCTGGAGGTCTTCAAGCGCTGCTCGGTGTTTCGAGGCTTGGAATTAGCGGAGGTTGCACAACCCCCTCTTTGAATCAGGCCCGGCTTAATCGGCCGTCGCCAATTTACTGTGCTGTATCGAGTAAGAAAAATAAATAATCAAACCGATAACCAGCCAGACCACAAAGCGCAGCCAGGTGAGGGCGGGCAGGAAGGCCATTAGCGCCGTACAGGATAACATGCCCAGCACCGGAAATAAGGGACTGAACGGCGAGCGGAACGGACGTTTCATCTCCGGTTTGGTGGCGCGGAGCACCAATACGCCTAAACATACCAGCACAAATGCGGCCAGAGTGCCGATGTTGACCAGTTCGGCCAAATCGCCTAGCGGGATAAAGCCTGCGGCTGTCGCCATGATGATGCCGCACAATACGATGACGCGTACCGGGGTTTGGGTTTTAGGGTTAACTTCGCTAAAGAACGGAGACAGCAGGCCGTCACGGGACATTGCAAAAATAATGCGGGTCAGTCCGTAGTACAGCACCAGCATCACCGTGGTAAGACCGGCAATAACCCCGGTTGAGATCAGTGCCGAAGCCCAGTTGTAGCCGAGCAAGTTCAATGCGTGAGCGACCGGCGAAGATACGTTGAGGTCGGTGTAGTTGACAACGCCGGTCAGTAGACCGGCGACCACGATGTAAATAACCGTGCAAAAGCCCAGCGAGGCGACGATGCCGAACGGCAGGTCGCGTTGCGGATCGCGGGCTTCTTCGGCGGCGGTGGATACCGCATCGAAACCGACGTAAGCGAAGAAGACCAGCGAGGCACCGGCTAAAACACCTGCGGTTTTACCGTCAGGCAGCGTTTGAAACCAGCCGAATGGCATGAACGGATGCCAGTTGTCCGGGTGGACGTTAAACACCGCAACAGAGATAAAGACGATGATGGTCAGCAACTTAACGAACACCATCGCGTTGTTGACTTTCGCGCTGTGTTTTACGCCGATGATCAGCAATCCCATCAGGATCAGGATGATGGCGGTTGCAGGCAGGTTGATCAAGCCGCCGAGTTTGGGCGACTTGGTCAGCATCTCCGGCAACGGCATGCCGATGGCGGTCAGGGCGTTGTTAAAATAACCGGACCAGCCGTTAGCGACGGTTGCCACCGCAAGACTGTATTCCAGTAATAAATCCCAGCCTATCATAAACGCGAATATTTCGCCGAAAGCCACATAGCTGTAACCGTAAGCACTGCCGCAACCGCCGACCGCAGCGGATAGTTCGGCATAAGACAACGCGGCGAAAGCGCAGGCCAGACCGGCGATGACAAACGACACTATCACCGCAGGTCCGGATTGAGTGGCGGCGGCGACGCCGGTTAAGACAAAGATGCCGGTCCCGATAATCGCGCCTATGCCGAGAAAGGCCAAGTCCCACTTGGACAAGCAGCGTTTGAGGCCGCTTTCCGATTCATCATCCGAAATAATATGTTTGGTGCGAAGAAATTGCATGGGAAGTCTCTTAATTGTTTGATTAAAAATGGCAGTGAACTGAATTATAGGATTAATAACGCTATTTCCCAAAATAAGTCTTAACTTATCGTGACTTGCAGTCTTTATTGTCTTTTCGGCGATGATTTTTGTGCGCTTAGCGGCTCAATGATGCCGGGCTTTGTTAAAAATAAAGTAAAATAGCCGCTTTTTTACATTCCACTCCCTAGATATTAAGTAGACAGCAAAGGTACATAATGAAGAATTATAAAATCGCAGTCCTGGCCGGTGACGGCATCGGCCCTGAAATCACTCGGGAAGCCATCAAAGTTCTCAAACTGATTGAAGAACGTAACGATGTTTCGTTTGAACTGATGCCGGCATCTTTCGGCGCCTGCGCTTATTTTGAATCCGGCGATGCTTTTCCGCAGGCAACCATCGACATTTGCGATCAAGCCAATGCGATTCTTAAAGGCCCGATTGGTCTGAGCCACGAACAATCCAAATTGATTCCGATCGATAAACAACCCGAACGCGGCGCGCTGTTGCCGATGCGCCGCCGTTACAACACCTACGCTAATTTTCGGCCGGTATTTTTACCCAAAGCCTTGGCTCATTTTTCGCCGTTAAAGCCGGAAATCATCGGCGAAGGCATTGATATTATTATGGTTCGGGAATTGGTTGGCGGCCTGTATTTCGGCAATAAGGAAACCGGCATTAACGAGCAAGGCTTACGTTATGTTAAAGAAACCTTGGAATATGACGAGCATCAAATCCGCCAAATTTTGCATCAAGCGTTCAAGCTGGCTCAAAAACGCAAAAAAGTGCTGCATAACATCCATAAAAGCAATGTACTGAAATCCAGCGTGTTATGGAATGAAATCTTGGATGAAGTGGCTAAAGACTATCCCGAAGTGGAAATCATCCATCAACTGGTTGATTCGGCCGCGACCAATCTGTGCCTGAAACCCACCCAATTCGACGTGATGGTGATGGAAAACATGTTCGGCGACATCCTCAGCGATCAAGGCGGCGGTATTTTGGGGTCCTTGGGGCTCATGCCGTCTGCCTGTTTGGGCGATGAAAAAGCCTACTACGAGCCGTCGCACGGTTCGGCGCCCGACATTGCCGGAAAAAATATCGCTAATCCTTATTCGATGATCGGTTCGGTTGCAATGATGCTGGAAAACAGCTTCGATATGGCCGCAGAAGCCAAGAATGTTTGGGATGCGATGCAAGGCGTCTTTGGCGACGGTTATTCAACCGCCGATCTGTCCAAGCCGGGCACTGGCGTTACAATGATCAGCACCGAAGAGTTTGGCGACAAGGTCGTTGAAAAACTGAGGCAGATGCCAAGAGTTTAGTCGGCTTTGACCCGATGGCAGCTAAGAACTGCCATCGGCTTAAGGGATGAGGATTTCCTGTTTTTTGGAGAAAGTTACAAAACCAGTGACTTCATGATAGATGGTTTGGAAGCTTGGTGGGGGTAGCGAAAAATAGAATCATGACTAGAGCAATAGGCAAGCCGACAATACAGTTATTAAATTTAACATAATATTCATTATGCGAAGTCTTGGATGAGTTATTTTTCGCTGTTTTTTGTTTGTTTGAATACACAAACATTTTGCCGATGTTTGTCTGTAAAAACACAAACAAAACAGTTTGTACGTCACTCAACATTGTTGGCCTAGAGCGTGAGCGGTCTTTTGTGTTACTGGTCGGCCTGCATTTTTGCCGCGTTTAAATCAGCCAATCCCATGTAATGCAGATCGTCAATCATCCGAACCTCAACTTTGTTATGCGGCCAGATCACCGACGGCGGCAGCTCGATCGATTTGGCGATAGCAACGCGGATGCGGCGAATACCGCCCCCGGTCACCGCGTCATAAATGCATTTTCTGGTGACTTTGTTCTCGCTGGCAAAATGCGTAATTGAATGCCCGGTTTTGTCGCGCAGTTGCTTGGTGATGGTTTTTTGAAGGTGATTAACGACATTCATGATGACAAAACCTGTACACTGAATTACCCTACAATCTAGACTTAAATAATTCGGTTTTCAATAAAAAAAACGAGGTGCCCAATGACTACTCTAAAAAAACTGTTTTCGTTAGCGCTGCTCATCATTTACGCCATCCTGGAAGCAAATCGCTTCGGTAATCAGTGATGCGTTGTCATAGCGCCTTTAAAACATTCAAAAATTCATCCCAGATCGATGTTTCGACGGTTAAAAACCACGCTTTTTCGAGTTCGCTTTTCAGCGCATAACTCGCATCCGACATTTTTCCACGCAATAAATCGAGCGTGCTGTCAGCCCAAGATGTGCTTGATATGTCTTCAGTTACCATACCGCCTAACTCTTGCACGTGTTGGCATATACCGTCCACCAAGGCGGTCACATCATCCAGCGCGCTGATATTGTTGCCCCACTCCATGGCCGCTTCAATGATGGCGTCCAAGAGCGATAGCGTAACAATCAATAAAGCCAACAGTACGTTGTATCCAGGCGGTGCAACAACCTTGGCTTTTAACAAGGTTTGAATCAGGATCTTCATGAGCTGACCACCGGCCAGCATAACGGCTAGTTTTTTAATCCAAAAACTGATGCGTGTCATGGCTTGGAACGCTTTCGCGCTTTTACAGAACGTAGCGCCAAGGCCCAACGCAACAGCCACGGCGGCAACCACTTTGACAGCGCTACCGCCATCCCGGATGACATATTTTGAAATTCTGGCCACATCTTTTTCAGTAAAGTGTCGAGGATGTGAACGATTCGGCTTGTAATACGTGACTTTCGGCATAAAAAACACCTGGTGGAAAGCCTTGTGGCAGCTGCCACAAGGCTACTTAAATGAGCCCCCAAACGGACATTATTTTATTATTGCTTTTCAATGGCTTATAAAAATATTCGATTTAAGGCCCGGTTATTACGGCCATGTCAACGCATGGCCGTAAGCGGTTTTGAAGTGTGAGCGCGTTTTAATTAATTGAGTATTTTCAGCAGGTTATCGTGCATCGTAAGTCCATGTCCCCTACCCCGCACGCGTTTGACAGCGTGTCGTTTGCTCAACCAATTTGCGTAGTGCATCGGTGTTGTCTTTGAGTGACTGCATCCAAAACCCCCGTTCTTCACAGTGCGCATCAACGATGATGTTGACCCGCGCATTGTGGTCCGAGATGAGCGTTTTTATCTGCATCAACACATAAACCAGCAGCGCAAATAAGGCCAGGATAACAAGCCCAGCCAACCCGTATTTATCAAACGCGTTGAGTGATTGCGTAGCGACCGTGTCCATCACGCAACGGCTTTTTTGAGTCCGGCACCGGCGATAACCTGCATAACAGATTCATCGTTTCTCAACGCGTTGGCCCATTCAGATGTTGGCGATATTTTCGGCACACGCACATTTTTTGATTCCAGATACGCAGACAACTTTGCAATATTTTTAATTGACGTACACGCAATTTGAATCATCTCTTCACGCAAATATGATTCACTGTCAGCACGTATTCCTGACGCCTCACAAATCGCTACAGCATCGGCGCCATTCACACCGGCCAAACGCAAACGTCGATAACGATCATTGCTCGAACCGGACAGTGCAACTTTTTTAATGTGCTCGACCAGCGCCGCAGATTTTAAAATCAGTAATAGTTTGTCATCTTCACTCATTACAGCGCCTGCTTTCTGCAATTTTCTGATTGACGCTATCGCCGCTTTATCGGCATCCGTTGGTGTTGCAACCAACAATTTTATTGCCAGCAAATTTGCGTTTGCAGATGATGTTCTAACGATTGACGATACTTTTCCATCATTGCTGATTGAAACAATCGCCGCAAAAGATTCAGTGTCTTTGTTTAAAAATTCAATAGCCGATGGATCGTTATTGATGTTGACGAGCTGATCACCACACATAGTAACAACAGCATTAAACGATTGCCCTACCATGCTTAAAAAATCCGTTTTAGGTGTCAGGATGACGTCGTCAAGCAAGGTAAGAATGAGTGTTTCAACGCCATTATCAACTGTGTTTGTTGTGTCAAACGTGTAGATAGTTTGGGTGGCGGCAATAATATCGCTGTCCGTTGCATCTTTACCCAAATCAATACCAATACCGATCATGTTGGTTGGAAATGGTTTTGATGTCGCGTTAACATCTTTGCGCAAAACAAATGATGTTGGTTGTTCACTATCTTGACCCATCCAGACCAACATATATACGACGTCCAATTGTTCTTCAGCCGTTCTGATAACCTTATTATCGATGGAAAAAACAGTATCCGAACCGGCTACTTTAATGCCTAAATTTTGCGCGCTGTATTGGTCTTCGGGCTGACTTATTTTTACTCCAATCCACATGTTTTTATCCTCAAAATGATTAATGAGGTTGCAGCATACGGATGTTGGCGTGTACTAAAAAAGCCCTCAGTTTTTACCGTTATCGGCCCAGCCGACAATCACGTTGCGGCTGTCGCGGTCCAGCGATAACTTTAAATCAAACGCCACCGGCAGACCTTTAAAAGCGGCTTGAAATTTATCTTTAAACTCACCGGCAAACACCGTGCCGACGGCCATTTCAACCGCGCTATAACCGTGGACGTGCGATTGGAAATTAACGTTATCGATGTCTTCAAATGGCACCAACGCCAGTGCCCGGGTCATCGAATATGGGTTACCGGTTTTTTTGGCAATGCCGGTGTTGGTAAATACCGAAGCAATCAAGAGTTTCATACGTTTTTTTGATGTAAATGAGGTTCTGATAAAACCCGGCGATAAGCCAAGGGCGGTGGCGAATCGTCCGGCATTAAGCCTAACGATTGCCGCCAAACACGATTAAATTTTTGCACATTGGCGATAATCGCTTGCCACTGCTCATCAGTGTGCCCCTGATCCAGATAAAAAGCTTTAATAGCGGCGTGAACTTTGGCGCAACGCTCGAAATAATCACGATTAAGGGCTTGGGAAGCGTGGAAGGCTTTGTCATTAAGACTAAAACCGGGAAGGGTTTGGGCGTCCAAAGCTAATTGGCGGATGTGGTCTTTAGAGCTCATAAAGCCCCCTTACGCATCCGCTGATAGCGGGCTTTGATGCGCTGTTCCGTCGACAATAAAATTTTTAGTCGGTTTTCGTCCGCACGAATCCTCGCTAACTGTTCCGGGTCAACGGCCTGCCTTTCGTTGACGTAGGTGCAGGTCAGCGCCGCTATTTCATTGCAACGCCAATAGCGGGCGCTGTTCGGTTGAAGTAATAGCATGGGCATTCACCATTAATCCGGTTAATGACATTGCATAAAATCAGTGCTCTCCTGCCCTAAAACCACGGGCGACGTAACAGGAGAGTGGCCAAGGTCGCTTGTTTGTTTTTGCTCGTAAATGCGATTCAGAGCGGACTCATAAAGTTCATCAATCAAAATCTTGTTTTCGATGATTCGCGAAACACTGTCGGGTATGTTCAGATAGGAAATACCCGTTAATTGCGCTTTAACATTGGCTTTATAAAGTTCCAAAATATAAGGATTGTTTTCCGTTGTTGATTTATCGCGAAAGTAATTAACAATAGCACCAACGGCTTTGGTGATGTCTTTTTCAGAAATTTCCATGGCTTGGCTCCAGTGGATTTAGGGAAACCTTGACCAAGTAAGCCAAGGGTGAAAAAAATCGGCGCTTACGCGGCAATCAGGCCTCGCTCATAAGCCCATGAGGGAATGGCCACCGGCACCGCTTCAATGATGCGCAGCATCGGCACCACGTTGTTATGTTCGGGCGCTAGGCAGGTGGCGTTCAGTTCGATACCGAATTCGAGCAAGGCTTTGCGGTGGCGGTAAAAAGTATTTTGTGCAAGTAGTTGGCGTAAATCCGCCCCTTGTCGCCATAGCGTGTAAGTGCCTCGTAACGCACTTGGGTTAAGTCGCGGCCATGGCGGATGCCATGCTTTTGCAGTTCTTTAGAGAAAATGCGCAACTCAGCGCGTAATTTGCCTTGAATAAAGTCTTCAAGGCCGAGGTGTTGCAGGTGGAAAGGCAGTTGGTGAGTGACGCCCTTGGCAATCATTTCCCGGTGTTTGTTGTAAAACTTCATGGCCCAGCGTTTGGATAATTTGCCCAGATACACCGTGCCTTTATCCCGCGCGGCTTTGCCGTGTCGAGACAGCGCCCGCATTCCGGCGGCATGTAACCACGCTTCAACGCTGGCGTCATTGCCCACGTCATACAGCTGGTTAATGTCGATCATCTTCACCTTGTAATCGCCCCGCTTGATTTTTGCTTCGGTCAATGCCGGACTGGAACAGCTGTGCAAATGGTCGGCGTGTAGCTCAACAATCTTACGAAAGGCCAACAGCAACAACGTGTTCAGGTCGCGGGAACCGAACACGTTGTGCCCTTGCAGGAATTTACACAGGTTGCCGTCGATCATCAGCGAGGT
Organism: Methylobacter sp.; assembly: GCA_026399025.1. Classification (GTDB taxonomy): domain Bacteria; phylum Pseudomonadota; class Gammaproteobacteria; order Methylococcales; family Methylomonadaceae; genus Methylobacter_A. Next base: position 22,954 of record JAPLRU010000040.1, read on the forward strand.
CGCGCGGCCTTGGCCGTCACCACCGGATGACTTGATTTTTATGCTGGTTTCGTGGGAAGACCGGCAGGTGATGGACTTCACGCAATCCCATTCAAGAGAACCATCCGCTTCAATAGACAACACATGACCCGCCGGTAAAGGGTCGTGTAAAAAGTCTATCTCGCCTCGGAACCAATCGATCATAAAAAACCATCAGCAATTGCGGTTGAATTTAAAAAATATAGCTTTCAAATGAATGCTAGATAATACTTTCAAGCAAAAGGCACTGTTAATTAAAAGTGATGGTCAATTGAAAGTTAAAACGCTATGGTGAATTTGAGAGGTGAAAAATGGAAGCCACAGAATGGTTAGATAAAGCAAAACAAAAATTAAAACTCGATAGCGACTATAAATTGGCAAAAATAATAGGAATCGGGAACGGCGCTATAGCGAACATCAGGAAGCGAAACAGCGGTATGGATAATTACGTTGCGTCGAGAATTGAAGATATTCTTGAGCTGGAAAAGATGACGGTCATTATTGATATGGAAATTCAAAAAGCAAAAAGCGAAGAGAAAAAACGGTATTGGCAAAAGAAAGGACAAATCTACTTAGACAAAAGCCAATTACTGGCAATTTCAAATGAAGAAAATGAGTAAAAATTACCAAAAATGGTAGAAAAGGACAGTACTACTTACCCTGTCCTTCGCTTTTTTGCGAATCGTTCGTGATTGGGAAAAGGAAAAGCGTGACTTGGCCAGGGATAAACACACCAGGTCAGTCACAAAAGCGCTGACTTCGCATAATGCAGCCTATGCAAAAAAGCCCCGGTGTGCTGTCGCATGTTACACCGGGGCTTTTCTACATAAGCTGCGTCACATTATGCGAAGTCTTGGATTGGGTTTTTTGATGCGTTACGGATGGCCGGCAGCTGGGTTTTGCGCCGCCTATACGTTGTTTGCAAGCATGGGAACAATACCGATGAACACGATAAGCAGCACCGTCAGGCTGATAGTTATACGAAAAAAATAACTTTCCGCAAAAATCGCAAGGATATCTCATTAAAACCTCATCGGTAAAAATATTTTGTTTATTTGAATACACAAACATTTTGCCGGTATTTTATCGTAAAAGACAATCAGCCTACGTTACGCGGATTGGTAATCCGCGGTTGGTTTTTGATTACCTCCATGTGACGAAAACTCTTGCGCCGCGGGCTGTTCATCAGCGCAGGAGAAGAACAACTTCACCGCGACGCCAACAGGCCGCCCATATAAAAAAAACGGTAATTATGAGATGATGTGGGTGACGATTTATTCGACGTATTTGACGACGCCTTTCTTCATTTTTTTGTGTTATTGATTTATTTATGAAAATTGCTTTATTCGCGGTATTGGTTGTTTTGCTTAATGGTTTGTTAGGCTGGTCAATCAACTTACCTCAAAATGTAGGGTCTGATGTTCCATCCGGAAAATTAGGCAGTCTCTCATTCGCTCCGTTTCGCGAAGGCCAAGGGCCTTTGGAAGAAAAATTCCCAACTCCAGAACAAATTGACGCGGACTTACGCTTGATGGGTGAAAAAACCCACACTATTCGCACTTATGCCAGTAATGGCGGCAGTATGCCGGTCATTCCCGCGTTGGCGCGAAAGCATGGTTTGCTGATGATTCAAGGTGCCTGGTTAAGCCCTATAAAAGCGGACAATAGAGCGGAAATCGACGAAGTTATCCGTTCCGCCAACGCCAACCCCGATGTGGTCAAACGGATTATCATAGGTAATGAAGTGTTATTACGCGGCGACCTGGATTCTAACAAGCTGATTGAATACATACGCGAAGTTAAACGCTCGGTTAAACAGCCGGTTTCTTATGCCGATGTGTGGTCGATGTATATGAAGCATCCGGAGTTAATCCAGGAAGTGGATTTTATTACCATCCACATCCTGCCCTATTGGGAAGACGAGCCCATTACTGTTGATCAAGCGCCGGCGCATATCGAGCGCATTTTTAAACAAGTTCGGCAGGAGGCCGACAAGATTGCTCCCGGCAAACCTATACTGATCGGTGAGTCAGGCTGGCCGGGTGCAGGCCGTCAACGCGGCTGGTCGGTGCCTGGCGTGGTCAACGAAGCAAAATTCATCCGCGCTTTAATTAAAGTCGCCAATAAAAACGGCTTCGATTACAACATCGTCGAAGCCTTTAACCAATCCTGGAAAAGCCAACTTGAAGGCGTGGTCGGGGCCAACTGGGGGCTTTATTCGGTTGACCGCAAAGAGGTTTTTCCTTTGACCGGCCTAGTCTACGAAAATCCCGATTGGATTAATGTCGTGGTAGCATCCACCCTACTTTTTTTAATTATCGTTGCCTACAGTTGGACCGCGTTACATTCGTTATCCTCATTGCATCTGGTGTTCTTTTTACTGTTTTCGCAGTTGCTTAGCCTACTGCTGGCTAACATGACCGAGAACCTCTGGTATACCAGTTACAGCGACTGGCAGCGTTTGCAGACGCTGTTAATCATAGGCTTAAATGCCGTTTTGGCCGGTTTGATAGTGCAACGCAGCCTGGATTTGTTAAACGGCAAGACGGCCAACCTGAAATTGGGTGCTTGGATTTATACGCTGTATATCCTGTTTGCCGGATTTGCCGTTTATAAAACCTTCGGCTTGGTGCTGGATGGACGTTATATCAGCTTTCCTACGGCTGCTGTTTATATCCCGGTTGTGGGTATGCTCGGTTTAACGATCGTCAACCATATCATCGCACCGTCACGATCACTAAAAGCCGTTGAGATTAGCCGATTGACAGGACATCGAAATAGTCAAGCCGATCAGGATAAGATAGTCGGCTATACCTTGCTGGCGGTAGGTCTGGCTCTTGTTCTTTGGGAAACCAAAGCATTTATGGTAGGCCGCGACTTTATTCTTGCTTATGCGAATGTCGGCGAAAGAATAGCCATGGCTTTTGTTTTTTCGGTAAGCAATTTTCAGCTGGTAGTATGGCTCATCTGTTTAGCCATGCTTGCGTTGCCGCTGCTGGCGAGTAGCGATAGAACCGATAAATAAATACCCGACACGCAATATCAATATTTGATGGGAATTTTATTATGGCAACAGGTACATTCGATACACACAAGTTTGTTCGAAAAAAGGATTTGCAGATTGAATTGGCCCCCATTAAAGCCGATCTCAACCTACTCAAATGGATGATGGGCGCTCTTATCGCCCTTGCCGTCGCCAATTTCTCCAAGCAATTTTTATGAAGCCCTTAGATTGAATTATGACCTCATCGCCATTGATTAATGTAGCGCTCTGCGAAGCTCTGACAATGGCGGTAAACAATAAAGCGCACCACAAAAACCTTAACCCGGCAGAAGACTAGGGAAAATATGCATAACATTAAATTATTCGAATCCGCCGATCACCGTTTTATTTTGCTCAACGAGAGCGAGCCCGGCGAAGAAGACGGCGTGCGTTCCAATCAGTATCTAATTACCCATCAAAATGACGGAGTGCTGCTTGATCCCGGCGGTTTTGGCGTAATGCCTCGGGTGCTGGTGGAAATGCTGCGCTATGTGGTGCCGGAGCAAATTAAAGCTATTTTCCTGTCGCATCAGGACCCTGATATTGTCGGCGGCTTATCGACATGGCTGGAACTGTGTCACTCGCCAGTGTATGTGTCGAGTATCTGGATACGCTTTTTACCCCATTACGGTTTAAAAAATATGGCGCGCTTTATCGGCGTACCCGATCAAGGCATGGACTGCGAACCGTCTCCGGGGTTTCAGCTAAAAATCGTACCTGCGCATTTTTTACATTCCGAAGGCCAAATTAATGTCTACGACCCAATTGCCAAAATCCTGTTTAGCGGAGACATCGGGGCGGCCATGCTGCCTATGGATAAAAACGATGCGTTTGTAGATGACTTTGCCGGTCATATTCCTTATATCAAAGGTTTTCACCGTCGCTACATGTGTTCCAATAAGGCGATACGCTGCTGGTTGGACACGATTGCAGACTTGGATATTAGGATGATCGCCCCTCAACACGGGCCGGTTTACCGTGGCGCTGCGGTGCGGGACTTTTTAAATTGGCTCAAAGATCTGCAATGCGGCATTGATTTGATGCAGTCCGGCGGACATTTTGCGCAAGAGGATTAAGCATGAGTAGTCTATCTCAGCCTAGTCATTTGGAGGTTTTGCGCTTTAGGGTTATCAGCCAGATTGCCGAAATCCTGGAAAATCAATCGCGAACTCAACGTTATGCGATGAGCTTATCCGAGCTTAATCATAGCGTGCATCAAGAGATTGTCAGTAAGTTGATGGCGACTATGGCGACTTTGGCCGGCGACGATTCCTCTGCGATGATTGCCCTGATCCCAACCATTACGCATATCGTCGAAACCTGCACCCGGCTGGATCGCAGCCTGAATTTACTGTTCCGGCAACGCAGTGAGCAGTGGGCATCCGGCGACCAACATATCCAGGATCTACTGATCGAGTTTAATGAAACCTTGCTGGAGCTGTCTTCCGTCTTAATCGAAAAAGACTTGCTGGAACGGCAAAGCCAAGTGTTGGAGCGCATTATCCTGTCGCACGAACACATCTCGCAATGGAAAGAGTTTGTACAGGAAATTTTGGTGGATTTTTACGCCATTTTCCCGTTTAACTTTTTTTATATCGCCTTTGTCGAAGAAAACGGCTTATCTCTGTATTTGTATTATTTGGGCCAGTGTTCGGATGAGATACGCGCCCAAGCCCGTGGTTTATTAAGTAAACAAATGCTGCAAAGCATCGGATTGCCCTCGGACGCAGCGCTGGATATTGAAGAATTTGATATTAACTGCGGCGCCGCAATCCAAACCGCTCGGGATATTCGTATGATCAGCGTACCGGTCCCCGACCATTCGCCGAACTTGGCCGGCCTGCTGGGGGTCGCCTACGCGGCCGAAAACAATCTATCGCCACAAGAAGCCAGCGTCATTCGGGCGATACTCGCAGTCATGGTCATGGTGGTCGGTTCCAGTAAAGTGCTATCGCGCACGTTGTTGGAACTGGAATATTATTCCGTGCACGATCCCCTGACCGGACTGCACAACCGCCGTCAGTTTAACGATATTTTGCGCTATGAAATCGGCCGTTCCGAGCGTCATAAGCACGAGTTTAGCGTACTGATGCTGGATTTGGATGACTTTAAGGACATTAACGATTCCTACGGACATCCCACCGGGGATACCGCACTGTGCGCCATCTCCAATGTCTTGCTTGAACATACCCGCAACGGCGATTTGTGCGCTCGGGTAGGAGGAGACGAATTTGCCATCATCCTGACTGAAACCGGCCCTAAAGGCGCACGGATAGTCGCTGAAAATGTAAGTCGCGCTTTGCGCGAAAAGGCCATAACATCGATACAAGGCAACCGTTTTCATTTGACGGTCTCAATCGGCGTCAGCAGTTTTCCCGCTGACGGCCAAACCATAGATCATCTGCTGGAAGGCGTCGACGCCGCCATGTACAAGGCCAAGGACATGGGTAAAGACAGCGTCTGCGCCTTCGATGCCACGGAAGAACGGGTCAGCATTCGCACGACCCGCGATAATGCGGAAAATCTGCGCGAGGCCTTAAAAGAGGGTCGCATTGTGCCTTATTATCAATCGATTGTTAACTGCCAGACCGGCGAATTGTATGCCTTTGAAACGCTGGCCCGGCTTAAATCGCCAAACGGAGAGACGACCTCGGCGGCGATGTTTATCGAAACCATTGATAAATACGGGTTGGCGCGGGAACTCGATCTCGCCATGATCAACAACGCTTTTGCCGCTAAACGCGCGTGCATGGATGCCGGCCGTCCGGAAGCGAACGCGAAAGTTTTTATCAATTTATCGGTGCAGGAAATTCAAGGCCGCGGCATTTTAGGCTATGCCGAAGAGCTTTGCCAACAACTGCAACTTCCTCCCGAAAGTATCGTTTTCGAATTGCTGGAACGCGAGGCGATTGGCGATATGACCAATATGCGCCGGTTCCTGACTAATTTGCGGCGTAAAGGTTTTGCCTTTGCGCTCGACGATTTCGGCACCGGTTATAACTCTTTCCATTATTTGCGCGAATTGCGTTTCGAATACGTCAAAATCGACGGTGCGTTCGTGCGCAATATAACAAACTCCAAAGTGGATTATGCGTTGGTGCAAAACTTGTCCCGCTTGTGTCAGGATCTTGATATTCTGACCATTGCCGAATTTGTCGAAAATCAGGAAATTTGGGAAGCGCTCAAGAATATGGGTATCAATTACGCTCAAGGCTACCACATCAGTATGCCGCTACCTGAAATGCAGCAAACGCTGAGATGAGGCTCGGGACTTATGCCTCCGCTAAAATCTAAAAAATCACCACAAAGACGCACGAAGTTTTATAAAGCGCGTATTCTTTTGCGCCTTTGTGGTGATAATATTTCCAATACCGCTTTTATGAAACAGCCCGCGCCGCTCAAACCCGCGTCACTCGTACTTAATTTAGCGAGGTCTCTTCTTTGTGAGCTGCGTGTCTTCGTGGTGTTATATTTTAGATTGATACGATTCGGCATGCGCCTTATACGTCTACTGACCCAACTGTTTTAAAGCGGCGATAGCCTCCGCCAATCCTTGTTTTGCGGCCTTTCGATAGAGATCCGCGGCTTGTTTGTTATCCTTTGCCACACCCACGCCGGTTGCGTACATTTCGCCCAAATTGTATTGAGCATGAGCATCACCTTGCGCTGCAGCCTTGCCGTACCAAGAAACGGCAAGGCTGTTATCCTTTATCACGCCCTGCCCTTTCGCATACATCAAGCCCAGATTATATTGCGCAATCACATCGCCCTGCTCTGCGGCCTTGTAACACCAATAAAAAGCCAGGTTATAATTTCGCTCCACGCCTTTTCCGGTCGCATACATAAAGCCCAATTTGGTTTGCGCTTCCCTATGCCCCCGTTTGGCCGCTTTGCTAAACCAGGCGACGGCTTGTTTATCATCCTTGGCTAGCTCCAGCCCATTGACATAGATCAAACCGATCTGGAACTGCGCCTCTGCATTGCCCTGCTCCGCCAACGGCAAGTAAAGCGCTAAGGCTTTTAAAACATGGCCTTGTTTGACTAACAACTTGGCTTTTTTTAATGTTTGTGCGATTTCTTGATTAAGCCGGACTGTTGCCGCGCTTGTTTTGTTATCGGGCGCGTACAGAAAAGCGATTGTCAATGCAATACCGACAATGCCCGCCGACAAAACCAGCCAATTTATTTTTTTTGCACTGGCGAGCAATAAGCCATTAATGCCGATTCGCCAACTTTTATCGGCTGTTGCACTATCACTGGGTGCTGAACTTTTCGTACTCGTTGCCGGTGGTGCGACATAAGCTTTGGCAATTAATGTCATTACCCGTTGCGCTTCATCGGCGGCCTGCTCCCGTTCTTGCTTGTTTATCCATTGATCGTGCTCGGCTCTTTTATCCGGATCCGATAAAACAGCATAAGCTCCATTGATAATCTTTATTATCCGAAGCGCTTCTTCAGGGCCGCCTGTATATTTATCGGGATGGTAATTTTGACAAAGTGTTTTATAAGCGGCTTTGATAACGCTGGCAGGCGCATTGCGCGAGACATTCAAGTTGTCATAATGGGTTTTAAATTTAGCCATAAAATTTTCGCGCATTCCCAAGCGCTTGAAACTGTGGAAGTAATATCAAAATCAGTTTAAAAACCTATTCACCACGAAGGCTTTTACTTTTGTTCTCAAACGATGGGAATGCGATGGCGAAGCTCCGATTTTGCGTGAAGTAAGGTTTTGCTTGAATGATCCCTGCTCATCAACCAACAAGCTTGATCCCGCTTTCATCGATAGTGATTAATTGTTGCTTGTACAGTGCGCCGATAGCCTGTTTAAAGACTTTTTTACTAACTCCGAATGCGGCGTAGATAGCTTCCGGCGGACTTTTATCGCTCAACGTCAATGCGCCGTTATTGGTCTTCAATTTGGCTATGATGCGGTCGGTCAGCGATACTACCTTACCATAACCCGGCTGATGCAAACTGAGATCGATTTTACGATCTTCCCGTATCTGCTTGATATAACCGTCCAGCTTTTGGCCTTTTCTAATCGGCCGAAACAGCTCATTTTCGTACAACATGCCCCAGTAACTATTGTTAATGATGGCTTTAACGCCCAGATCGGACTTATCGGCGATGATCAACGACACTTTTTGGCCGACTTCAAAATCAAGCGCTTCATCACTGAGTAACTTGTCAATCTTGGTCGTCGCTGCAATGCGGCTTTGCTCGTCGAGAAACACTTTGACCAAGTAAGACCGCCCTACTTCCATCTCGTGGTATTGTTCGCTAAACGGAACCAACAGATCTTTAGGCAAGCCCCAATCCAGGAATGCTCCGACATAATTCAGCGAAACTACTTTCAGCCAAGCTATATCGCCCACCTCGGCCAACGGCTTTTTAGTGGTAGCGGCCAGATGACCTTCCGAATCGACGTAGACAAATACCTCCAAAGTATCGCCGAGCTGACAGTTTGCAGGCGGTTTTTTGTCAGCCAACAGTACTTTGCCGGAAGTTCCGTCGTCCAGATAGACGTTGGCGCCTTGTTGTTTAACTACGTTCAGCTTATTAATTTTGCCTATATTTATCATAATTTATTACGCATCGTTTCCATGGTTCAGCGTCACGATTAGCAAGCGCTGAAGCGTTCCAGACGCATTCCCGCGACGGAGTGTGGGAATGCTTAATTTTTCGGCTGGCTTGTTTTGCCGATTGTGTGTTCGGCAAGTTTTACCCGTTGCTGCGCCGCTTGATCAAACAATATCATACCTCAACCTTGCCTTAGATGTGTTGATCCGGGAATATTCAAACCAGTAATATTACCCATTTCTTCACATAGTGGTTTATATCTAGGCTAAAATCAGTAGGGCTTAAATGTAACAGAGGAGCGGATATGCTAAAACAATTGAAAAACTTGTTGCCGATAAATATTTTTAAAAAACAAAATACTAAGAATGATCTCAACCGCTCCGGAAATCCGAATTTCCTTATCGAGCCTAACAAAATAAACAAGGTGCTGCGCGAAATCGAGGCTACCTTTCTGCTCTGTACCGTTCAGGTCGACGGCTCCAAAAGAAGCTACGGCACCTCGATTCTGAAAATTGAGAGCGCTACAAATACTATCGTTCTCGATGAGTTAATTCCCAAGGAAGGCAATGTTCTACTGCAAGAAAAAAAAGCACTCAAACTCTCAACGTTTCATCAGGGCCTTCATTTAGCCTTCAATCTCTCGCATATAGAAAGCGGTATCGAAAACGGTGTGACTTATTATAAAGCACCGCTACCGGAGCGTATTTTTTACCCGCAACGCAGAAAATCGCCCCGCGTAAAAGTCAGCTTGATGGACCTCTCGTTTAGCGGCATTGCGCAAGGAGGCACCTTAGTCAGAGGTCATGTTTTCGACTTGTCGCAAGAGGGCGCGGGCATCAATGTCAACTTTCCTATGCATACAGACCCCATTCAGCGCGGCGATAAACTCAAAAAATGTCAAATCGTCTTTGACAATTTCACGATGAGTTTCGATTTTTTGGTGTACCTTGTTAAGCCTTTAGCAACCGGCTCTTCCAAGGTACAGATAGGTGGTTTGTTCGAAAATATTTCCAGTAAGAACCAATCGAAATTAGAAAACTTTATTACATCCGTAGAACTCACCGAGATCAGGAAGCGACGCAAGACTAGAACTCCCTGATGTTTGCTTTATCAATTATTTATTAAATACATTTTAAGTAACTACTCGCCCCCTAAATATCAAACTTACCCGCCAAAGCCAATTGCACAGCAATGAGCGGGTTATATCCCTTATTTGCCATAGTTTGCAAATAGCTTGAAATGCGGCAATAGGCCTTGGCATAATCTTCCGACCGAA
>JAPLRU010000120.1 GCA_026399025.1 Methylobacter sp.
GTCGTGCATTCGCTGTACGCTTCTTTCAGGTTGGCCTCGCGGCTTCCCCCTTGCGTTGTCGCTACGGTTGTCGTTACTACTTCCGGTTATCTCCTTTCAGATAACGAGTTTTAGCCCATGCTGGGCACACTAGGGTGCGCAGCGCGCACCATTTAAGAATCCAAGCTATTACAAGCAATTCGTTTCGAGCATCAAAATTTTCGGCACTATTGGATACCAAAAAGGGGCGCAATGCGCTCCCCACTTGGCTCTTTCAGTGTTGATTTGACAGCGATTAGCATAACAAAAACACAGCCTGCCCTGACTATGAATTGTGTCAATGATGGGATGAAATTTATACATTTAACAACGCCGTCTTTTCAACTTACTGTATCACTCAAGCGTGTTGTTTAGCTTGAGTTGGTCCAGTTCCCCTCAATGGCCGGCCGACAAAATTTACAACACGCTGACTTTTTGGATAGGCGAATCCGCCTTATCTATTGCTACTGATAGGAGACGCAATGATGTCAGCACATATTTCAAAACAATCTTTTCGACCGTACACCGGAGAAAAAGCACGGATTAGCCGCGCTTACGATTACCTGATCCTGGTATTGGCTCTTTTCCTGTTTATCGGAGCCTTTCATCTTCATTTCGCGCTGACCGTCGGCGACTGGGATTTCTGGGTGGACTGGAAAGACAGGCAATATTGGCCGTTGGTGACGCCGCTGATGGGCATTACCTTTCCGGCCGCGGTTCAGTATGTCATGTGGAATAAATTCCGCCTGCCGATGGGCGCCACGCTGTGCGTTGCCGCCCTGTTGATAGGCACCTGGATTACACGGGTCTTTGCTTATCATTATTGGAACTTTTTTCCGATCAACATGGTGTTACCGGCCACGATGTTGCCGGGCGCATTGGTCCTGGACTTTATCCTGATGCTGAGCAACAGCCTGACCATAACGGCCATTTTTGGCGGCGCCGCTTTTGCGTTGCTGTTTTATCCCAGCAATTGGCCGATCTTCGGCATGTTTCATGTGCCTGTTGAGCAAGGTAACGGGCAAGTGACCGTCGCCGATTTATTCGGCTTCCAGTACATCCGCACCGGAATGCCCGAATATTTACGCATCATTGAACGAGGCACTTTGCGGACCTACGGCCAATATGCGACACCGCTGTCGGCATTTGCCTCGGCGCTTTTATGCTCCCTGATGTACACCTTATGGTGGTATATCGGCAAGTGGTTCTCAACCGTTCGTTACCTTAACAAAATCTAAAGGGAGGGTTCATGAAAACGATTTTAGTCAAAACCTTAACGGCATTCTGCCTGATTTTTTCCGTGTACTTGATCAATGTCCAGACTGTCATGGCTCACGGTGAGAAAGCCTTGGAGCCGTTCATCAGAATGCGCACCATCCAATGGTATGACGTGCACTGGTCAAAACAAGCGTTCAATGTCAATGAGGAAATCAGCGTCAGCGGTAAATTTCATGTCGCCGAGGATTGGCCTATCGGCGTACCGAAACCGGAAGCTTCATTTTTAAACATATCGACACCGGGGCCGGTGTTAATCAGAACCGAGCGTTATCTGAACGGCAAACCCTGGACTAATTCAGTGGCGTTGGAGCCGGGCGGCGATTACGACTTTAAGGTCGTGCTTAAGGGGCGTATGCCGGGCCACTATCACATCCATCCGTTCTTTAATCTAAAAGATGCCGGACAAGTGATGGGGCCGGGCGTGTGGCTGGATATAGCCGGCGATGCGTCGGACTTTAGCAATCCGGCCAAGATCATCAACGGCGACGTCATTGATATGGAAAGCTATGGCTTTGCCAATGGGGTTGGGTGGCATCTGTTCTGGGGCATATTGGCAACAGCTTGGTTATTATGGTGGGTGCGTAGACCCTTGTTTATATCCCGCTATCGTATGCTTGAAGCCGGTATGGAAGATGAGTTGATCACGCCGCAAGATAAGCTGATCGCCAAATCGGCGATGGTCGCTGTGCCGGTCATGGTATTGGCCTTTAATGCGATGGCGAACAATGACCTTCCGAACACGATTCCTCTACAGGCGTCTTTAGATCAGATTTTACCGCTCCCTGCCAAGGTGAATGCCGGTATCGTCAATGTCGATACCTTAAAAGCCAAATACCGTGTAGCGGAACGGGCGATGAAATTTGACTTGAAAATCGATAACCAAAGCAATACCCCCCTTCATATCGGCGAATTTTCGACAGCCAATGTGTATTTTTTGAACAAGGATCTGCCTGTCGCGCATCAAGATCTTTCCGGGAGTTCGACTGTTTCCGAGGAAGGCATGAGCTTGGATAATAACGACGCGATCAAGCCGGGCGAACAGCGCACCCTGACGATGGTCGTCAAAGACGGCTTATGGGAGTCCGAAAAGCTGGACGGTTTGATTCGCGATGCGGATAGCCGAATCGGCGGCCTGCTGTTTCTTTACGACCTGACCGGCAAACGCTATATATCGAGCATTACCGCCGCTGTCATTCCAAAATTCGATTAACCTCATTAGGAGCACATCATGGCACTATCATCTGAGCAATTAAAGGCCGCGCTGCCTGAGCAATTAAAAGCCCCGCTTGAACAACTGGGTAACGCGCCGTGGTATTTGAAGGATTTGCCCACTTATCTAAAAGCTTTCGGCATACTCACTGTCATCTACATCGGCTTGCGTTTGTATCAAGGCGAATTTGCGGTTTCCGCCGGGCTGGATTCCTATGAACCCGAATTTGAACAATACTGGATGCGCTTGTTTTATATCGAGCTAGTGGTTCTGGCGGTATTTACGACGGGTTTATGGGGATATTTATGGGTTTCACGGGATCGCAATCTGGATTCGATCAGTCCTAAAGAGGAAATCCGCCGTTATTTCACGTTGACCATGTGGATTAGTGTCTACACCTTCGCCGTCTACTGGGCCGGCAGTTATTTTGCCGAACAGGATAATTCCTGGCACCAAGTGGCGATTCGCGATACACCGTTTACGGCCAATCATATTATCGAGTTTTATTTTAACTTTCCGCTCTATGTCATCTTAGGCGGAAGCGCCTGGGTTTATGCCCGGACCCGCTTGCCGTTGTATGCCAAAGGTATTTCCCTGCCGTTGACGCTGGCGGTTTTCGGGCCGTTCATGATCCTGGTCAGCGTCGGCTTTAATGAATGGGGACATACCTTCTGGTTCAGGGAAGAGTTTTTCGCCGCGCCGATTCATTGGGGCTTTGTGATTGGCGTCTGGTTTGCGTTGGGCGTAGGCGGGATATTGCTGCAAGGCGTGACGCGTTTGATTGAGTTGCTTGATGATCTGGAAGATGCGCCGTGATTTGTTGGTAGTTGTAGGCCGCATTTCCACGTCAGCGCGTGGAACGAGATAATTACTTTAACCATCCCCATTACGTCGCTAACCATGACAACCATTAAACCTGCCCAAATTCATTATGCCTGGGTCGTACTTGCTGTTACCTTTATTTGTCTTTTTGCGGCATCGACGCTTCGATCCGTTCCGGGCATCATTATGCTGTCGCTGGAACATGAATTTAACTGGAGCCGGGAAACAATAAGCGGAGCCGTTTCGGTCAACCTGCTTTTATTCGGGCTTGCAGGCCCATTTTTAGGCAGGCTGATGGATTTGTACGGCACCAAAGCCATCACGCTGATAACGCTCACTTTGGTGACGTTAGGTGCGGGGGGCAGTGTTTTAATACAAGAACCGTGGCAACTGTATTTGTTCTGGGGAGTGATCATCGGCGCAGGTTCGGGAGGCACCTCAATCGTGATGGGATCGGCCGTTGTCAATCGCTGGTTTCGGCAACGGCGCGGCTTGGCTTTAGGTATTTTAAGCGCGGCTTTTTCGTCGGGCCAACTCATTTTCACGCCGATTATCATGAACCTGAACATGCAGTTGGGTTGGCGATCGGTAACGCTGTTTATCGCTTTAATGCTGGGTTTGGTGGTATTGCCGCTGATCATGCTATTGATGGCTGATAATCCCGGTTCAAAAGGGTTACAGCCTTATGGCGACAATGGGCAAACTATCCACGAGATTCCTCCTGACCCGAATCCGATGCGTTTGGCAATAGTCAGCCCTCAGTTCTGGTTGCTGGCTTTCAGCTTTGGTATCTGCGGCTTTACCACCTCGGGCCTGTTTCAGACGCACTTGATTTCTCACGGCATCGAACATGGCTTCCCGGAAATGACCATGGCCGTGTCATTAGGTGTAATGGGCGCGACCGATATTGCAGGTACTGTTTTTTCCGGCTGGTTATGTGATCGCTTCGGCAAACGCTGGCCGTTGGCGATTTATTATGCGCTTCGCGGTATTTCATTAATGCTGTTGCCTTATGTCGAATCGACGGAGCAATTGATGGCTTTTTCCGTGGTTTACGGGCTGAATTGGTTGTCGACGGTTCCGGCAACCTCAGCGCTCACAGCGGATTTATTCGGTAAACAAAATGTCGGGGTCGTTTTCGGCTGGATTTGCTTTGCCCATCAGATCGGCGCAGCGTTAGCCAGTTACGGAGCCGGCTATTTGCATGGCTTGTTCGGGAATTACACCTTGGCCTTTATGACCTCCGGTCTTTTTGCCTTAGCCGCTACCGGGCTGGTTATGAAGATACGGGAATGAAGATAAGAAACATGCATGAAATAACTTGAGCATTTGATTCCCCTCACCCCAACCCTCTCGGCAATTGCTCCTGCATTGCTCTACCTCCTCCATCCGTGGAGTCGTACCTACTGCATAACCCACAGGGATGTGAGGAATGCAGATATTGCAGGAGCAAATATCTGTCCATGCAAGTCGTCCAGCAGGAAAGGGAACCCGTTGCCGAAATTATTTGATGCGAGTTCCTTAACGCACTAACAGTTCCGGGCCGAACCAATCGACAATCACATGCCGGTAATATTCGGCTTTTGCGGTTTGCAGATGCTCCAGCGGGTTTAGTTCTGATCGGGTCGGGGTAACGGGATTGCGCCCGTCACCTCTCCCACACCACCGGTAATGCGGTTTTCCGCA
>JAPLRU010000052.1 GCA_026399025.1 Methylobacter sp.
TTCGGTCGGAAGATTATGCCAAGGCCTATTGCCGCATTTCAAGCTATTTGCAAACTATGGCAAATAAGGGATATAACCCGCTCATTGCTGTGCAATTGGCTTTGGCGGGTAAGTTTGATATTTAGGGGGCGAGTAGTTACGAAATATCTATGCCCAACAATTCTGATTTTACTACAAAGAAAATAAAACCAACCATTGCTGACTATCTTACTGAATCACTTGAGAAAGTGCTGGAAAGATTAAATAACAACCCACTCAGAGACTTAAACGATGTAACGATTATCGATTTAGCGGAAACGATTAAGTAATCAGCAATTACTCTTCGTCGTTAATATCGACTCAAATTACCCGGCGTCCTGATTGCGGTAACTACACATAATTTAAATGCAGAATTGTTCACTAATGATATCAAGTTGCTGAATATAATAGAATTACCTATAAAATCTTTGCTATTAAAATCATAAAATCTGTAAGGTGAATGATGTGAAGGGTAATTCGCTGCTAAGCACTCCGCCACAATTGTTATGAAAAGCTATCTATTGTTATTTACTGTCTTAGCCTGTTTAGGCTGCACGCCTGTCAACCAGCTGAACCGCTTTTATTTCGGTATGAATAAACCTATTGGTGGAGCTGTCAGTGACCTGGAGTTTAATCAATTTTTGCAGCAAGAAATCAGTTCGCGCTTTCCTAAAGGCTTAACGCTGTTTGAAGCAAAAGGGCAGTGGCAAAATGCGAAAGGCATGATTGATCAAGAAGAAAGCCGAGTGGTGGAAATCGTTTGCGACGATACGCCGGAAAATCGCGACAAGGTTGCAGCCATCGCGGCAAAATATAAAGTATTGTTCGCTCAACAAGCGGTGATGGTCATTAAAAGTCGGTCTGAAATAGTTTTTTATTAATAATCAATGATGTAATTCAATATTTTTGCATTTTTTCATTTCGAATTCCCCCTTTAGCTGACACCGAAAAGCTGTTGCCGGACCTTGGCTGAAAAAAATGTAAAAGCCGTAAGGCGATGATATGAACTGCTCCTACAGCTTGGATGGCTCAGAGGCCAGCCTAAATAATTAAAAGTTTAGAGAACTACCTTATGGATATAAACCTCATTATTTTTTTCTTGTACTTAGTTGCCGTTATTTATTTAGTAGGCTTTACTCTGGTTAATAGCTTAACGGAGGTAAGAATTAGAGAGGTCTACATGTATTCAGGAACACTCGCGCTGATAGGATGTATTAGCGAGGTGGCTGTTAACAGCTTCTGTAGAGTGGTTTTCGATGCGCCTCTTTGGATATACCTAGTGACGCCTATACACCAAGGGGATACTTCTATTTTTGCATTTTTTCAATGGTCACTCTATGGCTATCATCTTTATTTCGTTCATAAAAAGATTCAATCTCTTAAGGTTAAGCACAAAGCATCTATTTTTGTTTTAGTGCTTTCTATAGAGGCGTTATTGCTTGAGATATTCGTAAATATTTCAAGCAATTTTTTTCTGAATACATTCATATTTTATTACATGCCTGAAGATATGGGGCATTTGACCTCGGTTTTTGTATTGCCTGTTTATGTTTTGGGGGGGGCTATTCTGAATGAAACTTTTAAAAGGTTTCTCAGAGACCCCGTATTTTTCGGTACGTTGAGTTTTGCTATTGCTTTTATTTTTGTATTTTTAGAGTAGAACCTTGCCCCTAACGTTTTTTCAGTGTTGAAGCTAAGAGTTTACATTTAAACAAGGCCAAACGTTTGTTCGAGGGGGCAAGCATATCTCGAAATGGCTGGTTGAGAGCATTTTTAAAGCCAGTACCGTTCGACGATGGTCTATTTGTCGATGTGGCTCATCAATGTTTTGCGGCGGTTTTTCTCGCGCTTTTTTTGTAGGAGAAGCCTCATGGATCGCGACCAACGTCTTTTTGACTCTATTTTACTTTGCTCTCGATAAGATTTTCTATCCCAAGCCATTGTCTAAAATTAGGGGATTATTGTATCCATATGGTTAAGTTTTTATGATGCCCTGAATTCGTTTTGATTACTCAAATGACTTGCAATTTTTAGTACGCTATAATTAGAGCTTTTACTAGACAACGAAAGGTAAACGGTTATATTTATGTACCGCTGCATTTGGTTCTTTTTAAGCAAAAACAAACAATTAAATAATTAAAGTGAGCGGTAAGGTAATGAATAGTTTAGTTAATAAAATAGTTCTGCTGGTTGTGTCGCTAGGTATGTCGTTCGCAACGCATGCCGAGTTTAGTCCGGCTCAAGTGCAGCAGATAGTAACAACTGCGGCGAAAATACAACTCTCGAACCAGACCGGCAATTCTTTAGAAGCTAAAGCTGTTGAGGATATTGCAGAGAAAGCGTTGTTGGAGGCGGTAGCCGACCCCGATAAAGCTGCTGAAATCACAAAGATGTTTGTTGCAGCAAACCCGGATGCGGCAGCGGCTATTGCTTATGCGGTTGCAAAAGTGTTTCCTAACCGGGCAACGGTTATTGTGGCGGCAGCCATTGCTGCTGCGCCCCCATCTGCCTCCGCCATTATTACAACGGCTGTTGTCACGGCAGTGCCGGCTGAAATGGCAAACGTTACGGCGGCGGCTGTTACAACGGCTCCCCAATTGGCGTCAGCTATTGTAACGGCAGTTGTTGGTTTGGTAGTTGTCGCACCGAGCCATACTTTTACGGAGTCGGAGTCAACGGCAAGTAACTCCTCAGTTAAACAAAATTCTATAACCACTGCTTTAGCGACTACACTTAAGGGCTGCTCTAACGATGAATGTAAAATTGCCGCTACTGTTGCAGCAGTGAACCAAGGTGGCGCCAGCCCGGATTTAGTGGGCTCGCTGGCTGGTGAAATCATCAGAACAGTCATAGCGACTGATCCGGATCCGGGTCTACAAAAGAAAGTTACCGAAATAGTCGAGAATAAAAAACCGGCTAGCCCCAATTAATTCAGTTTTCGATTGTAGCAAAATATCCTTTATTCAAGTTTCATAATCAAATCTTCTATGTGTATGAAAAATAATATTTTATCCATTTTTTTGTTGAGTGTTGCAAGTTGTGGCACTGTATTGGCTTATGACAGTAAAGACGACGCCAAAGTGGAAAAAGAACGCCAAAGTTCCGAATATACGCATCCCGGCATACACGCCGGATCTTTTGTTGTTTCACCCAAGATGGATGTCGGTAACCAGTATGATTCTAATATTTATAAACAAGATAAAAAAGTATATACCCCGGTAGATAGCTATGTTGCGCATTTTAAGCCCGGTTTAAATGTACGCTCGGATTGGCGTCGACATGCGCTTAATTTGATGTTCGATAGCGATCTAACGCAGTATGCCAGTCAAGGTGATTTAAATAATTATGAAGACATGTTTACTCGTCTGGACGGAAGATTGGACGTCGTTCGCGATAGCCATCTGGATTTAGGGTTTTCCTATAGCAGCATACATGAAGACCGAGGCTCTCCCGACCAGATTGCCGGTAAAGGTCCGACTTTCTACGATACTAAAAGCATGGATGCTTTTTATACTCATAAGCTTAACCGGATGTCGGTTAAGGCCGGCTTGGAATCCACTCGCTATGACTATCAAGATGTATTCACTTCGCTAAATTCAGTGTTGGCTATGAGCACTCGTAACCGTTGGGAGTATATGCCTTCGGTTCGTTTAGGTTATGAAATCCAGCCGGAATATGAAGCCTATCTAAGAGTAGTGTATAAAGAGGCCGATTATGATAATTTTGTTCAGTCGAGTGGCGCCGGCGTGGGCTATAACCGTAACTCGTCCGGCTACAATGTGTTAGGAGGGTTAGCGTTTGAAATGACCGAATTGGTGACCGGCGATATGTCTGTCGGTTACTTGCAGCGCGATTACGTCGATGCACGCTTACCTAGCATTTCCGGGGTTAACGGTTTCGTCAAATTAAAATGGAGACCGACGCAACTTACCACTGTTACCGGTAAATTGAGTCATGATATTGGTGAAACGACGCAGGCGGGTGTTGCAGGCGTTTTAGCAACCGGTGTCAGTATGGGGGTTGATCACGAATTAATGCGTAATATTCTTCTTAGTGCGGGTGGTACTTTTGGCAATAATGATTATCAAGGTTTTGTCGCCCCTAACTTGGTAAATCGTAATGACAAGGTGTATGGGGGTAATGTGAGTGCTAAATACATGTTGAACAGGAATTTATCGGCGGCTCTGTTATATACTTATCAAAGTCGGGATGTTAACTATCTGTTTAGTGACTATGAAGTGCATCAGGTAATGCTTAATTTAAGAGGTGAGTTTTAAGTTTGACGCGGTTAAGTTTGAGTGTACGCGCTAGGGTGAGGCGTATTACTGATTTGAAAATAATGTATTTTTTGTGAGAAAAGATGAGCCAGTATCGTATTAGATTTTTTCCACGACTATTGTTGTGTAGTGTGTTTTTTTGCACAAACTTATGTGCTGAAGAAAATAATAAGCAACAACAAAATTTGAGTTTAACTTCCATAAATACCGAGTATCGGTTAGGTTCCGGTGACTTATTGAAAATTACCGTGTTCAACCAGGAAGACCTATCGGGCGAGTACACAATTAATGGCGCCGGTCAGGTTTCCTTGCCGTTAATTGGCGATGTCAATACTAAAGATTTAACGGTAAAGCAAGTAGAGCAGGGCATTGCCGATAAATTAAAGCCGGATTATTTGCTTAATCCTCGTGTTAGTGTGCAAGTGTTAAACTACCGGCCTTTTTATATTTTAGGCGAAGTCAAGGAGCCTAAGTCTTATCCTTATGTCGACGGTATGACCTATCTAAATGCTGTAGCCATAGCCGGCGGTTATACTTATCGAGCTAAAGAAGACCATGTGGTTGTTATTCGTATGAACGATCCGCAAAAGCAGGAGATTATCCTCAAAATGGATGATAAAGTTTTGCCGGGTGATGTAATTCACGTTAAAGAGCGCTTTTTTTAGCTGTTGCTTATGCTTAGTACGTGTATCAGTTACACGGCTTTCGACTAAAAACTTAACGGGATAAGATTCTTGATAAAACAATAGCTTGTTATATTTAATCTTCTAAGTAATCCGTGGCGTTTCATTTGGCGGCAGCCTTCCGACTGCCGCTTTCAGGTTTTAGAATACCCTTCATTCCCTTTAAAATACTATCGAGAAAATAGTGCAAGATTCAAAAGACCAATCCCTCATATCCGGCGAATTTCTACAAAATGACAAAACAGAAATTTCACTTATTAACTTTTTTCATACGCTGTGGCTGAGAAAGCGCGTATTCTTGAGCGTGATATTTTCTCTCACTATTTTCGCGATATTGATTATTTATCAGTTAGTGCCTCGTTATACTGCGACAGCGCAGTTGTTGATCGGTATCAATGCGACCAAAGTCGTTGATATTGAAGAGGTTATGACCGGCAACTTTAAAGGCGATGCGGCGGTTATTGGTGAAATGGAAGTGATTAAGTCGCGCGAGTTGGCGCACAAAATAATTGATCAATTACATTTAGAGCAATACCCTGAATTTAACCCAAAACCTCAAAAACCAGGCCTTTTAGCGCAGTTTAGCTTTAAAAACTTGTTGCCTGAATCTTGGAAAGAAGCTATGGGAATGATAAAAATCGATAGCCGTACTGCCGAAGAAAAGGAAGAAGCGCGCTTAACAAGATTGACTAATATTTTTCTCAGTAAACTGAAAGTTTCACAAGTCAAGCGCTCTCAAGTCATTAATGTGGCGTTTGAATCCCAGGATCCTAAATTAGCGGCAAAGATCGCTAATGAGGTTGCGGATAAATATATTGTCGGTCAATTACAAGCCAAGTTTGACGCCACTAAAAAAGCGACCGACTGGTTAAACGATCAGCTTGTCGAGTTAAAGCAAAAGGTAGAATCTTCGGAACGTGCCGTGGAGCAATACCGTAAAACCCACGAATTGCTGGAAGTAAGTAAGGAGGTGGGACTCTCGCAACAACAAATGTCGGAAGTGAACAGTCAATTGATTATTGCCCGCGCCCAACGAGCGGAAGCTGAGGCTAAATATCAGCAAGTAGAAGCGATTGCCAAAAGCGGGCGTGACATCGATAGCGTTGCCGAAGTTTTAAATTCATCCTTAATATCGAGTTTACGCCAACAAGAATCGGAAGTGCAGCGTAAATATTCGGAAATGTTAGTGGAATTCGGCCAACGGCATCCTCGTATGATTCAAATGCAGGCTGAACTGGAAGACATACAGGCAAAAGTGCGCTCCGAAGTTAAAAAAGTCGCCGCCAGCTTACGTAACAGTATGGACGTTGCACGAGCGCGTGAAGGCTCATTGTCCAGCAGTCTAAGACAGATGGAGTCCAAAACCAGCGGCAGCAATCAGGCTGAAGTGCAATTACATGCTTTAGAACGGGAAGCGACCGCCAATAAAGCCTTATTCGAGACTTTTTTAGGCCGGTTTAAAGAGACGGCTTCGACGCAGGGTATCGCACAAGCGGATGCACGGGTGATTTCATTTGCGGAGATTCCTCTGGGGGCCTCGTATCCGAAGAGAAACTTGTTGCTGATGAGCAGCGTGGTTGGCGCATTATTATTTGGAGTTTTTCTGGTATTCATACTTGAAATGCTCAATCCTGGGGTGCGTTCACCGGAGCAAATTCAGGATTTATTTAATATGTCCACGTTGGGGATCGTGCCTAAGATAGTGGATGCCAATGCGCTGCCGCATGAATATTTGTTGACTAAACCGCAATCGTCTTTAGCGGAAGCGGTAAACACCTTACGTATTTCACTCAGCTTACTTAACCCGGATGCTGAAGTGAAGTCATTGTTAGTGACATCCTCGGTCCCCGGCGAGGGTAAAAGTACCTTGGCTGTTTTAATAGCAAGGCACTCGGCTTGTGCCGGGCAGCGAGTGGTTTTGGTCGATACCGATTTGCGTCGTCCGACCATTGAAAAAATGTTTAAATTCAAAGACCGAAAACTGGGCTTAACGGATTTATTAATGCAGCACGATTTGTCAATAAATGATGTTTTAGTTGATGATCCGGAAACCGGTATGAAAATTCTAACCGGAGGCAAATCGGCATTTATTAATCCTGTCGATTTATTTGCTTCTCAACGAATGAAATCGATCGTCAACGATTTACGAGAACGGTTTGATTTGGTTATTTTGGATTCGGCTCCCATCATGGCGGTACCGGATACCCGAATATTAGCCGGATTAGTGGATAAAACCATTTTTGTCTTAAATTGGGATTCAACACCGAAAAAAGTGGTGCATGGCGCGTTGCATTTATTAAATAAAGACGGTCATTCCAATATTGCCGGAGTTGTCTTGCAGAAAGTTAATTTGCAGCAATATGGCCGTTACGGCTATGGCGATTCCGGATATTATTACCATTACGGCCGTTATAATCAGTATTACAACAGTTAAAATAGCTGTGCTAAAAACCAAAATGTGGGGTCGTGAGCGGATTATTGCCGGTTTTGGCGTGTTTGTTTGTTGCGGATTGTTAATGTTGGCGGTTCCCCGGTTTATCGCCAGTTTATACGCCCTTTATCCGGAAGCCGCGTTTAAACAAGTCGAGAAAGAACTTCCTCCGAAAGTTTATGAAAAAAGCATTGCCGATTTAACAGAAGCTCTGGCTTGGTATAAAAATCCTGAATACTGGCAGGCACAGGCGTTTTTTTATTTAGCCCTGTTCAATGCATCGCCGTCGCAACCGTATGAAAAACGCCGGGAGCTACTGAGAAAAGCGCAGAATTCGACGATTCAGGGCTTAACATTATCACCTATCGATCCTTATGCGTGGTTCCGCTTGGCAGTGGTTGACAACATGCTTAAGCTGCCTACAGAGCAAATCGTTAATGCGTTACGTTTGTCGTTTTACGCCGGACGCGTCGAACCTGACTTATTAATGCCACGTCTTTCATTCAGTTATGATTACTATAATGAGTTTAATGAAGAAATGCGGAAGCTATGGCAAAAGCAAATCCCCGTTGTTTGGGCTTTTCAAGCGGTACCGCTAGTTGAATTCGTCGCTCTGCACTTAGAAGTCAAACCTCTTGTTGAAGAGGCATTTGCTTATTCTCCCGATGACTGGAAAAAATTCTCCCACGATCTTGAAATCCATCTTCAAAAAAATTCTTAATCCCAAGCAGAGCGAACCGTTAGCGGTTGGCTTACCTGAAAGCCATAGACTCTATTGTGTGGGCGATATACATGGTCGCTTGGACTTGTTGCACGATATACATCGAAAAATCGCGACTGATGCGCTGGAATTCGATGGCGTTAAGCTAGTGGTTTACTTGGGCGATTATGTCGACCGAGGCCCACATTCCAAGCAAGTTATCGATTGTTTAGTGGAAAACGATTTTCCTGATTTTGAGACGGTGTTTTTATTAGGCAATCATGAGCAAGTCTTGCTACGGTTTTTAAGCGGTAAAGACGCTTCCATTGCCCATGACTGGTTTAGATTCGGCGGATTATCGACTTTGGCAAGCTATGGCGTTAGTGTTCGAGGCATACCTACGTCAAAAGATTTAGAGCGATTAAGGGCCGAATTTAAAGAAAAATTGCCCGCTACGCATTTACAGTTTCTTGAGCGCTTAGTTAGCCATTATGAACTGGGCGGATACTTTTTCGTGCATGCCGGCGTCAGGCCGAAAATTAAACTTCATCGCCAACGCCTCGAAGATCTGCTGTGGATCCGCGAAGAGTTTTTGAACAGTGATTTTTTTCACGGTAAGGTAATTGTGCATGGGCATTCCGTTACAGAACAGCCTGAAGTTCATCATAATCGTATCGGCTTGGATACAGGAGCATATAGCTCAGGAATATTAACCTGTGCTGTTTTTGAAGAATTAACTTGCCGGTTCCTCTAGATATTCAGGTTCTGCGATTCAATTGTTTTTAGTCCATTAAAAACATACCGATTTAAAGACATCAACCTCGTAAATAAAACATTGTCGTACCATCGTCGTTTTTAACCGGTAAAACGTTTGCATAATGGGGCAGGGCGTATGTTTTAAAGTCTGGAAAATATCACTCTCAGGCTATTTATATACGCTTGCGCTGTCCCGCTTATGCTATCGCTAAACCGACCAAACGTTCAGTACTGTTAAAAAGCATAAACAATGTTCCGGTGGCATTATTTACACGCCCGCTCCGCATGTGCAGTAAGTGACACAAGAAGCGATAGTGGCCTTTGTCGGTTCTGAATACGATTTTCCGGATAGTCAAAATTTGTCAGGTGGTTCAAGACTTTTTGGTTAGGGCATTCGTTTACTCCGCTCCTTTATATCTGCAACTCATGGCTGATGTTTTTTATTGCTTAGCAATGGAATTTTGCACGAAATGATAAAACTTGCTAATCAGCAATTTGAGCTTATTCCCGCGTTAAAAATGAATTATCCTTGGTATTCAGTTAAAATAGTCGGGTTAAAAAACCTCCGCTTCGATTTAGCGGTGTGTCATTTTTATTTAATGTATCTTTCCGAGGTCGTTGTATGCATAAAAATCTTCTTACCTTCATGTGCGGTGCCACCTTGCTCCTCACACATTCTTGGAGTCAAGCGGCCAGTGATTTACCTCCTACGGCCAAGGTGGATATGGGGCCGGTAGAAGAAGTATGTTCCGATTTCACTAACCCGGAATGGCGCAAAGAACAAGTCATTGACGGTGTAAAAATACAGGCTTCACGACTCTGTAATCCCGATAATCCCGCCGACATCGCGGCCTTTGTCAAGGGTACCAACGGTATTTCCATGTCGACGTTGATGGAGACTCAGCTCGCGGCCGATGCGATTACAATGTCCGACGATGTCGACGGCGACGGCGATCCCGACAAAATTATTATCAAACTGGAAGTGGCCGAACTCAACGGTCATTCACCGGACATGAAGGATCCCACCACTACTTTTGATATAGCGCCGGGCATCCAACCGACTTTCTGGGTTTATGCGCCAAAAACCCGTGATATGTCGACGCTGAGCATCTACGAGCCGATCGCCAATCCGTTGTTGCGCGCACCGTCTCCGGTGATTCGTGTCGAACAGGATGACGTTATTTGGATCGTCCTGGAAAACACTCATTATTTACCGCATTCCATCCATTTACACGGCATCGATCATCCGTTCATGGATCATAGCGGTGGCGGTAACGATGGGGTTGGGCAAACCAGCAACATGGATACGATGCCGGGCCAAAGCAAAACTTATGTGATCAAACCGCGCCAACCGGGCACCATGTATTACCATTGCCATGTTCAGCCGCACACTCATATTCCAATGGGCTTGCAGGGTATTTTTATCGTTGAGGAAAATCGTCCCAATAACTGGGTGCAAACGCTTAATGTCGGCGCCGGTCAAGTGCGTCATCCTTCGGTAGCGGTGCTTGAAAAATATGCTCGCGAATACGACTTGCATTATCAATCGGCGGATAAAGAGCTGCATGAGCTGGTGGCCCGCTCGGCCAATGATCCAAGGCTGATCGCCAAGCATATGAATATGGAATACGACACCACCGAGGCCACCGACGATTATTTCATGCTCAATGGTCGCTCTTTCCCTTATACCTTAAGGGAGTCGTTGATTGAGATGAAACAGGATGAAAAAGTTAAATTGCGGGTTCTGAACGGCCATACCGAATCTATGGCGGTGCATATCCACGGTCACAAGCCGACTATTACGCATTACGACGGCGTCGATAACGGTCCCAGCTCGTACATCACTCGTGATGTACACGGCATGGTGCCCGCTCAGCGTATTGACCTGGAATTAAGCGGCGTCGATGACGGCTTGCACAGCTTCGGGCAAGGCATCTGGATGTTCCATGACCATGTCGAAAAATCGTTTACTACCAACGGCATTGGCGAAGGCGGCGACATCAGTTTGGTCGTCTATGACGGCTTTATTGATGAAAAAGGCATTCCCAAAGCACACGGTATGAGCTTGGCGCCTTATTTCACCAAAGGCCTTTGGAAAGCCAATTATCCAATCTGGCAAGATTACGATGAATGGCGCAGCTTGGGCTTGCCCGACCTGACGGCAGCTTATCAACCGTCTAAAGTTGCGGTGCAAACCGTACAGGCGCAATGGGCGCCACCGGCTCCGGAAGCGGCGCAAGAAGGTTCTGCGTTCGGCAAGTTGGTGTTCGGTTTAGTCTTGGGATTATTCAGTTATGTGCTGATTATTAAACGGCAGATCATTTTGGACCGCGTTCTTAAATTGCTTAATAAATAACTTCGCTCGTTAAGTAGAGGTGTCGCCTTGCAACGCCTCTACTCATCTCAACCAGTCGGATTCAGATTAAAGTGCATCCGGTATTTCTCGATAAAAATCTCCCGATTATGCGATAGCGGTGCTATTCGAATTCCGGCTCTTTTCTTTCATAACGCTCATTGGCAAGATTAAGGAAGGTATGTCGGTTTTTTTGATGTGCTATGAATATAAATATACGACTTAACAGACAATGACTATTAAGCATAGAAAGTGAATTACCTTAATATAATGCGAACTCATGCCATGCTTTTTATGGCATTGATAGGTTCGTGCTTTTCAGTATCGGCCGAACCTATTCATCTGCAATTACGATGGCATCATCAGTTTCAATTTGCCGGATATTATGCGGCGTTAGAAAAGGGTTATTACCAAGCGGCTGGACTTGATGTCATTATCGATGAAGGCCGTCCGGAAAAAAAACCGGTCCGGGAAGTCCTTCAAGGTCATGCCCACTATGGCGAAGCCAACAGCGAGTTATTGCTGGAACGCTTGCGCGGCGCGCCGCTGGTTGCCTTGGCTGCGATTTACCAACATTCTCCTTCGGTGTTAATCGCGCGCAAAGATGCCGGAATTTCTTCGCCTGACGACTTAGTCGGAAAAAAAATCATGATGCTGAATCAGACCGTCGACGCTGATTTTATCGCCATGTTCAATAATGAAGGCATCGATGTGAGCCGTCTTCATGTTATTCCGAGTAGTTATGACGTTGCCGATTTGGCGACCGGCAAGGTCGACGCATTTAACTCTTACTTAAGCAACGAGCCTTATTTTCTAAAACAACAAGGCATTGACTTTACCGTGCTCAATCCGCGCAATTACGGCGTCGATTTCTACAGCGACATTCTGTTTACAACGGAAGCCGAACTTAAGCATCATCCCGAGCGGGTTAAAGCCTTCCGGCAAGCCAGCCTTGAGGGCTGGTATTACGCGATGAATCATCCGCAGGAAATCATAGATCTGCTGCTGAATAAATACCACGTCACTAAATCCAAAGACCATCTTAACTTCGAGGCCGACGCTATACGTGAGTTGATCATGCCCGATGTGATCGATTTGGGCCATATGAATCCTTGGCGTTGGCGGCGCATGGCGGAAACCTTCATCAAAGCGGGCATGGTGGAAAACGATAAGTTTTTGCAAGGTTTCAGCTACGATCCCGAGCCCAAATACGATCGGGAAAAATTGCTTCGGTATATCGAAATTGCGCTAACGGTTATGCTGTTAACAGGCGCTATTGCATTAATGTTATTGGCTTCGTATCGCTCGCTAAAACGGAAAAGTATTCTAGCCGCCCGTAACGAGAAACTTCTGCGCTTAGCGCATGAGACGGCGGGAATAGGCTACTACGTGACCGATCTGGCGACCGGCCGTTGGGAAAGCTCGCCTCTGCTCGACCGGATTTTCGGCATTGATGCGCACTTCGAACGGAACATTTCCAATTGGGCGGCATTAATTGCTCCTGAACAACGCCGGCGCACGCTTGACGAGTATCGGAAAAAAATCCGTCAGCGCGAGCGGTTTTCTATTGAGTATCCGATTGTCCGAGTCGGCGATAACGCAACGCGCTGGGTGACCGATCATGGCGACATTGAGTACGATAAAGCCGGTAATCCTTCGCAATTGGTAGGCGCGATCCAGGATATTACCGAACAGAAACAAGCCGAAGCGGCGCTACGCGAAAGCGAGGAGGCTTTTCGACACCTGTTCGAAGACTCCAGAGACCCTATTTTGCTGCTCAAAGAAGGGCGCTTCGTTGACTGCAACAATGTTACGCTGACTGAACTCGGCTATCGATCCAAAGCCGAATTCATCAATTGCAGCCCTGCTGAAATATCGCCCGAGTATCAACCCGACGGCCAAGCCTCCGCCGTGAAAGCGGCTGCAATGATAGCCATTGCTCTGCGAGTGGGTTACCACCGATTCGAATGGCTGCACAGCCGAGCCGATAAGTCGTCTTTTCCGGTCGAGGTGTCTCTAACGCCGATGAGCGTACAGGGTGAACTTATTCTTCATGTTTGCTGGCGCAACATTACCGAACGCAAGCACGCGGAGCGGCAACTCACTCGTCAGCTCCGTTACCTGGATATTATGGAGAGAATCTCCCGAATCAGCTCCGCTTCGGAAAATCTCGAAGCCATGCTCAATGCCGTGCTCAAAGAAATCCAGTCGATCTTTGCTGCCGATCGGGCTTGGTTTTTGTATCCTTGCGACCCCAAAGCAAGCTTCTGGTCTATCCCGATGGAGTTCACCCGTCCCGAATGGCCGGGCGCTTTTGCAGACAACATGAAAATTGAGGTCACACAAGACATCGCAGATTTGTTTCAAGCAACGCTTGAGGCTAACGGTCCGTTGCAATACGGCCCGCTATTAGACCTTGCCGTTCCAGCCCTATCCGCAGAGGAATTCTCGGTAAAGTCCCAACTGCAAATTGCGCTTAGGCCGCAGCTCGGTAGCCCCTGGATATTGGGTATTCACCATTGCTCAAAAGCCCATATCCACAGCCCTGACGATCTTTGGATTTTTGCCGAGATTGCGCAACGGATTACCGAGGCGCTGAGCAGTCTGATTTCGCTTAAAAGCCTACGGGAAAGCGAGGAGCATTTTCGCCAACTCATTCTAAAATCGCCGATTGCGATAGCGATAACCAATATGCAAGGTGAAATCGATTTTGTGAACGATTGGTTTATCCATATTTTCGGTTACACGCTGGATGACATTCCGCACGTAGATGCATGGTGGCCGCTTGCTTATCCTGACGAGCATTATCGGAATCAGGCAAAAAGCACTTGGTTAGGTGCGCTGGAGAAATCCGCCCTTGACGGAAAAGACATAGAGCCGATGGAGTTTAAAGTAAGCTGCAAGAATGGCACGGTACGCGATATATCGTTTTACAACGCCATTGTCGGTGAGCGGGTTCTGGTCTTTCTTGACGACATCAGCGAACGCAAAACTGTCGAAAATCAATTGCGTAACCGCACCAATGAGTTGGCATTACAAAATCGAATCCTGCAACAAATTAATCAAGGCGTTGAGATAGCCAGGGTCTTGGATGAGTTAGTCGGTCAAATCGAAACACTGCATCCCGATATGTTGTGCTCGATTTTACTTCTGGACGATGATCAACATCTGCGCCATGGCGCCGCACCGAGCTTACCCGACTTTTACAACCAAGCGGTTGATGGTCTGGCGATTGGCGATGGCGTCGGTTCGTGCGGCACCGCGGCCTATCGGGGCGAATGCGTCATTGTTGAAAATGTACAACAACACCCTTACTGGGAGAGATTTCGGGAGATTACCCAACAAGCCGGGTTACAGGCTTGCTGGTCGCAGCCGATTAAAAATAACCGGAACCGTGTGCTGGGGACTTTTGCCATTTATCATCGGTTTCCGGCCCGGCCAACCGATACTGAAACCCGCTTGATTGAACACTATGCCGGTTTGGCGCAATTGGCGATTGAGCGAAATCAGTCAATGGCGCAAATAGCGGAATCGCTGTCCATACTCAAGGCCACCTTGGAATCGACCGGCGAGGCTATTTTGGCGGTGGACCTGGATAACAACTGGTTGCTGCACAACCAAAAGTTTATTGATTTATGGCAAATTCCAGATGAAGTCATGACTTCGAAAATAGGGGCCAAAGACGGTAGCTCGGATTTACTGCACGGCCTCGGCCAAATTAAGGATGCGGATGCTTTCTCGAAAAAGGTAAGTGAGCTGTACGCAACGCCGGAAATGCATTCTTTCGATGTCATTGAGTTTAAAGATGGAAAAATCGTTGAACGAAACTCCATCCCTCAACTCATTAACAATAAGGTTGTCGGCAGAGTATGGAGTTTTCGCGACGTTACTCAGCAAAAACTGGCCGAAGCCGAGCTTCGCATCGCCGCAACCGCGTTCGAGTCGCAAGAAGGCATGTCCATCACCGATGCCAATCAGGTTATCCTGAAAGTCAATAAAGCCTTTAGCCGCATCACCGGCTATAGCCCGGAAGAGGCCGTCGGTCAAACCCATACCTTGCTTAATTCGGGCCGCCAAGACAGCCGTTTTTACCAAGCGCTGCAACATAGCCTGCAACGGGAGGGCTATTGGGAAGGCGAAATATGGAACCGGCGCAAAAACGGGGAAATCTATCCTCAATGGCTCAGTATTACCACCGTTTGCGATGCGGACAACCGGATCAGTAACTATGTTGCCGCGTTCACCGACATCACCAAAGACAAGGAGGCGGAAGAAACCATTCACAATCTGGCCTATTACGATCCACTAACGGCCCTGCCTAACCGCCGCCTGCTGTGGGAACGCTTGAAACACGCTATCGAAATGGAACGGCGCGACGATAAACAACTGGCCTTGCTGATGCTTGATCTGGATCGGTTTAAAGCGGTTAACGACAGCTTGGGCCACTTGGCCGGCGACGAGCTGCTGCAACAAGTCGCTAAGCGCATCAAAGCCAGATTGCGCGATGTCGATATGATCGCCCGTTTGGGCGGCGATGAGTTTGTGGTATTGCTGGAAAATATTGCCCATCCGGAAGATGCGGCGCGGATCGCTGAAGGTCTCGTCGCCGACTTAAGTAAGCCTTTTCACTTACTTAAAAGCAACAATGCCCATCCTGAGCTTAGCCGGAAGGTGAGAATCGGCGCCAGTATAGGTATTAGCTTATTTCCGCAGCACGGCAACAGCCCCGAAACCTTGATGGATAATGCCGACATTGCGCTCTATCGGGCCAAAGACGAAGGGCGCGGTTGCTTTGCCTATTTTTCCGAAGAGCTTACCGCCATTGCGCGTGAGCGTATCGCCTTGGAAAGCCGCCTGCGCCACGCTACCGAACAACGGGAATTATGCGTTTATTATCAAGCCCAAATAGACATCGACAGCGGCCTGATCATCGGCGCCGAGGCCTTGGTACGCTGGCATGATCCCAACGAGGGATTGGTTTCGCCGACCTATTTCATTCCCATTGCCGAAGAGACCGGCCTGATTGTCGAAATCGGCGCCTGGGTATTGCGCGAGACCTGCCTGCAAGGCAAACGCTGGCTAGATGCCGGGTTGCCGCCGTTAACGCTGGCGGTCAATGTCTCGCCTCACCAGTTTCGCCGTAGCGACATCAGCGCTCTGGTGGCCGAAGTGTTGCACGAAACCGGCTTTCCGTCCGAACTATTAGAACTGGAGCTCACGGAAAGCGGCTTAATGGAAAACGAAGAAAAAGCCGTCGAGGTACTTAATAACTTGCGCGCTCAAGGCGTCCGGCTTGCCATTGACGATTTTGGCACCGGTTATTCGTCGCTGGCTTATCTAAAGCGCTTTCCTTTGGACGTGCTGAAAATCGACAAGAGCTTTATCGATGATATTCCCTCGGTACAGGACGATATGGAAATTACCGCGACGATTGTGGCTATGGGCCATATTTTAGGCTTTAAAGTGCTGGCCGAAGGCGTTGAAACGCTAGAGCAACTGGCCTTCCTGCGGGAAAAAGGCTGCGACACCTACCAGGGCTTCATCAAAAGCAAACCGCTACCGGCTGAAGAATTTGCCTGTTTGTTGAGAGGGCAAAGTTAAGGGATTTTTATCGGGAAGATACTTAAAGCGTCCGAAGCTTTACTCATGGAATCTTTTACATCATTACTTAAGCAAATACATAAAAAGCCGGGTAATTCCGGCTTTTTTGTGCGCTTGTTTTCCCAATCCATCCCATCGTGTATCATGTAAGCACACTAAAAATGTTCACCAAGGCCTCACAAAAAAATGAGTGTTCTTTAAAATCAAATTGTTATGAAGATACTTAATATCCATTTTAAAAATATCAACTCATTGGAAGGCGAGAGTCGGATCAATTTTGAACAATCGCCTTTTTCAGATACCGGGGTTTTTGCCATTACCGGCCCGAACGGGTCGGGAAAATCCAGTATTCTGGATGCCATTACGCTGGGTTTATATGGCGAGACTTTTCGCTTCGATCGTCCCGCCAAGCATGTGATGACCCAGCATACGGCGGAGTGTTTCTCGGAGGTTGAGTTCGTTTTGGACGCTATAAAATACCGGTCCAGCTGGCATGTGCAACGGCAGGATGCGAGTCCTGAGGCGGAGTTAACGCCGCCGGTCATGAACTTGACTCGTTTGAGCGACAATGAAGTGCTGGCGACTACAGCCCAACAAGTCTGCGCACGGATTAGCGAAATTACCGGCATGAACTTTCGTAATTTCACCCGGTCAATCCTGTTAGCTCAGGGCGATTTTGCGGCTTTTCTGAATGCGCTGGACAGTGAGCGCATGGATATTCTGGAAAAAATCATCAGCGCCGATATTTATACCGACTATAAAAATGAAGTGCATGATAAGGCCGAGGCGGCGCGGCAACGTCTGGACTATTTAAAGCAGGATTTATCGGTTATACCGATCATAGAACCGGCCAAGCGGGAAGCTTACGAACATGATTTGAGCGATTTTAT
Source organism: Methylobacter sp. (assembly GCA_026399025.1). Taxonomy (GTDB): domain Bacteria; phylum Pseudomonadota; class Gammaproteobacteria; order Methylococcales; family Methylomonadaceae; genus Methylobacter_A. The sequence continues at coordinate 17,710 of JAPLRU010000052.1, forward strand.
TGAGCAAACAGCCGAGTTGCAGCAGCAGCAAAGCCGCTTGAAGCAACAGCAGGCCTCGCTGCAAAATGTGTTGCTTGTGCAAAGCCGGGTTGCCGATCAGGAAAATAAACTCCAACACATCAAAGTGCTGGCGCAAACCGAACGGCAAAAACTGGAGCAGTTGGCTACGGCTCAAGAAGCATTGCTGTTTAAGGAGGATTTACAGGCAATTAAAGAAAAAAAACACGAGCTTCATCAAGGTAAAGCAACGCTGGCGGAGTTTCGGGGCGAACTTAAGCAGATACAAGACCATATCGGTGCGGATAACACCGCTCCGGACGGATTAGCCGATAAATCCTTGGCGGAGCAAGGCCAAACGCTGGCTAATCTTAGAGCCCTGATAGGCCAAATGACTGCGCAGCGCCAGTCGGAGTCGGATTTACGGCATTCTTTGGGGATGCAAATCGATGAGAAAACGTCGGCTCTGGCTACGGTATCGAAGTGGCTGGAGGAACATGCGGCCGACGAATCGTTACTGTCCAGTTTTCCAGAAACAGCCCGGTTAAAACATCTTCGGGCCGATCTGGCGGAACTGAAAGAAAAACAAAAAGCCTTCGGCAAATGGTCGAAAAACACCAGCTCGTCGCTGAAAAACAACCAATCCGCGATTGCGCAGGAAAACAAAAAGATTGCCGAGTTAAACCGCAAGCTGCCGCTGGCGGAAAAGGCGCTGGAACAGCTGGCGCAGGGCAGGAATTTGGCTGAACTTGAAGAGTTTCGGCAAGAACAGCAAGAGCGGGTTAATGATTTTCGCGAGCTTTATCGTTTGGCGGCGATACACCAAAAGTTAAGCCATAGCGGTTTTAGTTTTTTCGGTATGTTCGGTCGTAAAGAACAGCCGGATCATGATATTGAGCAACTGCAAGCCGAGCTTGAAGCGCTAAAACAGGATCTCGGCAAAGAAGAAAATGCCAGGCTTACGTTGGAAATCGCGGTATTCCGTGAAGCCTTGCTGAAAAAAATGGCCCCGGATCGCCAGTATCTTGCCGATAATGAACCTTGTTTTTTATGCGGCGCTTTAGAGCATCCTTATACCGAACATCCGCCGAAAGAAGCCAACTCTCAAAAGGCTTTGACCGAGCAACGGATGAAAATAAAGGGCTTGAAAACGGCTGCCGGAAAGCTGGTGCAACAGATTCTTACGGCGCAAAAACTAGCCGACAAAAATCAGGCGAATCTGACCGAGAGGACTAAGACCAAATCCCAATGGCAAACCCTGTGCAACCGGCTTAATAGCGCCAGTGAAGAGCTAACGATTAATAAGTTACGCTTAATGAAGCGCCTGTTGGCGGACGAAGTAGGCGCATTAAAGACGATAGTCAGCGTGGTGGCCGACTATCGGAAGAAACAGCTCGGCATCGACCAATTAAAAGCGCTGATCGTCAAGGGTGAGGAGACGGTTCAACGGTTACAGCTCAATACTCAGCAGTTGGATGCCGAATGGCGCGAGCGTCCGAAGGAAGAAATCGATTATGAAGCCGCTCTGGCCGCTTGTCAGCAGGAAGAGCAGCAATTGGCCGACAAAGTGCTGGCGCAATTGGCTTTACTGGGCGAAAAAATGCCAGCTAAAGGCAAAGAAGATGTCTTGTTCGATCGCCTGAATGCACGTCGGCAGGATTATCAAGGCTATGTGTTCCGTCGTAAGAATTTAACCGAGGAACTGGAAACCTTAAAGGCAAAAGCCGAGCAGTGCCAAATTGAAATCGCGTCATGCAATGAAAAGCTTGAGCAATACAACCGTCAATTACACGGCGAAGAAATCATCGGTCTGCATTTAGCCTTGATTGAAAAGCAAAAACTGCTCGCCGACAAGGAGCGGCTGATTGCCGAACAGGAAGCCGAATTTGGCGTGTTAAAACAGGCGCTGGAAGATAAAATACAGGGCACGCAATTTACCGGCGTACATCAGTTGAGCGAAATGCTGGAATTAGTGCAACATCAGCCTGAATTGGAACGGCATTTGGCCGAGCTGGAACAGGAGATCGATGCCCGAACGATAGAGCTGGAAACCGGCAGACATGAACTGGAAGCCGGAAACACGCTGGTTGCAACCGAGTTAAGTGCGGAACAGTTGGAGGCCGAATTAAAGAGCGTTAGCGAAAAAATGGCGATAGCCGATTTGGAAGCGCAACGCCTGGAACGCTTGTTGAGCGAGCAACAGCATTATCAACAAAAAGCCGATGCGATTTCGGTTCAGTTACAAGAGCAGGAAGACGTTGTTCGCTCGTGCAGCGCGGAAGCCGCCCAGATAGCCGAGGAGAGCGGCATGGCTTTTCGGCGCCGGGTTCAACACCGGGTGGCCGATCGGTTATTGTCCCAAACCAATGCGGTGCTGGAAAAGGTCAGCGGCCGTTATTATTTGCGGCAAATGCCCAGTGAACAGGGCTTGGCGTTGGATATTGAAGATACTTACCAAGGCAATGCGCGCCGATTGCCGAAGACTTTGTCCGGCGGCGAGAGTTTTGTGGTGAGTTTGTCGCTGGCGCTGGGACTTTCCGAATTGGCGAATAACGGCAAATCGGTGGATTCGTTATTTCTTGACGAAGGCTTTGGCAATCTGGATGCGGAAACGTTGTATACGGTTATCAGCACTCTGGAAGGCTTGCATACCCACGGCAAAACCGTCGGCGTTATTTCTCATGTCGAAGGCGTGCAAAAACGCTTCAAGGCTCAGCTGCAAGTGGTTAAAAAGCCCAATGGAATGGGGATGTTGCGGCAGGTGTCGTAGGTGCTTTGTCCTGTTTTTTGTTGTTCCGCTTTATAATCAACGCAAGCGTTTTCCGCTGACCGCATCATAGATAGCGGTTTCCTGTTCAAGCTTACCGACTTTGCCGTGAACGATAAAAATATCGGCATCGGCAAAGGTTTTAAGCAACTTTCTTGATTCTTTGACGGCCGGTCGGGTCGTCGGATTAGCGCTGGTGGACACTAAAGGGCTGCCGAATTGCAGGCATAAATCGCGGGCTATCGGGTGATTGGTCACCCTGACCGCCAGCGATTGATGCGCGCCGGTCAGCCATTTCGGCACCCAGGGCCGGGCCGGCACCACCCAGGTGACGGGGCCCGGCCAACTGGGGCTTATGCGCTCAATGACAGTCTGATCCAAAACCAGATAGGGCCGCAGTTGTTCCAAGGATGAAGCGATTAAAATCAGGCCTTTTTCTACCGGGCGCTGTTTGATGTCGAGCAAGGTCATTACCGCATCTTCGTTAAGCGGATCGCAGCCTAAGCCGTAGACCGCTTCCGTGGGATAAGCGATGACCGCGCCGGCTTTGAGATGACGGACGGCGTTTTTTATTTTAAAAGGGGAATGGTAAGGCATTTTGGGTTTACAAACTGTAATCGATGTCAGTAGGAGCGGGCCGTTTCCGCTCCTGCAACGCTATAAGATTGATGTTTACTTAGGCCCCTGAACATCCGCCGGATCGCCTTCATACGGTGTGGCATATTTGCATTCTTTTTGCGGACAAACCTTTTCCACGCCGCGTTTCTTGGTTTCCTTGACGGTCAAAATAGGCCACGCGCATTCCGGGCAACTCTCTTTTATTGGCGCATTCCATAATGCGTAATCGCATTTTGGGTATTCCGAGCAGGAATAAAATATTTTGCTGTTCCGCGATTTGCGCTTGAGGATATTGCCTTGTTTGCATTGCGGACACTCTACGCCGGTATCCAGCGGTTTTTCCAAAGGCTCGATATGCTTGCATTTGGGATACCCGCTACAACCGATAAATTTGCCGTAACGTCCGGTTTTGAGCACTAAAGGCGATTCGCATTTAGGGCAGACTCGGCCTTCGACGACTTCGGGTTCAACGCCGGCGTCGCCGTCATCGTTCAGATTCCGGGTGTAGGAGCAGGTAGGGTAGTTGGTACAGCCGATAAAGCGGCCATTCCTGCCTAAACGGATGGACAGCGGGCTGCCGCAATCGGGGCATTTTTCATCAATAGCTTCCTGGGTTACATCCTTGCGCTGAACGCTTTCTTCTTTTTCATGGATCAGGGTGGTGAACGGCTGCCAAAAGTCGTGCATCAACGGAACCCAGTCTTTTTCTCCCCGCGAAACCGCATCCAATTCATCTTCCAGATTAGCGGTAAAATCGTAATCGACGTATTTGGTAAAATGCTCGGTCAAAAACTTGTTCACAATTCTGCCGACATCGGTCGGATGAAAGCGTTTGCTGTCCAGCGTGACATATTCGCGAGCTTGCAAGGTCGAAATAATCGACGCATAAGTCGATGGTCTGCCGATACCGTGTTCTTCCAGGGATTTTACCAAGCTGGCCTCGCCGTAGCGTGGCGGCGGCTCGGTGAAGTGCTGTGCGGCATTAATATCGTTGAGTTGGACCGGACGGCCTTCTTCCATCGGCGGCAGAAAGCTTTCCTTGTCGTCGCTTTCGGTGCTGTCGTCTTTTCCTTCCAGATAAGCCGCCATGAAGCCGGGCGATGCAATTGTCGAACCGGTCGCCCTGAATACGTGCTTGCCGTCGCCGCAGCTTAAATCGACCGCAACCATGTTCAAAGTGGCATGAATCATTTGGCAAGCAATGGTGCGCTTCCAGATCAGTTCATAGAGTTTGAATTGCTCAATACTGAGATGCTGTTTTATCTGGCCGGGTAAGTAGCGGGGATAGGTCGGGCGTATCGCTTCGTGCGCTTCCTGGGCATTTTTCGATTTGGTCTTAAAGACTCTGGGTTCTTTCGGCACATTTTCCGCGCCGTAATTTTCGGCAATCAACGCGCGTATTTCTTCGACCGCATCGACCGACAGGTTAACCGAGTCGGTACGCATATAGGTGATTAGGCCTGCGGTTTCGCCGCCTATATCGATGCCTTCATAAAGTTGCTGGGCCACTATCATGGTGCGCTTGGTGGTGAAACCCAGTTTGCGCGAGGCTTCCTGTTGCAAGGTCGAGGTAATGAAAGGCGGAGCGGGGTTGCGTTTTTGCTGTTTCTTTTCTTGTCTTGCGACCATTAATTGACCGTCGGCGGCATCCAGCAAGGTTTGCTTGGTTTTTTCCGCCAGCTCTTCATCGGTAATGCTAAATTGCGTGACTTTTTCGCCGTCAAATTGGGTCAGTTTGGCTTTAAAAGCTTGATCCTGTGCGGTCAGTGCCGCGTCAATCGTCCAGTATTCACGAGATTTAAAGGCCTCGATTTCCAGTTCGCGCTCGACGATCATGCGCAGCGCGGGGCTTTGTACGCGGCCTGCCGACAAGCCGCGGCGGATTTTTTTCCATAACAGCGGCGACAGGTTAAAACCAACCAGATAATCCAGCGCGCGGCGCGCTTGCTGGGCGTTGACCAAACTGATGGCGACTTGCTCCGGATTGGCAATAGCTTCGGTGACGGCTTTTTTGGTGATTTCATGGAAGACAACTCGATGCACCGGTTTGTCTTTTAACAGTTTTTTCTCTTTCAGCAGTTCAAGTAAATGCCAAGAAATAGCTTCGCCTTCTCTATCGGGGTCAGTCGCCAGATATAAGGTGTCCGCGCTCTTAAGGGCTTTGGCGATAGCTTGCACATGTTTTTGGTTGCGATCGATGACCTCATATTTCATTGCGAAGTTGTTGTTCGGGTCAACCGCGCCTTCTTTGGGTATCAGGTCCCTTACGTGTCCATAAGAGGCTAAGACCTGAAAATCCTTGCCCAAATATTTTTCTATGGTTTTGGCTTTTGCAGGCGATTCTACAATGACGAGATTTTTACTCATTTATTTAAAAGGATGAAAGGCGAAGGGCTAAAGACGAAGGGCGAAGGGCTAAAGGCGAAAGTGTATGTTTTTTGCCTTTAGCCCTTCGCCTTTCGCCTATTTTTTAATGCAAATAAGTCGGAATAAGGTCATAAACAATATCTTCCATTCTGGAGAAAGCAATTTCTTCGTCAGGCTGGCTCAGTAATACCATCAGCACGATCCATTTTAATTTTTCCATCGATATTTCTTCATTTTCCAAGGCCATGGCTCGGTCGATAACAATTTCCCGGTTGGCTGAATTCAAGATGCCGCTGTTCTCCAGGAAGGTCAGCAAATTGCGGCATTCAAGATCCAGCTTGGCTTTCTCTTGGCTGCAAAAAATACGGAAGGCAGGGGAGGCCGACGCTCTTATCGCCCGTTGCAGGCTTAGCGATTCAAGCCAGTCGAAAGCTTTGTTGACCTCGATTTGCTCAAAGCCCGCTTCCAGTAATTCCGTTCTAACAATGTCACTGTCCGGAAGTATTTCGATTTCATCTTCCATATAGTTTTCGAATAAGTACATTAGGACATCAAAAATATTTTCTTTCATAGGACTTCTAAGTGTTTATTTGATTCGACTGTAGTAACCGCCGGCGGTTGCTTCTATGTAACCTTGCAGTTCCAGAATCAGTAACATTGATGAAATAACTTCGACCGATACGTTGGCATTTTCAACCAGAGTATCGACAGACGTTGGACTAAACTGGACAAGATTCAATAATGTTTGTTGCTCTAGGTCAAGTGTTGATTGCATTGTTAACGGCATTAAATTGTCAACCTGTTGATTATACTGATTTAGTTCTTCAAGAATATCTTGGCTTGTTTCCACCAGCTTGGCGCCTTCACGGATGAGTGCGTTGCAGCCTCGGGCCAGCGGGTTGTAAATGGAACCGGGGACGGCAAAAACTTCGCGGTTTTGCTCCAGCGCCATGCGCGCCGTAATTAATGAGCCGCTTTGTTTGGCGGCTTCCACCACCAATAGGCCTTGGCACAGTCCGCTGATAATGCGGTTGCGCCTGGGAAAATGGTTGGCTTTGGCGGTCGTTCCGGGCGGAAACTCGGAAATCATGGCCCCGGTATTGACAATTTCAGTAGCCAAATCTTTATGTCGGGCGGGATATACGCGATCCAGCCCGGTTCCGGCGACCGCAAGGGTATAACCGTTGGCTTTTAATGCGCCCTGATGGCTGGCGGCGTCTATGCCCAAAGCCAGTCCGCTGGTGATGGTAAAACCGCATTGACTCAGGCTTTTGGCAAAGTTAAATGCGATTTCCAGACCTGAAGACGACGGATTGCGGCTGCCCACAATCGCAATCTGCGGTTGCGATAATAGTTCTGGATTACCGCGTACAAACAGGATGGGCGGAGGATCGGAGATTTCTTTTAATTGCGCCGGATAGTTTGAATCATTCAGGGTTATTGCGCGATTGTTGGGCTGGCTCAACCAGTCCAGATCATAGTCGATCAACGACCAATCGGGACTGCGGATGGCTTGGACACTATCGTTTTTTAAGCCCAAGGCGCTAAGCGCCGATGCGGACTCTGAAAACAACTGCGCCGGGCTGTGAGTTTCGAGTAAACGGAGAAATGTTCGGCAGCCGACGCCGGGCGTGCGCAATAGCGCAAGCCAGTATTTGAGGTCCGGGTCGATTGGCGCGGTGATAATGTTCAGGGGGTTCTGACTTTGTCTAAGACATGAAGCGCTTGAGTCGCTTTCATGACCAGCGCGTAACTGACGCGCTCAAACGGGCGGAAAATCATCAAAGTGCCTGCAATCTCATCGGGAAGATTAACGTTGTCGTTTTTAATCGGGCTGTAACTGTCTATGATAACTTTGCCGCGTTGATAGATGCTCAGCTCGTGGCCGACTAAAAGGCCGTCCGCCGTGCCTTTGTCTACCACGACCACACTGTATCGGCCAATTTCGGATACGCCGCCAAGCACGTCGATAATGCTGCCTTTTATAGGGTGTTCAGGCGGCCGGGGGAAATAATTTAACGCAATATCTTGCTCTGCACTGGGCATTAATCGGTCGCCGGTGCGAATTTCGAGGGCTGATTTGGTTATGGCTAAGGTTGCCGGATCGCCGGGTTGTTGCAATGAAGCATCGGCAATATATTCCGCTTCATAACCCAGGATTTCTCCGCTGTCCGGGCTGATATAAGGATTGCCGGGCCGGTAAACCGTGTATGACAGCTTGGTCTGTTCGGCTATCGAGCGCACGTAAACACGGTCTCCGATGCCTGCAACGATATGTTCTCCGGCAAAACCGACCACATAGGGCGCAAGGCCCAGTTCATCTTTATTCACCACTTTGGGCGATGATAGATAAGCGGCTACGGTTCCGGTAGGAATTAAGCGGATTGCCTGTTTCAGGTTAGTTTCCCTGATGCACGGAATGACCTTTCCGTCCGCGGAAACGGCAAAACTTTTACGCCCGTTTTTATAGTCTTCTTCATGAAGTACGCAGCTTGCATTCGGATTGGTTTGAGGCTGCATCAGACGGCTTTCGGCAAGGCTGAGCTGCGGCTTGCCGTCGACCATGGAAAAATAAAGCGTATCGCCGGGATAAATCAGATTAGGGTTTTTAATCTGGCTATTGCGGCTCCATAATTCAGGCCATTGCCAAGCATGTTGTAAAAATTTAGCGGAAATATCCCATAAGGTGTCGCCTTCGACGACCGTATAGCGATCGGGGTGAGACGGGTTTATGGGGATCTCATCGGCGAAGACATTTAAGCTGATAAGAAAAAATGCTATCGCTCCGGCGAGTAGTCGAAAAGCCATGTGGGTTCCTGTCGAGTCTTTGCTGCTAGGTGAGTTCGAAGTTTAGATGAATTCGGATAGAAGTCTATGAGTAAATAAATTCTTGATTTAACAGGCTAAAGCTGATTTGTTCGATTGCGGCGCCGGTTTTACGTGGCCGGATTGTAATGGATAGGGGTTCTATTCCACAAGCGGGGATTGAATTATTTACCCGTGACAAACTATTTACAGGCCGCCTTAATTCATTAATTCGTAAAAGATAAACGCCTCATAGAATAGAGCGCGGATTTTTCAGAGTTTAATCTGTGTTTATCCATGCCCAGCATAATCATCTTCGTCATCTGCGTTCTATTTTTAGCGGCGAAACCGGCAAAAAACAGTTTCTACCCTTGAAAATCAAAAAATTGGGCGCATTGTCAACACTAGCCGCCATTAGGCCCTCTATCTCGCGTATTTTGCTGATTTTTGACAAATGTTATTTATTTTTAATCGGTTCGCGTAAAATTAAGGGTTCAGAATTCCATCAATAATACCGGGAAACACCATGAACAAGATTTTTTTCTTAACTATTTTATTGTCGGCAATGACTGCTTTTGCCGATGATGCTAAAAATGAGTGGCAGAACACGACGCTTTCCGACGCCACGATTAAGAAAATTCAGGCTGCCCAATATGAATATAAAAAATGCGTGGGCGTTGAAATGCAAAAGCCGATTCATCAAGAACAGGAGAGCCGTAAAGCGACAGAAGACATCATGAAACAATGCGAGACGATCTTATCCCAAATGCGTGAAGTGTATTTGGCGGAAAAAGTGCCGGGCACGATTGCCGACCGTCACTTAAAACAGATGCGCATGCAAACCACTCGGAATGTACTGCAAGGCATGATGTTTAACGAAGCGGCGCGCAAATCCGGTCAACAACAATAATAACTAAAAGAGCCTTGAGTAATGAATAATTATGTAATCGATTTAACTCTAAAACCTACCACCTTCGATTTGTGGCATGTGTGTTTGGCCGGTACTGTCGCCGTTTTGGCGTTGGTTTTAATTGTGCTGCTGCTGTCGATGGTGATCGGTTTGGCGCGCAGCAAGAAGAAACCGGAAATTCAACCGGCCGCTCCCGCTCCTGCGCCTGAACCGATAGTAAAAATTGTCGAGAAAATCGTCGAAGTTGAAAAGCTGGTGCATGCGCCCGCTCCGGAACCGGTTGTGTTAAAAGAAGCAACTCCCGACGCCGCTTTGCAATTATTGGGTTTGCTGCAAAAAGAAGCGCGTTTTATCGATTTTATTAAAGAAGATATCGCCGCTTACGGCGACGCCGATATTGGCGTTGCCGCCCGCGTCGTGCATGAAGGCTGCAATAAAGCCATTAATGAGCACTTTACTTTGACCACCGTTCGCAACGAGCAGGAAGGCAGTAAAATTACGTTGCCCCAAGGCTTTGACGCCGCGGCCGTGCGTTTAACCGGCAATATCGTCGGCACTGCGCCTTTTACCGGCACCTTGGTTCACAAGGGCTGGCAAGTGACCGGCATCAGCTTGCCCAAACTGACCGCAGGCCATAATGCCGCGATTGTCGCACCGGCCGAGGTTGAGTTATGAAAGATTTATTTAGTTTGCAGCCGAAACCCGTCGAAGCAAAGCCGGTGGCAGTGGAACCGGAAACTCAGCCGGATGAAAGCGTTGCTGAAGAGCCGGCGCAAAACGGAACGCGATTTTCGGTCGGTATCGATTTGGGGACCACGCATTGCGTGTTGTCTTATGCCAACCTGAATAATATCGACGATGAAGAATTTTCGCCGCTGGTTATGGCTATACCGCAACTGACCTCTCCCGGTTCGGTTGAAGACAAGCAACAATTGCCGTCGTTTTTATATCAGGCTCATGAAGCCGAGCTTGCCGAAGATTCCACTTCATTGCCTTGGACCGCAAAGCCGAATTACCTGGTCGGTGAAATCGCCCGTAACTTGGGCAGCAAAACCCCGATACGCTTGGTCTCCAGCGCCAAGAGCTGGTTATGTCACGCAGGCGTCGATTGCAAAGCCCCTATTTTGCCCGCCGAAGCGCCGGACGAAGTCGAACGGGTGTCGCCATTCCAGGCCACGACCGCTTATCTGCAACATATGTGCGACGCCTGGCGAAGCCTGCACCCGGAAGCGCCGTTGAATCAGCAGGATGTGGTTATTACGGTACCCGCTTCATTCGATCCGGCGGCACGGGAATTGACGGTTGAAGCCGCGCGCGCGGTGGGTTTGGATCAAGCCATTCTGCTCGAAGAACCGCAGGCGGCGTTATACAGCTGGATAGAAAAAAGTCATGGCGACTGGCGCAAGCAAGCGGAAGTCGGCGACATTATTCTGGTCATCGATATTGGCGGCGGAACCACCGACTTGTCATTGATAGCGGTCACCCAACAAGAAGGTAACCTTGAACTGACCCGCGTAGCGGTTGGCGATCATATTCTGTTGGGCGGCGACAATATGGACTTGGCCTTGGCTTATACCGTAAAAGCCAAGCTGGAAAAAGACGGCAAACGTTTGGAGCCTTGGCAAGTCCAGGCCTTGACCCATAGCTGTCGCGACGCCAAGGAAAAGCTTTTCAGTCATGCCGATATTGATAACATTCCGTTGGTGGTTGCGAGCCGGGGCTCATCGTTAATCGGCGGCACACTGCGTAGCGAATTAACCCGGGAAGAAGTCAATCGCGTCTTGGTTGAAGGCTTTCTGCCTAAGGTGTCAGTCAGCGACAGGCCGATAAGCCGCCCTCGTACCGGTTTAAGAACCGCCGGTTTGCCTTACGCTCAAGATGCGGGCATCACCCGTCATCTGGCCGCATTTTTGGCTAAACAACAAGGCGCTACGGACGAGCTTAAAGATATCAATCTGCCGGAACATGCGAGCTTTTTGCATCCCACCGCCGTGTTGTTTAACGGCGGCGTGTTAAAAGCCGATACCTTGGCCGAACGCTTAATGGAAGTGCTGAATTCATGGTTGAGTGCGGAGCAAGCGCCCGAAGCCCGATTATTGGAAGGCGCCGATCTTGATTTAGCCGTCGCCCGCGGCGCCGCTTATTACGGCTATGTTCGCAAAGGCAAGGGCGTTCGTATTAAAGGCGGTACCGCCGCTTCTTACTATGTCGGTATCGAAAGCGCGATGCCCGCCGTACCCGGCATGGCCCCGGAAATTCAGGCCTTATGCATTGCCCCGTTCGGTATGGAAGAAGGCACCCAACAGGAATTGCCCGATGATGAATTCGGTTTGGTGATTGGGGAGCCGGTACGGTTTCGCTTTTTTGCATCCAATACCCGGCGCGAGGATAAGGTTGGGATCCGTCTGGATTACTGGACTGACGAAGAACTCGACGAATTGGATGAAATTGAAATTACTTTGCCCGAAGAAAACCGCAGGCCGGGCGAAGTCATACCGGTGCATTTGTGCGCGGCCGTAACCGAAGTCGGCACCCTGGAACTGCAAGCCGTTTCCCAAAAAGACAACGGTCGCTGGAAGATTGAGTTTGATGTCAGGGCAGGGGAGTAGCGCTTTCGGCTTGGAAACATGAGTTTCCCGGCTATATAGGAAACCGGAAAATAGAACGCGGATGACGCGGATCAGACCGATAAACACTGATAGATGCTGTTGGCTCTTTAAAATTCAGTATAAATCCGTCTAATCCGCGTCATCCGTGTTCCACTTTAAAATCAGTCTCTTGTCTCTACATAAAAAATGAATCGCAAAAAACGTTTAATCATAGCCATGACCGGCGCCACCGGCGCGATTTATGGCGTAAGGATGCTGCAAGTTTTGCAGGCGCAGGAGCAATGGGAGACGCATTTAGTGATTTCTTCGGCCGGTGTGGTCAATTTAAAGCATGAAATGGGCATGAAGCGCGCTGAATTGGCCGAGTTGGCCGACGTGACTCACGGCATTAATGACATAGCCGCCGGCATTTCCAGCGGCGGCTTTAAAACCGAAGGCATGATCATCGCGCCCTGTTCGATGAAAACCTTGTCGGCGGTTGCGCACGGCTTTGGCGATAACCTGATTTCACGCGCGGCCGACGTGGTGCTGAAAGAGCGGCGGCGCTTGGTGGTGATGCCCCGCGAAACGCCGTTAAATCTGGTGCATATTCGCAATATGGCGAGCGTGACCGAAATGGGCGGCATTATTTTTCCGCCGATGCCGGCTTTTTACAGCAAATCGGATTCATTGGCAGCCATGGTGGATGAAACCGTGGGCCGGGTTTTGGATTTATTCGGGGTAAATGTCGATGGCTTGTATACACCTTGGGAAGGGCTCTGATCGCCTAATTTAATAACTTCGGCAACAAACTCACCTTCCTGCCGGACGACTTGTGTATAAAGGCGAGTGCCGGAGCGTGGGAACGATAGCAGATCCTCTCCAGACTTTGCGGCGGCGCTCTATTAGTTCCGGGCTCTATATTATCGGAATAATCGTAGTTTCTTAGTGCAGGGTTTTATTCGTCACGAAGAACGCGAAGTTTATTTTCTTCGTGTTCTTCGTGGTGAAGATTGTTTTTAATCGACTGTTGGTTATAAGCCGGTAGTCCGTTATCTTCAAAGATAAATTCCAGCTATAGGCTTTCAGCCGATATTTCGCATCCCACCCCGATTTTTATTATCGATGAAACTTTTAGTCTGCTGGGATATTAGTATCTTATGCCGGTAACTGAAGTGTCGAAATTAAATATCCTGATTAAGAATATTAAGAATCCGGGTGATTGCGCCTTGGTTCTGTTGAACGAAGGCCTTACCATTCTCGGCTAACGCTTGCCTGTAGGCGGCATCGGCATACAAGGTAAGAATCGCAGTGCTTATTTCGTCGTTATCTTGACATTGTATAGCCGCATTCCGCTGCAATACGCCTTCGCTTATGTCCTTAAAATTTACCATATAAGGACCAAACATAACGGGAGTTCCAACCGCTAAGGCTTCCAAAATGTTGTGTCCGCCAACGGGAACCATGCTGCCGCCGACAAACGCAACGTCAGCGACCGCATAAAGCAACTTTAATTCACCCATGGTATCGGCCAGGTAAACGTCGGTATGCGCAGTGCAAACTGCGTTGGCAGTGCGCACTGCCAACGCCAGTCGATGTGCTTCGCAGAGTTTTTTGACTTCGCCGAAGCGTTCGGGATGTCGGGGGGCAATGACCAGTATTAAGTCGGGAATCTTCGGTTTTATTTTTTTATAGATGTCAAGAAACAGGGCTTCTTCGTCTTTGTGGGTGCTGGCAATCAGCCAAACGAATCTGTGCTCAAACACATCAGTTTTTAATTGCGCGCCTTGTTTAATGAGGGCCGTTGAAACCTCAAGATCAAACTTTATATTGCCGAGTACTTTAACTGTTTCGGCTTGCGCGCCAATAGCGATAAAGCGCTCGGCGTCGTCCGCTGTCTGGGTGGCGATTAATTTGATGCGGGATAATGCCGGCCTGATAAGAGCGGGGATTTTTCGATATCCTTTTGCGGAATTTTTCGATAAGCGCGCATTGATAATATACAAAGGAATAGCGTTTTTGCCGCAATAAGCGAAAAAATTGGGCCAGATTTCGGTTTCCATCATCACCGCGATTTTCGGCTTAAAGCATTGCATAAACCGCTTGACTGCGCAGGGTAGGTCATACGGCAGGTAAACATGGTCGACGCTGTCCTGCATGACGGCTTTAACCCGTGCCGATCCTGTCGGTGTTGTGGTGGTAATTAATAATTTTGCCTGAGGGTGCTGTTGCAGTATTTGCCGAGCTAGAGGAAACAATGCTTCGGCCTCGCCGACTGAAACAGCGTGAAACCAGATCGCATGTTGAGCGAATTTTCTATCATACAGAGCGAATCGTTCGCGCCATCGGTACCGATAGGCAGGAGCTTTAATGCTTCGCCAGATCAGGCGAATGAATATGAAGGGGATTAAGAGGTAAAAAAGGCAGGAATAAAAAGTTCGCATAGTTAAAAGGCTCCAGGCTGTAAGTTGACCTTACCAGCCTTTTGCCTTTCGCCTTGAACCTTTAATTATGCTTCAGCAGCAATTTTAATAGGCATTTTTACGACAACATCGGTATGGCAATGAATGTCGATTTGGTATTCGCCAATTTGACGAATAACGCCTTGAGGTAAACGGATTTCATGTTTTTCAACAGGAACGCCGGCTTCGGTAATGGCGGCAGCGATGTTCTGCGTACCTACGGAACCGAACAATTTGCCTTCATCTCCGGCTTTATGAGTGATCACAACTTGAAGCTTGCTCAATGCGTTGGCGCGCGTTTGAGCTGCACTCAGTTTTTCTGCCGCGGCTTTTTCAAGCTCTGCGCGACGTATTTCAAATTCGGCAATTTTAGTCGCTGTTGCAGCAACGGCTTTGCCGTACGGAATAAGATAGTTTCTGCCGTAGCCTGCTTTAATGGCAACTTTGTCGCCCAGGTTACCCAAGTTTGCTATCTTTTCAAGAAGAATAACTTCCATCTTTTATTACCTCGTTATCGGATTTTATCCGGCTATTTTTTTACGCCATTAAGGCGTGTGTTGATTCGAAATTTTATTGCGTAAGTTCATCCAGGTATCGCACAGTCCAACTACAGCAACAGGCAGCATGGCGTGAGGGATCAAAAACATGGTGATATAAAACATCGGCACGATGAAGCGACCCATTTTCATTGCGGCAAATACGGTGTGCAGTACCGCCGTTCCGATAAAGGTGTACAGTACAAACAGCAAAATGGCGATATTCCAGGCAACTTCGGAAAGGGCACCGGAACTTGCCGATGCAATAACAAGCACCAGAATGCTGCCTATCGCCAATCTGGGATGGGTATTCAATGACAAAAATTCTTGCTTGAAACCGCCGGGGTTATACAGTAAAGCCTGCCACCACCGTCCCAGAAACAGGCCGAACAATAGGCCGAATACCGATGCCGCCGCGATGATGCCGGTCATGTAATGGGACAGTACATCCAGCGTGTGCTGAATATCTTCAACGGGCGCTTTAGGAGGCACCATTTGCGAAAGTATGTTCTTCCACATCGTTGTCAACTCGGCGTTATACAGATAAGCGCCGATAACGCCCAGAACACCCAGCAATACCGCAACTTCAATTGCCAGAGATAAATACCGGCCTTCTCTTAAGATGATTGAAATCAACCAAACAGGAACCCACAATACCATCCCGTAAAGCAATACGAATTGATAATTGCCTAACAGGAAAAAACCTAATACCGCTGCTATTGCGGTTGAACACGCCAAGACGATTAAGCCTTCGGTGGCTCCCCGTCTTAAGGTAACCAATGCAACAGAGGCTGAACTTACAATGCTTACCGGCGGCATAACCAGCGATATTAAGGCGAGAGTGGAAGCCACTAGCATGGCTTGCATGCGTCCCCGCATAATATATTCAGCTAAAAAACCCACCGGTCAGTCCTGCGAACTATTTGTGAGCGTCGCAGAAAGGCAACAATGCAATAAAACGAGCGCGTTTAATTGCAACACCGAGTTGTCTTTGGTACTTGGCGCTGGTTCCTGTGATGCGGCTGGGAACGATTTTGCCGGTTTCGGTGATGTAATCGCTCAATAAGTCCAGATCTTTGTAATCGATCTCGGTTCCGCCTTCTGCACTGAACCGGCAGAATCTTTTGCGTCTAATGTTACGTGCCATAATAATTCTCGTAAAATTCAAGTGTTAAAGGTTTATTAAGAAGCGCTTGTTGCAGCGTCGAAATCTTCGTCATCATCCAGGTCGTCATCGCTGCTTGCCGCAGCCGCTTCTCTGGCCGCTGCATCTTTGGCTCTTGATTCGGCCACTTTGTTTTCTTCAGCGGTTGATGTAGCAATGATAGAAGCCCCGGTAATCGCGGTTTTTTGCAATAAAGTCATGCTGCGTAAAATGGCATCGTTAAAACGGAAGCCGCTTTCCAATTCCGCCAAGGTCGCTTGATCGCACTCGACATTCATCAGTACATAATGCGCTTTATGAACTTTATTGATAGGGTAAGCCAAGTGTCTACGGCCCCAGTCTTCCAAACGGTGAATTTTGCCGGAAGTGGCTTCGATGGTGGATTTATAACGTTCAATCATCGCCGGAACCTGAGAACTTTGGTCGGGATGGACTAAAAAGACAATTTCATAATGTCGCATGATTTTTCCTTTCGGGTTAAGCCTCCCATCTTCGTCTTTAAAGATGGTAAAGCAAGGAGGAGCGGACAGCCCCTAAGAACCGGGCATTATAGATGTTTTTTCAAATATTGGAAAGTGCGGTAAGCGAAACGGAACACAGATAATACATAAGCACAGGTTAAAACTTAAAAAACTCACCACGAAGACACGAAGGACACGAAGTTTTTAAGCTTCGTGTCTTCGTGCTGAATTGCTTTTTGTATTTTTGTTAAAAAACTTTTAGTTGCCTGCTTACTATTCGTTTCATCCGAGCGAGTTCCCCTCACTTAAAAAATCAGCCAAAATTAATTTTTGCTTCCAGGTCGTTGCTGGAATCGGCATTTTTTAATGCTTCGTCCAAACTGATTTTTCCCGATGCATATAATTCATATAAAGCATTATCAAAGGTTTTCATGCCTTTGCTGCCGCTTGAGGTCATCGCCGATTTAATTTCGTTCAGTTCCCCTTTTAAAATCAGGTTTGCAATATGTGGGGTGTTGATCATCACTTCAATGGCCGCGCAACGTTTTCCTGCAATATCGGGAATCAGGCGCTGGGAAATAACGCCGTTTAAGTTGGTCGCCAGATCCATAAACAATTGCGCATGATGTTCATGCGGGAACATATTGACAACCCGCTCCATGGCTTGATTGGCATTGTTCGCGTGCATGGTCGAGATGCATAAGTGACCGGTATTCGCCAGTTCCAACGCGGCCGCCATGGTTTCCTGATCCCTGATTTCGCCGATTAAAATAACATCGGGCGCTTCCCGCAAACAGGCCTTTAGCGCTCTGGCGTAAGAGTCGGTATCGACGCCGACTTCGCGCTGATTTACGATCGATTTCAGGTTGGGATGCGAGAACTCGACCGGATCTTCAATGGTTAAAATATGGCCGGCCGAGTTGGCATTGCGGTGGTTGATCATGGCCGCCAGCGTAGTCGATTTTCCCGATCCGGTGCCGCCGACCATTAATAACAAGCCCCGCTTGGCCATGATCAAGTCCAGCAAAATGTCCGGCGTACCTAAATCCTTGGCGCTCGGAATGACCGAGGGAATCAGGCGCATAACCAAACCGACGGTTTTGCGTTGATAAAACGCATTGGCGCGAAAACGCGCACTGCCGTCCGGCATACTGATCGCAAAATCCAAATCACGGGTCACTAAAAACTCGTCAATCTGCTCCTGGGTCATAATCCCGAAAGTACCCGATTTTGTCAGCTCCGGCGTTAACAAAAAATTATCCATAGCGACCGCACGGCCGAAAATTTTGGCTTTAACCGGAGAGCCGACCGTCAAAAATAAATCCGAGGCATTCAATTTAATCATTTCGGTTAAATACGGCAGAATATTTAAATCGTCTTCCGGCGCCGCCCCCAAAACTTGGTAACTGAGCGTTTCCTCCTCATCGGTTGTTGCCGGTAGCGAGTCAGGGACGATCAATAACGCTAAGCCGTTATCCTCTATTTTGGCGCTAACCTTGAATTTTTCGCCGTCAGGCGCAGAGCAACTAAACTCTAGCGCTTTATTTTGGTTTAACTCCTGTTTCTGGGCGTCATCAAGAAGACTGAGGGCGATTTCTTTGATGACATTAGGGCTTAGTTCGTTTTCACCTAAAGGGTATTTCTCCCCGGATAATTCCAAAATTGCCGGAAAACCTGCTTTTAAAGATAAACTTTCCGATTTTTTTTCCAGCATTAATTTTAAATAAGGTTTAATCAAGCTCATGTCAGTATCTGGTTTAGGTGAAAGGGAGGCGATTGAAACGCGGCTTATAGCGTCTTTTTCCGGGCAATCCGTTGGCTTTGCGTAAGCCGGAAAAGGATGACTCGTCTCAGCCGGGCTTTACGGCAACGGAATAGTCTATTCGTTACCTTCGTCATCTTTTGATTGCAACGAAAGCCCGCCGAGCGAGCGGTCTTCACCGGAGGCTAATTTAATCTGCAAACGCAGCTCATTTTGGGAGTCGGCGTTTCGCAAGGCTTCTTCATAATCTATCTTGCCCGCCTGATAAAGATCTAATAAAGCCTGGTCAAAGGTTTGCATGCCCAATTCGCGGGATTTAGCCATCAGCGGCTTGATCGCGGAAGCCTCGCCTTTGGCAATATAATCCGAAATCAACGGCGTATTTAATAGTATCTCAATGGCCGCACAACGTCCGCCGTCAACGGTTTTAATCAGACGTTGAGAAATAATGGCGCGCAAATTGACCGAAATGTCCTGCATTAATTTGGTCTGGGATTCAATCGGAAAGAAGCCTAAAACCCGGTCAATAGCCTGATTGGCATTGTTGGCATGCAAAGTCGCCAGCGCCAAATGACCGGTTTGAGAAAATTCCAGTCCGTAATTCATAATCTCGGCATCGCGAATTTCGCCCAGCACAATCACATCGGGAGCCTGCCTTAAGGTATTGTGTAATCCGGCCTCCCAGCTTTTAGTGTCGACGCCGACTTCCCTTTGCATAACGATGCAGTTTTTGTGGGTATGCACGTATTCAATGGGATCTTCCAAGGTGATGATATGGCCGTAACTATTGGCGTTACGATGGTCGATCATGGCCGCCATCGACGTCGATTTACCGGAACCGGTGCCGCCGACCATGATAACCAAGCCGTTTTTGTTCATCATCACGTCTTTCAAAATAGGTGGCAAACCCAATTTATCGAAGTTAGGTATTTCCGCGGCAATGACGCGGATAACCAAGCCTTGACAGCCTTGCTGGACATAAGCATTAACCCGGAACCGCGATAATCCGGCCGGAGCAATGGCAAAATTGCATTCTTGCGATTCTTCAAACTCCTTGAGCTGCTTATCGTTCATGATGCACTGGGTCAGCGCTTTAGAGTCGTTAGGCGATAACGGCTGCTGCGAAACCGGCGTCATTTTGCCTTTAATTTTTATCGCAGGAGGAAAGCCGGCGGTAATAAATAAATCGGACCCTTCTTTATGCAGCATAAGTTTGAGCAACTTAATCATAAAGTCCATTGCTTCTTTTCTTTCCATTGACTCTCCCCAGAATTGATTGGCTATATAGATTTTTACCCGAAATAAGGTAAGACGTTGCGGATTATAATTTTAATAAGTAAAGATACCTAAAAAAACACCTGCGGCTTATAGATGCCATTGTTGATCAAGCAACATTAACTCAGGCATCCGGAGTGCAGGCTTTGCCTGCTTGTAGGAGAAGCCTGCACTCCAACCGGCCGCGGACTGAATTTTTAGCTGTCCTGTTGCTCAGTCGATTCAGGGCTCTATTGTTTTGTCCTCAATGCCGTCGAACGGAGCCAAGAGTCCTGGCTTACTCCAGCCACACCTGATAAGTTTTCCTGCCGTCCTCAAAACTAAACAATGGCTGGGGAACGATGCCGTTGGCGCGGAGGGAGCGCTGCAATTGTTCAAGGTCTATTTTTCCCGAACTTATAATGCGCTCCAACACGTCCTCAGGGATTAGATGTTCCAAATCCAGCACCGCTTCGGCAGGCATTTTAACCGCAACCCGTTGCTCGCCGCCCTCGGTGACGCGCACGCAAAGCAGGCTTGCCTGTTGATTGAAGCCCAGCACTTTAGCGCTTGGCTCCAGCTTAACCACGGGTAATCGGTAAGCCAGTGCCTGCTCAATGAGCTCCGGCCCGACCGCTTGTTGCAACAAGGTCCACCACGGCAGTCTAACCTCCAATTGTTGCAATTGTTGGATCAGCCCCTGAAAGGCGCGCATCAGTAAAAACAGGTCGGAAGGACCGGCCGACCTAAACCACCAGCGATAATCGCCCAATAAATCGTTAACCGATTGGCCTAGCTGCCATTGTTCGGGATCAAACGCATGATTCAATAAAAAAGGCCGAAATAATATCCGGCATAAGGCGGGCAACGAAGCGCTGATAAAGACCAGTTTTTTGCTGTCAAAACCCAGTGCCGCAAAGCAATCCAAAGGCTTAATGTGGTTTCGTTCGCGGCAACCGATAATCAACTTGAGCAGCGCCAAGCGGCGGGATTCGGTAATGCTGAGAGTGCAGCCGTAGTCGAGCAAGGTGACTACGGCTTGACCGTATGGATCGTGGCTGTAAAACACGTTGCCGGGATGCGGGTCGCCATGTACTTCGCCGGCAACAAACAAACTTTTAAACAGTGTGATTACCAGCGTTTGGCCGATAGTCCGACGGTCTTGTTCCGACCAGTTAGCGGCTTGGTCGATTAACACGCCCTCCGCCCGACTTTGCACCAAGACGCGCTCACTGCATAAATGCTGATACACCTTGGGAATCAGCAGCCCCGGAACGTTGACCGTCCGGCCGAAATAGTCCTGTCTTCGGGCTTCCGAGCGGTAATCAAGCTCGCGCCGCATATTGTCGCGCAGGCTTTTTTTATAGGCGTCGAGATCGAAACCCCAGCGGTTGGCCGGACCCACGCCGGGAATCAGGCCGACCAGGCGCAATTCCGCATCCACCGCGTCGGCAATATCGGGGTAGCGTATTTTTACCGCCACCTTGTCGCCGCTTTTCAGCACCGCAAGATGGACTTGTCCCAAGGATGCCGCCGCGATGGCGGGCTCGATAGAGCGGAACACCGCTTTGACCTTTTGCCCGAGTTCTTGTTCAAGCAACGGAATCATGGTTTTTAACGGTAACGGTTCGATGCCTTCAACGAGTTCCTGAAACGGTGTGCTGCCGTCGGTGCCCGCAAATAACTGGCCGGCTTTCATGGTGATGCCTCGGGCATCGGCAAACAATCCGCTCAGCGCTTGCTTGGCCAGTAAGCGTTCGGTTTCGTTTTGTGTGCGTTGGAGTTTCTTGGCCGCCAGTCCGATGCGGAAAAATTGCACGGCGCGTTTTGCTGTGTTGAAAAGAGTCATGTTTAACTAAAGGTTTACAGTCCGGTATAGCGAAGTCTACAAGAAAGAGGGGAAATTCAAAATAGAAGTAAACCGAGCGGAGGCGAAACCGCTCAATGAGATGGACAAGATCAATCGTGGGCTTATAATCCTGCTTCTATTAACGCTCGTCTCTACAGAAATTAACGTGCCTCAGATGAAAATAAATTTTACAACCGCAGAATATCGACTATTGCTTGATTTAATCTATATGGCTGATTGGATCTTGCATTCGCACGATTCGGAAGAGCGAAGCGATACCCAACAATACTCCGATTTATTTCAGAAATTAATGTCTTATGCCAAGGAGATGGGGGCTGGAAACTGGGTTAACTTTGACAAGCAGCTTAAGAAATACTCCGAATCGTTTACCTTCGAAACAGAATCTTCCGCGTTAAATTATATTGAAGAATTCGAAGACAATACCTTTTGGGACGAGCTGATTTCAAGATTGGCGCATCAAGAAGCGATGACCGAGATGAAGCCGAGCAATTCGTCCGATATTGACACCGAGGAACTGTTTGCCGCTATTTCCAAGGCGGAAGACAAATGGAGCCAGGAATTTGAAGCGTTTGGTTTAAACCGAATCCGCATCAATAAAACCCAATCCGATACGGTTCATTGATACTCATATCTCGAGCTGAATATCTCTCATCCAAGCCTCAACAATAGTAATGAACCGCGAATACCCCTCTCTCAACGCTCCAGCAGGATCTCATTCTCTTCATGAATGGACTCACCGGCTATGCAATGAAGAAATGCCGATATTTTCCAATACCGCGCTCAGAATTCATGACGTCTTGAGCGATGATAAAAAAGGCGCTATGGAATTGGCCTCGGTGATCTTGCAAGACCCGAATTTGACGGTGAAGGTGTTAAAAATCAGCAATAGCCCCAACTACAATCCGGCGCGCCATAAAATGATTACCGTGTCGCGAGCCATTATTATGATCGGTTCCGAAATCATTCGTGAGTTAACGCTGGCTTGCTCCTTTTTTGAAGCCATTTTATCCTCGACCAACAAGCAGCAGGTCAACGAAGAAATAGCCCGAGCCGTTCATGCCGCGGTCCATGCCAAGTCCATCGCGATTGCCGCGAAAGATATATCGCCGGAAGAAGTTTTTATTGCGACCTTACTGAACCGTATTGGCCGTATTTCTTTTTGGTGTTTTTGCGGAGAACACGGAGAGCGTATCCAAGCGTTGATCTATAAAGGCGATTGCAGCCGCGAAGAAGCTGAAAAACAAGTGCTGGGCTTTAAGCTGACCGAACTGGATGCGTCTTTATGCAAAGCCTGGGAATTAGGCGGCCTGATTGAAGACGCGGTTAAAGCCGGCGCCTTATCCAAACAGCCGAGGGTCGACTTTGTTCAACTAGGCTATGAAGTGACCGAAGCGTTAAAGGAAGGGAGTGTATCCAAAAAATATGCAAATTGCGTCAGGAAAATTGAGGCATTCACCAAGCAATCGGCAAGAGTTATTACTGAGCAGTTTCAAGATAATACCCGCCTTGCGGCAGATATTGCACGGCAGTTCGGAGCCGCCGAGGCGGCCATCATTCTTAAAAAGAGTTTAAATCAAACGGTCGATTTTGAAGAAGAATCGTCGATTATCGACAAAAAACAAATGCAATTCCATATTTCGCAAGAGATAACTTCAATAATAAGCGGTCAGATTGACCTTAATCTGTTATTGGAAACGGTGTTGGAAGGCATACACCGGGGTATCGGCATGGACCGGACTATTTTTTCCTTGTTGGTTGCCGATAAACAGACCCTTAAAGAAAAGCTGTCTTTGGGCTGGCGCAAAGCGGTGTTTGAACATAAAGTGATTTTTAATATTTCGGCAACGCCGCTGAATCTTTTTGCCCATGCTTTGTCCGCTACCCACGCTTTCTGGGCTAAGCCTGCCGATCATGCGAGGTTGTACACGCTCCGCGACATCAATGTGATCGGGAAAAACGAATGCTTCATGATGCCGATTTTTTCCAACAAAACACCGATTGGCTTGATTTACAGTGACCGCGCGTTTAGCAACGAAACATTAAGCAAAGAAGATTTCGATGCCTTCAAATATTTCACCCAGCAGGTCAATATAGGGCTTGCTATTTATCGTATGCAGCGTAATTAAGCGGCTCGCAATCGATAAGCTATGCAACGAATTCAGTAAAAACGGAACGCAGGAATTATCGTTCCCACGCTCCGCAGACTGTGAAAGTATTTGTTTTAGAATAAAAGAAAAAGCATTCACCACGAAGGCACGAACGACCTGCGTAGGGCAATGCAGGGAGCAATTGCCGAGCGCGCGAAGGGAAAATAGTTATTTTTATAGTTCCCACGCTCCGGCGTGGGAATTCAGTCTGCAACGCTCCAGCGTTGCGGGACGCTGGAGCGTCTACCACTGCATTCCCACGCCGGAGCGTGGGAACGATGCCGCTTTTAATCATAACTATCCGCGCCGTCTGCGTTCCTTTTGCGCTACACGCATTTATTGAAACCCCAACACCTATTTTTCCTTCATTGCCGCTTCAATTCGTTTGCATAAGGTTTTCAATATCTTAATCCTGGCAAAGTTTTTGTCGTTGGCTTCCACCAGCGTCCATGGCGCAATTTCGGTGCTGGTGCGATCGACCATATCGCAGACCGCATGTTCATACTCATCCCATTTATTACGATTGCGCCAATCTTCTTCGGTAATCTTGAAACGTTTAAAACCGATTTTCTCACGCTCGTTAAAGCGCAGCAGTTGCTCTTCCTTGCTGATGGAGAGCCAGAACTTGACCACCACAATATTATGCCGCACCAACTGACCTTCAAAATCGTTGATCTCGCTGTAAGCGCGCATCCAGTCGACTTTTGAGCAGAAACCCTCAACGCGTTCGACCAATACCCGGCCATACCAGGAGCGATCGAAAATAGTTACCCGGCCGCGTCGCGGGATATGTCGCCAAAAGCGCCACAAATAAGGTTGGGCGCGTTCTTCTTCGGTAGGCGCGGCAACCGGAATAATATTGTACCAGCGCGCATCGAGAGCACTGGTAATGCGGCGAATAGCTCCGCCTTTACCGGCGGCGTCATTGCCTTCGAACATGGCGATAACGGTAATGTCCTTAAACTTGTCTTCGCGGGTTAGCAAAGCCAGCTTGCCCTGATATTTTTCCAGTTCGGCCTTATATTTTTTCTTGTCGATCTTTTGGCTAAGATCCAGTGTTTTCAAAATATCGAGTTGGTCTATCGACGGCAACGGTGGTGGCGGCGCATGCACAGCCGTGGTTTTGGCATCGGCGTCATCCAGGCGTTTGCAAATGGCGTCAAGAATCACTTTACCCACGGTCAAGCTGCGGTAACGCGGTTCGTAACCCTCGACAATAGTCCACGGCGCTTCAGCGGTGCTGGTGTGCCGGATCACGCTTTCGTGGACAACGCGGAACTTGTCGTATTGCTTGAAATGCTTCCAATCGCGTTCGGTCACTCGCCAGCGGGTTTTCGGGTTGTCCTCAAGCAGTTTCAGGCGTTGCTCTTGTTTGTCTTTGGACAAATGCATCCAGAACTTAAGGATCAGCGCGCCTTCGTCGGTCAGCATTCTTTCCAGGCGCTTGGCGCGTTCCATGCTTTGGTCGAACTCAGCCGGGTTGGTGCGGCCGGTCACCCGGTTGAGAATCGGCCAAGTATACCAAGAGCCGAGAAATACCCCGATCTTGCCTTTGGGAGGCAACTCGCGCCAGAATCGCCACATCATCGGGCGATCAAGCTCTTCATCGGACGGCTCGCCCATGCCGTGAGTTTGAATAAAGCGCGGGTCCATCCATTCGTTCAGCAAGTTCACGGTTTCGCCCCGGCCCGCGCCATCCAGGCCGCCGATCAAAATAATCACCGGGAATTTGGCTTGCTTGGCCAAATCCATCTGAGCTTCCAGCAACGCTTCGCGCAATTTGGGCACTTCGCTGTCGTAAGTGGCTTTGTCTATCGTGTGTCCAAGTTCTGCCGATTCAAACATAATGATCTCCCTAAGGGCCTTCCTGAGAATAAAAGAGTGAGGGTGTAAAAGCGCTATATTACGGGTATAGACAATAAAATTACACTCTTATAGCCGTGTCTTGCTGTGCGGCATTGTACTTGTTCTCGGCAAGGTGAGGTTTTGGCGGCATTTAGAACTGTCCGCTTAGTCTTTCGCTCGTTTTCAAGTGAGTTCTTAGCAACGCGCACATTCATTTGTTCGTGTTTTCGGGGCGGGATTTGCGTAACATAAGTTTTTTTACAAAAAAAGGATAAGACCATGAAAGCGATAATCATGACAGCCGTCGGCAATCCGGACGTTTTGAAATTCCAAGACATCGACGAACCGGAAATTTCAACCGCCACCCAAATCAAAGTCAGGCTAAAAGCCGCCGGCATAAACCCGGTCGATGCCAAAATCAGGCATAACGGCTTGTTTTACGATAAGCCTTTGCCTGCGGTATTAGGCTGTGACGGAGCGGGAGAAGTCATAGCAACGGGCAGCGCCGTCAGCCGATTTAAACCGGGCGATAAAGTTTGGTTTTGTCATGGCGGCTTAGGCCGAGAACAAGGCAACTATGCCGAATACACCGTGCTCGATCAACGCTGGGCGGGATTAATGCCGGCAACCGCTTCATTTGCCGAAGCGGCTGCGTTGCCGCTGGTCTTGATCACCGCCTGGGGCGGCCTGTTCGAGCGCGGCGGCTTGCAAGCCGGACAAACCGTATTGATTCATGCCGGAGCCGGAGGCGTCGGCCATGTTGCGATACAATTGGCCAAGTTAAAAGGCGCCCGAGTGATTACCACCGTGACTTCCGAGCAAAAAATCGAATTCGTTAAAGCGATGGGGGCTGACGAGACAATTATTTATACGCCCGCCGGGCTTGCCGATGCGGTCAATGAATTAACAAGCGGTAAAGGCGCGGATGTGGTTTTCGATACCGTAGGCGCGGAAGTCTTTAAACAAAGCATCGCCGCGACCGCGCATTTCGGACGGCTGGTGACTTTACTCGATCCGGGCGAGTTGAGCTTGGCCGAGGCGAGGATGCGCAATTTATTGATAGGTTTTGAACTGATGTTAACGCCGATGCTGAGAGATTTGCCCGAAGCAAGAGACAAGCATCTGGACATTTTAAAGCAATGCGCGCAGTGGTTTGACGAAGGCCTGTTAAAAGCCCATATCAGCCGACAGTTACCGCTGGCCGAGGCGGTTACGGCGCATGAGTCGATAGAAACCGGGCACAGCACCGGTAAAATTGTGCTGGTCGTATAAAGGATAGCCATGCTTTCAAACACATTAAAATCGAATATTGGAGTCATGGCATGTTAGCTGTAAAAAATAGCGATTTAATCAGTGTGGAAGAGTATTTGAAAGGCGAGCCGAGCAGTGAAGTAAAGCATGAATTGATTGACGGCCATGTTTACGCCATGGCCGGGGCCAGTGCCAATCATCAGAGAATATCTGTGAATATTTTATCGGAATTTAGTAATCATTTGAAAAATGTACCCTGCGAACCTTTCGGCTCCAACATGAAGGTGAGGATTGATTCAAATTTCTTTTATCCCGATGTTATTGTCGATTGCCATTTTGACAACTCGGAACCGTACTTTACTCAAACGCCGATCATCATTGTCGAAGTGTTATCGAAATCAACCCGAAGAATGGACGAAACCATTAAGTTGATGTCGTATATAACTATTCCGAGCTTACAAGAATATGTACTGATCCAACAAGATTTTGTGGATATTCAAGTCCTACGAAGAAGCGAAGGATGGCTACCAAAACACTATTTTTTAGGCGATGAAATCACCTTTGAAGCCATTGATTTAACCTTATCGGTAGAAGACATTTATCTTCGGGTGCAAAACGATGATGTGGCGGAATTTTTAAATAATAAAGCCGAAGCCGGGCAATAACCCGGTTTTTATGTGCTGGAAGGCAGGATTTTTGCGGGTAATGAGACCAAATCACTAAAAGTTTTCCCTTGTATTTTATCCGACATTCCGTATCCTTAAAAAATAACCCTTTAAAATCAATAAGACGTTAACGGCTTGGGGCGGAATGTCGGTTCCAATATATCCGGTTTGATGTCGAAGGTCGGCGTGTATTGGGTTACAGCTAACACTATATATCGATTCCGCCTTGCTCAATGCCTAAGCTTGCCTAACAGTTCTCATAATCTTCGATGAAAATCGCATAAACTTCGTTCCCGACATAAAACAAATACTTAGCGTTTTTTAAAACGCCGTGTCCGCTGTTACTTCACCATTAAGGAAAATCTCATGATAAAAAAACTTGCAGGCTTAACGTTACTGTCGCTGGCAGCGATGCCTTATTCGACTCAGGCGGCAATCAATTCGCCTATCGCTTTTGTGACTCAAGTCCCCATCCCTCAAGATTTTTGCAGTATGAACGCCACTTTTTGCAACCATCAAGCGAGCATGGATGCGGCGGGGCGGGGCGGCGATTTATGGATACGCTATCCTGACGGAACTCTTAAAAACCTGACTTTGGCGGCGGGCTTCGGGCAAACCGGTCTGCAAGGCGATCAAGCTATCCAAGTGCGCGATCCCGCCGTGCATTGGAATGGCAAAAAGATGATTTTCAGTATGACGGTGGGAGCTCCCAGCCATTACCAAGTGAAAAGATTTAATTGGCAGCTTTATGAAATTACCGGCTTGGGTAAAAACGAAACGCCGGTTATTACCAAAGTCGCTAATCAACCTGCTACTTACAATAATGTCAGCCCCACTTACGGCACCGACGGGCGCATCATTTTTGTTTCCGACCGGCCGCGCGGCGGTCTTAGCCAGTTATATCCGCAGCTGGACGAATACGAAGAAGCCGCGTCCAATACCGGTTTATGGAGCTTGGCGCCGAGCACCGGGAGTTTAATCATGCTGACTCACGCGCCTTCAGGTGATTTCAATCCTTTCGTGGACAGTTTCGGCCGCGTTATTTTTACCCGCTGGGATCATTTGCAACAAGATCAGCAAGCCGCCGGCGACCGTAACAAAACCGATTCCTACGGCACCTTTAATTACAGCTCCGAAGCGGCTAACGCAAAAATATTAAAAAGCCGCGCCGAAGTTTTTCCCGAGCCTTTAGGTTTCGACACCTTGTCTTTAGCGGGCACTAACTTATCGGGGCATAGTTTTAATCATTTTTTTCCGTGGCAAGTCCACGAAGACGGCACTGAGTTGGAGACGGTCAATCATATCGGACGGCATGAATTGGGCGGTTCCTATGTCAATCCGGCATTCACCGACGATCCGGTTTTAACCTACCTGACCAACGATTCCAATCCCAATAAAATCAGCAATTTTTTTCAAATCAAGCAGGCCCCGACCGATCCTAATACTTATATCGGGATTAACGCGCCTGAATTCGGCACTCATGCGTCCGGACAAATTGTGCGTTTGAATAATGTTGCGCCTACGCACAACGCCGATCAAATGACTATCGATTATGTAACCGATAAATCGACATCGTCTCTCAGTCTTGACGATGCGACGCCGCCCGCCGAAAACTCAGGACACTACCGCGATCCGGTGATTCTGTCCGACGGCACTTTGCTTGCCGCGCATACCTTTGAAACCCGCCAGGACAGAAACGAAGGCACAACCTCGCCGGATTACGCAAACAGCTATCCAAAATCCCGTTATAGCTTTCGCTTACGCACACTGAAAAAACAGGCAAACGGCGTGTGGACAGCCGATCAGCCTTTAACCAAGGGCATTTACAAAGATATCAGCTATTACAGCCCGGACAGCCTGACCCACTACAGCAGCGCCTTGTGGGAATTGCAGCCGGTGGAAGTTAAAGCGCGACCTAAACCGGCTAAACTCCTACCTGTGCTCAGCGCGCCGGAAGCCCAGGTGTTACAGGAAGAAGGCGTCGATGAAACCGGTTTGCGGCAGTATCTCAAAAGCAAAAATATGGCGTTAATCGTGATGCGCAATGTGACCCAGCGCGACCACAGCGACAAACAACAACCGTTCAATTTAGCGGTTGCCGGATCTGCCACGCAAGCTGTGACCGACAAAGGCAAAATTTACGAAATCGCCCATTTTCAAGCGTTTCAAGCCGATCAAATTCGCGGCCTAACCGGTTGTTGTTCAACAACACCGCTACCGGGTCGGCGCGTCTTGGCGCAAGAGCTGCACAGCATAACCGCGAATCCCGCGCCGGCGCTAGGCGATCCCAAAGGCAGCGTTAAAATTGCCGACGACGGTTCGGTTGCCATGCTTTTACCTACCCGTCGGGCGCTTACTTGGCAACTGACCGATACGCAAGGCAATTTTGTGGTTAGAGAACGTAACTGGCTGTCGCTGCAACCGGGAGAAATCCGCTCTTGTCCCGCTTGCCACGGTATTAATAGCGGCGATCAACTGGGGCACGCAACTCCGGTCAACAAACCCGAAGCATTACGTCAGTTACTTCAGTATTTAAAAGGCAACGGTAGTTTGTAGAGGCTTAAAACACGGGTGCAAAGCCATTTTTGCACTCGTGATCTTGTCTTCTTAAGTTAGCTTGTCCGCAAAAGATAAACTACAAAATAGAACGCAGATGGCACGAATAGTTATGATGTATCCGCGTTGATTCAGTGTCATCTGCGTTCCGACTCATCGGGTCTTTTACCTTAATCACCATAATCCAGGCTTTGCGTCGTTATATTGACTGATGTTACGCAGCCGGTAGGCCTGAAGTAGCGTGGGAACTATTCGGGGCGGCTGCGTATTTATTGCGAGTTGCCTAAGTGCTTGTTTTAGAATCAGCTGTAGGCCGGAAACGCTTGCCTTGGCCGACGCCGGGCTGACTTATAGCTGACTGCTAACGTAGATAAATTGCTTGCTAATCAGGGTTATGCCTTTCAAAATATCATATCAAGCCATTCGGCAGACTCTTCTTAGAAGTAGATGAAAAAGGCTATAGCCGATTAGATTAATAACAGAGACATAAATCGATGGATGAAATAAAAGATAAATCAATTCAGGACTTTCTTGACGGCTTGGCCGGTAAAGCGCCAACGCCCGGCGGCGGTAGCGCGGCCGCCGTTATGGGCGCGCAGGCGGCGGCTTTAATCAGCATGGTTTGCAATTTGACTATAGGCAAACCCAAATATGCCGAAGTCGAAGCTGAAATGCAGGCCTTATTGGAACAATCGGAAGCCTTGCGTGAAACGCTGACCGGCATGATAAAAGCCGACGTTGATGTGTTCGAGCGCTTAATGGCAACCTATGGATTACCAAAAGATTCCGATGAAGACAAAACGGCGCGTAGCGAAGCTATTCAAAGCGCATTAAAAGAAGCCACTGTTGTGCCTTTAAACTGTGCGCGCGCTTGCGCAAAAACCATTGCCTTGAGCCGAATTGCCGCGGAAAAAGGCAATATAGGCGTGATCAGCGATGCGGGTGTTGCGGTCATGGCGGGCTACGGCGCGCTAAAAAGCGCCGCGCTAAATGTTTACATCAATGCCGGAAGCCTTAAAGACCGCTCTTTCGCCGACGCCCACTTAGCTGAGCTGGAAACAATTTTAGACGGCGCTGAAGTTGCCGCCGAAGAAGTTTATCAAATCGTTAAAGCCAAGCTGTAAGTCCCGATATTGCGCACCACCCTAATGACTTTTTGGAGGATACCATGCAACTTGTTCCAGCCTTATTACCCCGCCTGATTCAGGCAATCGATAACGCCATCGAAACCAACGCCGAAGCAGTGACGGCTCTGGACCAAGCTATCGGCGACGGCGATCATGTGACTAATCTGCAACGCGGCATTAAGGCGCTGACAGCTCAAAGCGACGAATTGGCCCAACTGGATTGGGCTGCGGCTTGGCAGAAAATCGGCATGACCATGATGACCGCGGTAGGCGGCGCGTCAGGCTCTTTATACGGAACATTGTTTGTTGCGATGAGCAAAGCGGCTCGCGAACGGCCGCTGGATCTGCAAACGTTTGCGGAGATATTCAGTGCCGGTGTGGATGCGGTAAAACAGCGGGGCAAAGCGGATGCAGGCGAAAAAACGATGTTGGATGTGTTGATTCCGGTGGCGGCAAGTTTGCGCCAAGCCGCCGCGAATTCCGTTGCCTTACCCGAAGTGTTGGAGAATGTTGCTCAGACAGCCATAGCGGGCATGGAGTCTACCCGAGACATGCTGGCGACCAAAGGCCGCGCTTCTTTTCTGGAGGAGCGCAGCCGGGGGCATATCGATGCCGGCGCTAAAACCAGTCAGTTAATGATTTGCGCATTGGTCGAGGTATTGACGGAGCAGTTAACAGCCCCAGCGTAAGGCTGCGGTATGGACGGGCGCGTCCCACCAACGGATCAGCTCGTCGTCAAGCAAACTCAAAGTAATCGAGCAACCCGCCATATCCAGCGATGTGGTGTAGTTGCCGACCAGTGAACGGCAGATGTTAAGGCCGCGCTGTTCCCAGAACAAGGATGCCAGTTCGTAAATCAAATGCAGTTCCATCAACGGCGTCGCCCCGAAGCCGTTGATATGCAACAACGCCGCTTGGCCTTGTTGCGGTTTCAGATCGTCATCGATAATGCCGGCCAGATAATCGACAATTTCAGTGGCGCTACGGATTGCGATACGCTCGCGCCCACGTTCGCCATGAATGCCCACGCCCATTTCAATTTCGTTGTCGCCAATATCGAAAGTAGGCTTGCCCAAAGCAGGCACGGTGCAACTGCTTAGGGCCACGCCCATCGATGCAGTGACCCGATTGACTTTGTCGCCCAAGGCCTTACAGGCCGCTAAATCCGCTCCCGCTTCCGCCGCCGCGCCGACGATTTTTTCGACAATTAAAGTGCCGGCAACGCCGCGCCGCCCGGTGCTATGGCTTTTCGGGAAAGACACATCGTCGCACACCAATACCGTTGCGTTCGGGCAATCCAACATTTCCGAGGCGATTTCAAAATTCATTACATCGCCCGCATAGTTTTTGACAATAAATAAAACCCCGCCGCCGTTTTCGACCGCTTGCGCCGCCGCCAGCATTTGATCGGGAGTCGGCGAGGTAAATACTTGGCCCGGACAAGCGGCATCCAACATGCCCGCTCCGACAAAGCCGCTATGTAAAGGCTCATGCCCGGAACCGCCGCCGGAAATCAGCGCAACCTTGCCGGGAGCGGTCGGTTTTAGACGGCTGACGAAATGCGGCTGGGCATTGAGCTGAACGATATCGGCATGGGCTTTAGCAAAGCCGCGCAGACTTTGATCAAGCAGATTATCAACCGTATTGATGAATTTTTTCATGGCAATGACTCCGGTAGGTTTAAGGATTTTGCTGCAACAGTCAGTTTTTTAAGGCTTGGGTCACGTCGCGAATGTCCGGCATCACCCAAGTCGGTTGATAATCGGTGGTTTTAAAATCTTCTTCGGTAGACACGCCCGACAACACCATCAGACTGCGAATGCCGGTGCGCACCGCGCCAAGAATATCCGTCTCCAACCGGTCGCCGATTGCCACCGTTTGTTCGGGATCGACGCCGAGTAAAGCTAAGGCTTGCTGATAGATGATCGGCTCGGGCTTGCCGATAATCGTCGGCGCTATCCCTGTTGCCGCTTGCAGTGCGGCCAGAATTGCGCCGTTGCCGTGAGTAAGGCCGCGTTCTGTTGGCAACGTAGTGTCGGCATTGGTGCCGATGAATTGCGCGCCGGCGCGGATATTCAGCGTCGCCGTTGCCAACTTGTCCCATGACAGGGTGCTGTCTTTACCGCAAACCACAATATCGGCGCCCCTATTGGGATTGTCTTTATCGTCATTTAACTCATACAGTCCGGTCAAGGTAAAGCCTTGATCAAGTAGCGGT
The DNA here is from genome assembly GCA_026399025.1 of Methylobacter sp. Classification (GTDB taxonomy): domain Bacteria; phylum Pseudomonadota; class Gammaproteobacteria; order Methylococcales; family Methylomonadaceae; genus Methylobacter_A. The sequence continues at coordinate 51,081 of JAPLRU010000052.1, forward strand.
TGTTTAGCGCCGTCTTCGCCGATGACGAAAACGCGGCTTTGTGCAGGATTGTTATGCCGGCTTAGGTACAACGCCGTCGCCATGCTGGAGGTCAGGATTTCCTCGGGCTCGACCTGTACCCCCATCAACGCCAGCTTGCTGACATACTGCGCCTGAGTCAGACTGGCATTGTTGGTGGCTAAAATAAAGCGGATTTGTTGTTCGCGTAAAGTCTGAAAAAAATCGGTCAATCCCGGCATTGGCTGGTCGCCGTGCCATAAAACGCCATCCATATCGATAATGAGTGCGCGGATATTGGTAAAAGGTTGCATCAGGTGGTCTCTCTGTTATGGGGGTTTATTGTTATTAAAAACTCGGAGTTAATGTATAGGCAATTGATAAATAATGAATATATTGTTTTTAAACAGGTCTTGTGCCGGATCAGTAGTATACCTTGTCGACAGCGGCCAAACTACACCCGGAATTCGAGCCGGGCAGCGCGCCGAGCAAACATCATTATCAATTCGGCAGGTTGCTCTTGAAGTAGCCGTTTGTGCTTTCTTATCGGTTTTATCGGCTTTGGCCGAGTTGAAATTTTTATAGTTCCCACGCTCCGGAGACTGTGAAAGTATTCGTTTTAGAACAAAAGCAAAAGCACTCACCACGAAGACACGAAGGACACGAAGTTTTCAATACACTGAATTAAATAGTTATTTTTCCTTCGTGCTCTTCGTGCCTTCGTGGTGAAGAGTTTTTTAAACCGATTTTGATAAAACTTTCACAGCCTCTCCGGCGTGGGAACGATGCATTCTGGGTCTATGGCGTATTTATTGCGAGTTGCCTAAGAGTTCTTAATTATTGACTTCCTGAATATCAGTTAAAGCTGACATTAAATCGACAGCTGCTGTTATCCGTCCCCTATGAACGGTGGCGGGAAGACTTTGCCCGCTCAAATCCAAACTATAAAAGTTTGAACATCAAGTCTAAGAAAGTAGAATACGAGCGAAATGCTTACATTCGATGTTCAATTTTTCTTGTTGGTATTTTGCAACGTTTATGGGTATTTTTAATTTCAGCAAGCTATAACAGCTGATTTGTTGGCGCCGCTCTTGCCTTATCGGCAATCACGCCAGGACACTCATTTAAATTACAAGAATTTCATAAGGTTAAACACTAAAACCTTGAACGTCGGGTTAAATAAAACGGTCTACTTTCAAATCGCCACTCCTCATTATTTACATGAACAACAAAAAAAAAATGCCTGCAAGCAGAAAAAGAGTTGTGGTAAATAGCCCTGCATTAGCCGCCCCTGTCGCATATAAAAAATCAAACAACACTTTTATCGAATGGAACATCGAACGTGGCTGCGACTCCGGCTTTTTTGGCAATATCGATACCTTGGGACCGGACGGCGCTTCAGGATGGATCATAGACGCGGCTAAATCGTCCGAATCGATAAAGATAACCCTCTATATCAACAATGTTGCCGTCGCTTCCGGCGTCGCCGATACCTACCGGCCGGACATCAGCAAAATCATTCAGCTTCCTGCACATTGCGGCTTTCACATCAGCTGGAATAAAAAGCGGGTTATGGGTGCGATTAGCGACTTGAAAGCCAATCAACTGTGTCCCATCGCAATTTGTCCGGAAGGCGAAACGCTATCTCTAGTTGCGAGAATGCCCACATTGGTTGCCGAGCTGCAAAAATGGCTGAACATCAGATCAATTAACGGCCATCTCGACCAGGTCGATGCCAACCTTATCGCGACCGGTTGGGCAATCAATTCCGCTCAGAAGGGTTCGGCGCGAGTTGAGATTCTGCTTGATGGGGTGGTTGTGGCTGAACAAGAGGCAAACTCGCCTCGACCGGACTTCGCTTTATTAAAACCTGACCACGTTATGTCCGGTTTCAAGATTCAAATTCCCCGCAAGGCGCTTACCCGGTTGATCGGTCAGGTGGGGGCTCGGGTTGACGGCTATCTATTGCTTGGGACGCCGATCAAAATCGATTTTTCCAATCAAATCGCTATTGCTCTTTCAATGACCGGTCATAGCGAGTTACGTGTTGAATTAAGCGGATGGCTCGGTGAAGCTCTCGAAGGGGAGTTGCAGGTAGATGGCGCAAAAGCAACGGCTTTGCAGTTAACGCTTAACCCTGCCACGAAAAAGCTTGAGAGCTGCTGGGCTTTACCTGAATATTTGGTTGACGGACGGCCTCATCTTTATGTCTTTGTCATTCGACAGGGGAATGCTGTAGTACGGAGCGACGCTTCGGTTTTTTCTTATCCCCACTACTCATATTGTATCGACCAGGCAAATTTAAACGCCATTTCAGGCTGGGCCTTTCGTTATGACCAGGCCGTACCGCTAAGGCTTAATTTGGTCAAGGCAGGCAAAAGGGTGGCGCAAACGCTTGCTAACAGGGCTCGAACTGACGTCGCCGAATTATTTCCTTCCGCATCAGCACATTCGGGATTCGAGTTTATTTTGCCTTATTCGCGAGATGAAAATAGTGCGGAATTTAAAATAACCGATACTGAAACAGGCATAACGATTGCCGAGGTTACCGTTGCCAACCTCTATGAAACCCTCAGCGCACTGGCGAATAGCTTGGCGACCTCGCAAGCGGTCGCATCCCCTGCCTTAGTGCAGGCAGTGATGTCGGAAGTCGTTATGCACTCCGGCAGAGAATCGGTCTTTTCCGTGCAAACCTTCCCGCGGATAAGGCCCACTGTTCGCCCGGCCGAGGTTACTGTGATTATTCCGGTTTACGGCGGCAGCACCGAAACCATCGAGTGCATTGAAAGCGTGTATGCCGCCCGCAATAAAACACCTGTCCGCATCGTTATTATCAATGACTGCACATCCGATCCGCTGATCGAAAATTATCTTGCACTATTAGAATCGCGCAATCTTGAAAATGGGCTGGTTATCCACAGAACAAGCAACGGCGGATTTTCCCAATCGGTAAACATAGGCATGATTGTGGCCGGTGACTGCGATGTCATCTTGCTCAATGCCGACACCGTCGTCCAGTCTCACTGGGTTGATCGTCTGCTTGCAGCAGCCGATAGCGATGCGCGCATAGCGACGGTCACGCCCTTGTCGAATAACGCGGAAATCTGCTCATTGCCCTACCTAAACACATCGTCACCGGTTCCCACCGATAGGCTGGCCGTTGAAATCGACCGGGCTGCGGCGTCGGAAAACGCCGGAAAAACAATCGACATTCCCGTGGCGGTCGGCTTTTGCATGTATATCCGGCGAGATTGCCTTGATGAAATCGGACTTTTCGACGCCGCCACCTGGGTGCGGGGCTACGGCGAAGAAGTTGATTTCTGTCTCAAAGCCGCCGCCCGCGGCTGGCGCAATGTAATGACCGGAGACACTTTCGTCGTTCACCACGGTGGCATTTCGTTCCAGGCGGACAAACTTGAACGTATAAAAGAAAGCGCAAAAAAAATTACCGAGCTCTACCCGTTTTATGATGCTCTGATCCAACGCTTCCGCAGGGCCGATCCCGCCGCGCCTCTTAGACGCGTGATCAATCTCGAACTCATTGACAAAGCGCTGCCGCAACAACGCATTCTGCATATTACTCATAGTTTTGCGGGAGGCACCGAGCAGTATATAAAGGATAGGATCGCCCTGGATAGCGCCTCCGGCTACACCTCGATAGTGCTGCGTTTCACCGAGACCGGCGCCGCCGAGTTAGATATTGACCTCACAAAAACCCGGCTGGTAGGCTTTTTTAACGATGCGCATAAGGAAAATTACGCTCCGGATGAAGTTGACGCCATCAAGAAATCTATCGTTAAACTGGGTTTCGAACGCTTGCATATTCAGGCGCCCTTTGGCATTCCTCTTGAATTATTGGATTGGCTTAGCACGACCTACCCATTCAATGTAACGATTCACGACTATGCCTGGATTTGCCCCAGAGTCACATTGACCACTGCGGGAGGGCGCTATTGCGGCGAACCGGCTGTGGAGCGCTGCAATAGCTGTATCGACTCCCATGGTCCTCATGCCGGATTGAAGCACTTTGTGGACGCTTGTCAAGGCGACATCGGCCAATACAGAACGCTGTTAGGCGGTATCATTCTACGCGCCGAAACAACCTTCGCCGCCGCCGAGGATGTGGTGCGGCGAATGGAACGGCATGGCATGGAAGGTAACTACCTGATGCTTCCGCACCCGGCACTCAAGGGGTCGGTTTTTGCAAAATCCAGAAATTTGGCACATAAACCCTTTAACGATGAAGTCGTTAGGGTGGCGTTGTGGGGCGGGATTAGCGATATTAAAGGTTTTCATCTGCTCATTGACTGCGCCGAAAATGCGCTCAGGAAAAAACTGCCGCTTCAGTTTATTGTTTTTGGCTACACCATGAACGATGAATTATGCCGCACTCTTTCTAACATCGAAGTCACCGGAAAATATGATAATGAAGCATTGGACGAAGTCGTGCAACGATACAGGCCCCACCTGAGTTTTTTTCCGAACCAGTGGCCGGAAACCTTTAGCTACACGCTGAGTCATAGTTTGAGATTAGGCATTTGGCCGATTGTTTCCGATATCGGCGCGCCGGCCGAACGGGTCAGAAGTCAGAAGTTCGGCAAGGTTTTTTGTTTATCCTCCAGTGCTGAAGCTATTTGCCACATGTTGCTTGATGAGGCATTCGGTTATTCTAAAAACAGAATTGAACACTAAGGCAACGCGCAATAAATACCACACAGCCCCGTATAGTTCCCACGCTCCGGCGCTCATCGTTATACACAAGTCATTGTGTGAGCTTATGGAACCCCAGCGGGGTTCAAGCTGTTAGCCGGGGGTTGAGCGTAGCGACACCCCCGGATAGCGGAAACAATGATTTTTCGACCCTGGAGGGGTCGCAGTCACAGCTTTTTTTTTTCGACCCTGGAGGGGTCGCAGTCACAGCTTTTTATCTTTAATAGTTTGAATTTATTTATAATTATTAAAATACCGGACTGTGCGAATAAAACTCTCAGCCGCACAAAACGATGACTGCGACTGCGACCCTTCCAGGGTCGTGGTTTTTTTTCGTATTGACCGGGGGTGTCGCTACGCTCAACCCCCGGCTAATAGCTGGCAACCCTCCAGGTTGCAAAAAAGGCATTTTGACACTTGTGTATAACGATGAGCGCTGGAGCGTGGGAACGATGTCGCTTTATCCGCTCCGGCTACTATAGCTTGATTGCAGGAACGTCATGATTGGAGCAGCAATGACACAAGGTAGTTTTCATGTCGGCTATGCGGAATCCGAAGCCAACGGCCGACAGCACTCAGAACAAGCCCGGCAAACGGCTTAAGCCATTATTGACACAGGACCGGACCGAAGCTTTCCAGCGGTAGGCGGCCGCCTTGGTTGTCTTGCCAAGCCAGCCAGCGCCAAGCTTCGCCGCCTGCTTCGATCAGCAGGTTGTCGGCGGGCGACCATACCGCATGACCCTTTTGTTTGCCGCTTTCGATGGCATGGATGCGTAGGCATTCGCCGCTGACGGCGTCCCAAATCCGCAATGTTCCGTCATAGCCAGCCGACAGCAATTGCAAGCCGTCCGGAGAATAGGCGCAGATATTAACCCCGCTTTGATGACCGGTCAGCACACGCAAGCATTCGCCGCTGATCGCCTCCCACTGCCGTAACGTACCGTCATAGCCCGCCGACAGCAGCTGCAAGCCGTCCGGGGAATAGGCACAGGCAGTAATCCCATGTTCATGATCGGTCAGCACTCGCAAGCATTCGCCGCTGAACGCATCCCACTGCCGTAATGTGTGGTCATCTCCCGCCGACAGCAGTTGCAAGCCGTCCGGGTTAAAGGCGCAGGCGTTGACCCGGCCTTGATGACCGGTCAGCACGCGCAAGCATTCGCCGCTGACCGCATCCCACTGGCGTAATGTGCCATCAAACCCCGCTGACAGTAGCTGCGAACCATCCGGGGAAAAGGCGCAGGCCCTAATCCCATCTTCATGGTCGGTCAGCACGCGCAAGCATTCGCCGCTGACTGCGTCCCACAGCCGTAATGTGCCGTTACTGTCTCCCGACAGTAGTTGCAAGCCGTCCGGGGAATAGGCGCAGGCGCTAACCCAGCTTTGATGACCGGTCAGCACGCGCAAGCATTCACCGTTGACTGCATTCCATAGGCGTAATGTGCGATCATCGCCCACCGACAGCAGTTGCAGACCGTCCGGGGAATAGGCGCAGGCATTAATCCAGCCGTGCTGAATAGTCATCACGCGCAAGCATTCGCCGCTGCCAGCGTCCCACAGCCGTAATGCGCCATTACTGTCTCCCGATAGCAGTTGCGAGCCGTCCGGGGAATAGGCGCAGACACTAACCCCATCTTCATGACCGGTCAGCACGCACAAGCATTCGCCGCTAACCGCGTCCCACATCCGTAACGTCCCGTCATCATCCGCCGACAGCAGTTGCAAGCCGTTCGGGGAATAGGCGCAGGCATTAA
>JAPLRU010000026.1 GCA_026399025.1 Methylobacter sp.
GTTGGGGTGAGGAGAATAAAAATAAGGAAAAAAGCCTTATTTGATCCCCTCATCCTAACCTTCTCCCGGAGGGAGAAGGGACTGTCCATCCTTAACTTAATGGCAGTGACGTTCAGGCGTCACTCGTTAAGTTAAGCAAGAAGGTAACAAGCACATGTTAATCGAGTAGGGCGTGCCGTGCGCGCCAAAGGGATAGCGAGGCGTCAAGCATCGGAAAAGACGCGCACGGCACACACCCCACGGCGATTCCATTTTTATAACTCTAAATCCTTTGTTTTTAGGGGGTTTACTTAACTTAATAGAGTGACGATCCGGCGACGGAGCGATAGTAAGTAAGTTAGCTAACTCCGGTTGCTTAAATATAAATAAAAATCTCACATTCAAGCCAATAGCGGCTTCACTTGACCGGCAATCATATCGATTGTTTGAAAAAATTGAACCCTCTATCCTGCCGCTACCTCCCTGTATAACACCAAGCGATCTTTATGGATTAACGTAAGTGGTTATAAAAAAAAAACTTTATTCCCTAAAAACCCAGCTATTCAGCCAAAATCGGATCGACTTTAGAGTCTTGGCAATTTTCGTTGCCGACCGAACATAGTTCAGGAGGTTACCTTATAAAAACACTGTATATAGTTTTTTTATTTTCATTAAGCACAAGATACTGTGTTTAAGATGCGTTATCGGGCCGCCTTCCAGGCTGCCATACGAAGCAAACGCTTAACTTGAGGAAAATATGAAAATAATCTTGCCCGATCAATCTATTAAATTACCGGAGCCGCCTCAACGGTCGGCCGCTGAACAGTTTTTAGAATCAGCAAAACTAAGACCGGAAATCATCAAACCGCTGGAACCGTCGCCGGATTACTGGAAGCGGCAGTTGGCGGAAATGCCAACGCTGGAATTACCCACCGATAAACCGCGCCCGTCCCGGCCCTTACACCCAACAAAAACGCAGCCGTTCAGCCTGACGCCGGATTTGGCCGAAACCCTCAAAACCTTAAGTCGGCGCGAAGGCGTGACCTTGTTCGTGATCTTGGCAGCGGCCTTGCAAGTACTGCTGCACCGCTATACAGGCCAGGACGACATTGCACTCGGTACGCCGAGCGGCGGACCGAGCTGTTCGGAACCCGAAGATTTGCTCGCTACCTTAGTGTTGCGCACGAATATTGCCGGTAATCCTCGTTTTCGGGCATTGCTGCCGCAAGTGCGCGAAGTCACGCTTGGGGCTTATACGCATCAAGAAATGCCGTTGGACAAATTTGCCGAAGCGCTTAGCCCGCAACGCGATCTCAACCGTCATCCGCTGTGTCAGGTTCTGTTCGCGCTTCAGAACAGCCTCGATGCTCAGCAACCGTCAAACGAAAGCCTTGCGAACTTTTTACCCGGAGAGACTGAAGCAGTCCCCTTCGAGCTGGCTTTCACCTTATCTGAAACGCCTCACGGTCTAAGCGGCACGGTGCGCTATGCGACCGACTTATTCGAGCGCGCGACCATTGAACGCCTGACCGGCCATTTTCAAACCCTGCTTGAAGGCATCGTCGCCGATCCGGACGCCCGCTTGTCCGAGTTGCCGTTGTTAACCGAAGCCGAACGCCGGCAACTGTTGGTTGAGTGGAACGACACCGCCGCTCCGTTTCCGGCAGATACGTGTATCCATGAGTTATTTGAAGCGCAGGTCGCCGCAACGCCACAGGCGGTCGCGCTGATTCATGAGAATAGCCGACTCAGCTATGCCGAGCTGAACGCCCGCGCCAACCGCTTGGCCCATTACCTGCGCGAAGTAGGTGTTAAACCGGATGTCTTGGTGGCGATTTGCGTTGAGCGCGGCCTGAATATGATAGTCGGGCTGCTGGCGATTCTCAAAGCCGGAGGCGCTTACCTGCCGCTCGATCCGGCCTACCCTGAAGACCGACTGGTCTTCATGCTCGAAGACAGCGTGCCGATCGCCGTACTGACTCAAGACCGGTTCGAAAGCCTGTTCGTAGGCGTCGCGAAAGCCTTGCCGCTGATCGACCTGGAGGCCATGTTTCCGGTTTGGGCCTACCACCCGGACACCAACCCGGATCGTCAAGCGCTAGGGCTTAACCCCAAGCACTTGGCTTACGTGATCTATACCTCCGGGTCCACCGGCAAACCCAAAGGGGTCATGATTGAGCATCAAGGCTTGTGCAGCATGATCACTGACCTGAAGAAGCGTTATCACATGGAAACAGAGGATCGAATGCTACAGTTCGCCACTATCGCCTTTGATGTGTCTGTAGAGGAAATTTTCGTCACTTTGCTCTCGGGAGCCGCGTTGCTGCTCCGTACCGACGAATGGCTCTGCGACGCGAGCGCATTTTGGACGCTATGCCAAAATAACGGGGTCTCGATTGTTAATCTACCCACCCTGTTCTGGCAGCAATTGGCTCAGGAGCATCAGGCGGTCATTCCCAGCATTGTCCGCCACATCATCATCGGAGGCGACGCCGTCAGCAGTAAAGTATTAGCGGATTGGTTCGGGCGCGAAGGTTATCGGCCCAAGCTGCTGAACGCCTACGGTCCGACCGAAACGACGGTCAACGCGACCATTCATGAGCCGTCCGCCAATGCGCTAAGTTGGCAATCCATCGGCCGCCCCATCGCCAACACCCAAATTTACATCCTCGACGCCAACCGTCAACCGGTTCCGATCGGCGTGGCGGGAGAGCTTTTCATCGGCGGGATCGGCATAGCAAGAGGCTATCTCAAGCGACCTGAACTGACTGCGGAACGTTTTATAGCCGATCCGTTCGCGGCCAAAGCCAAGGCGCGAATGTATAAAACCGGCGACTTGGCGCGATGGCTGGCTGACGGCACTATTGAATTCCTCGGTCGCAACGACTTTCAGGTCAAAATCCGCGGCTTTCGTATCGAGCTGGGCGATATTGAAACCAAGCTGGCCGAACATCCGGCGGTGCGGGAAGTGGCCGTGCTGGCCTACGAAGACAACGGCGCGGACAAGCAACTGGTTGCTTATCCGGTGCCTCAAGGCACTGCCGTCCCGAGCATTTCCGAGCTTCGGGAGTTCCTGAAGCCGAAGTTGCCGGAGTTCATGATTCCTTCGGCCTTTATGTTTCTCGATGCGCTGCCGCTCACGCCTAACGGCAAGCTGGATCGTAAGGCCCTACCTAAACCCGATGCCAATTGCCGTATTCCGGATGCGGAATTCACCGCCCCGCGCAATCCTCTGGAGCAACAGCTGGTCGACATCTGGACTCACGTTTTACAACTGGACCGGATTGGCATTCACGACAATTTCTTCGCCTTGGGCGGGCATTCTCTGTTAGCGGTTAAAATGGTTGCCGAGGTGAATAAACAGCTTAATACCGATTTAGTGCTGGGCGTCGTTTACCAAGCGCCAACCATTGAAGAGTTGAGCCTCATCATCTCCTTCGGTGCTCAACAACCTTTCAGGTATTCGGTGGTTCCCATCCAGATGCAAGGTTCGCGCCCGCCGCTGTTTGCGATTCACACCATCACCCTACTGGACCTGCCTCGGCATCTGGGCCGGAATCAGCCCCTGTATTTCCTGCGCTACGGCATGGCGGGCGAAAATAGCGATCATCCGGTTAGTTTGCCGCCTTTGAAAGACTTGGCCCGCCACTACATCGGCGAGATGCAGTTGGTACAGCCTCAGGGCCCCTATTATTTAATCGGATTTTCTTTCGGCGGCATGATTGCTTATGAAATGGCCCAACAATTATTGACTCATGGGCATCAAGTCAAGTTGCTGGGATTGCTGGACACTCACCTAACGGAAGAACAACAAATACTGCCTTTAACCCGGATTATCCGGAAGTTTCTGAGCCAAGGCCCGCGCGAACTGATGAACAAGGCTAAAACTAAAATCAATGACTGGATGACACTGGATCAATACGGCACCGATTTCTGGCCGCACGTTTATACCTCAACACCTGACACCACCTGCCGCAACGGTTATCAAGCGGACAGTTATCCGGGTCGTGTCACCTTGTTTCAAGCGTCCGAGCGGGAGAGCCTGTTTTTCACCCTGACGCCTCCCGAACACGAATGGCAAAAACTGTTGGGCGATAAGCTGGATGTTCAGCAGGTGTCCGGACAGCATTTTGATATGTGCCGCGAACCTCATGTCCAAGCGCTGGCTGCAAAAATAACAGCCTGTATGAATCAGGTCATCAGCGAGGATTGAAACCGCGCTCATTTATCGATTATCCGGCTACCCGGACCGTTTTAAGCGAATGCCGGGAAACGCCAAGCCCCTTTGGCGCGTGTTCGCGCTGATCGTCATTGCCGAGCCGGGGCGCGGTATGCCACGATACGCCCCCCATGGTCTCAACAAAAACACATGGAATCCGAATAATTAACCGGGCTTCTCTTCTCTCTTTCCTCTCAAGATAAAACATCCAGCTCAATAGCGAACTCAACGGCTAGGTGATCGTACCGATTGTTTGAAAAAATGCGATCTTCTATTCTACCTGCCTGTACAACGCCAACTGTTCTTTACGGATTGATGCAACGGCTTGTGAAGGACTTTGCGCCTAGCTTACCTCTATGGAAAAAACGCCTATTTATGAAAATATGAAAATGAGCTTATTCGGTCAAGCTATCGAAGTGCGAAAGCCACACCAAAAGCCGGTAACCGAACCGTCTTTAAAATTAGCCAAGCCGAGATCGAAAAAAGGGCAACGATATTGCTTTATCCGTTCCGGCTGCCGTAACAGCGCCCAGTCCGCAAAGTCTATCCGTTTGAAGATCAAAGACGCGCATAGCTTTTTAACCGACGATAAACATCCGAAATCGGGCACAGCCAGAAGACCTCTCCGTTCGCATAAGGCTTTCGGACTCTCCAGCGTTGCTGTTTGCTCAAGCAGGGAGTGCCGATCATGTCCGTTTTAACTAAACCTTTATTGCCTCAGCGAGCCGATGAATGGATCGTTCTAATCATGTTTATGGCAATATTGGGCTTTTCCGTCCTTTGCGGCATGATTATTCCGCGCATGGGCATTCTGGTTCCGGCGCTTGTCGGGGCAATGATGCTCAGTATTGTTGTGCTGGCTTTATCGCCCCGCGCCATCGTTTGGTTAATGCTGATCTTGGTATTGTTAGTCGTTGGCCAACTTACCTTTTTTTTGGGCATTCAACAGGCGAACTGGTTACCGTATCTGCTGCTGTTACTGGTTGCCGTCAAGTTTTTATTGGAAAAGCTTCGCGTCGTCAAACCGATTTCGGCCGGTCTGAGCATCAGCCCCATTTCGATATTGATCGTATTGTTTTGTTTGTTTTTTTGTTTATCGGCGTTAATCAACAAAACCGACTTGGCCTCGTTCGGTGTTGCGGCAAAAAATTATATTTTTCCTTGGTTCCTGACCGCGTTGATTGTCTCTGCGATTCCGCAAACCGACGAATTTCAATCTATCTGGAAATTTCTGTTGTGGATAGTTCCCGTCCAAGTCCCCTTTGCGATTCCCCAGTATTTTTATTTCGCCAGACGTTCCGGAGCCAGTTGGGACGCAATCGTCGGCACTTTCGGCGGAAACTTTTTAACCGGTGGCGGAAGCGGCACGATGGCTATATTTCTGGTATTCGGGATTATTCTGGCCCTCTCGCTGTTTCGGGAAAAGCAGATTGACGGAAAAATGTTGGCCTGCGTGGTACTTACCGCACTGGCAACCGTTGCCTTGGCCGAAGTGAAAATCTTTTTCTTCTGCATACCCGTCGCTCTGGTGCTGCTTTTTCGCAGCAGGATTTTGGTCAATCCGATAAAGTCTTTAGCACTAGGCTTGTGCGGTGCGCTACTGCTCGGCTCGGTTATATTGGTTTATCAGAAGACCTATTCGCAAGCGATGAACAATGTCAATGATGTTCAAGGCTTGATCGACTATGTTTTTATCGCGGAATCGAACCCGGACTCTTTCAATCGCGAAACCGGTGAGTTGTCCCGCACCAGTGCAATTTTGATGTGGAAGCGCTACAACAGCGCCAAAGATTATGCCTTCTATATAGGCCACGGTCCGGCATCGAGCCGGGAGAGTAAAACGCTGGGCACCGGTGTCGCGGCCCGCAGATACCCCTTCACGCTGACGACATCAACTGCATCGACTCTGCTTTGGGATTTAGGCTTGTTGGGTTATGCCCTGTTTCTGGGGCTGCTGTCGGTCGCAGGCATCGCTGCGCTCCGTCTCGCTCACCGCGCCCCGCCGATGGAAACGGCAGTCCTGAACAGCCTAGGCGTGATGCTGTTGCTTAATCTGCCGCTCAGTATCTACAACCGCGACCTGGTTGACTCGGCGACAGCCCAGGTTTTACTGGCGTTCTGGATTGGCTATATTTTGTTGTACCGCAAGAACGCCTCCCTATCTACCAAGACACATTACCGAGTTTTAAGGAGAACGTTATGATTCCACGTATATTTCACCAAGTCTGGATTAACAAAATCAACCCGGAGTTGCCGGAAAAGTTTTGTGCTTACCGGGATAGCTGGTTAACGTTGCATCCTGATTGGCAATACAAATTATGGAATCTGGACAATCTCGACTTTATACCTCGACGCATGGACCTGATCAATTCCGCATCGAGCTATGCCCAAATGGCGGACATCTTGCGTTACGAAATATTGCTGCGGCACGGCGGCGTTTATCTTGACACCGACTTTGAATGTTTACGCAATATCGACCCGATCTTGATCGGCGTAAAAAACTTTTCGTGTTCGGAAGACGGCAGCAGCGTCTCGATCGGCATCATCGGCGCGGAGCCCAATTCCATCTATATGGAGCGTTGCCTGCGGGCATTGCCGAAACGCGTGGGAGAAAAGTCGGCGCCGGAGGAAACAGGTCCCGCTTTACTGACTCGAGTTTTACTGGGAAGCGGCATCGCCGGCGACTTTACGCTGTTTCCGCAACCCTGGTTCTATCCGTACCACTGGAGTGAATTGGAGCGTGCCAACGAAAAATTCCCGGAAGCCTACGGCGTACATCACTGGGGCTGTTCATGGAACAGCGGCAGCGATATTTCCCGGCTTTTAACCTCGGCTCAGCGAAAAATCAAACGCGTGATACAACTTGCCGGGATTGCCTGACGCCGATATGTGTGACGACTCAGCAAGCAGCAAAATAGCACACAAATTGGACCGATACGGGTAACTCGCAAGTAGCTATTCAGTCCCCCTCTTTGAAAAAGAGGGGTTAGGGGAGATTTTTTAAATAAATCCCCCTCAATCCCCCTTTTTCAAAGGGGGAGGTGAATAATTACACTCGCAAAAAATAGACTATTCCTACTGATAATGGAACACGGATAACGCCATGACTTCAAACACCGGACTGATGCAAATAGTGCGAAATATCGCTTGGCACTCCAGCGAGAAAGTGTTGCGTATGCTCCTGGGCTTTCTGGTAGGTCTCTGGCTCGCCCGCTATCTGGGCCCCGAACAGTTCGGGCGATTCAATTACGTGATCGCCTGGCTTTGCATGTTCACCGTCATTTCCTGGTTGGGCGTAGGCGAAACCGCCATGCGCGACATGGTGCGCGACCGCGACGATGAAGGCCGTATTTTAGGCAGCGCCCTGTTGATTCGTCTGTGCGGTTCGCTATTGGCCGTGATGTTAGCGCTGGGCGCAGCCAAATGGCTGGGCGGCTTCGACGCAACTCAGCTCACACTCCTCGCCATACTGTGCATCGGGGTTCCGTTCGCCGAAGTGCCTGCCGGCATATGGCTATGGTTTGCCTCGCATATCAATATCGGACCGGCCGTGTTAGGTAAAAATACCGCGATGATTGTCGGCGCCGCGTTGAAGATAGCCGTCATTGTCTCAGGCGCCGGACTGATCGCCCTGATGGGTGTGATGGCGATTGAATCGGTGGTGTATGGATTGTGCCTGATTGTTGCTTATTTATGGTACGGCGAGCGTTTTTCCCAGTGGCGATTCGATTTTAACCATGCCTGGAACATGCTCCGCACCGGTCTGCCCATTATTCTGAGTATGCTGGTGGTGTCGCTTAATGCGCGGGTCGATCAAATCATACTGGGCCATCTAACCGGCATGTCCGCGGTGGGCGTGTACGCCGCCGCGATGCGGTTTTCCGAGATATGGTGGGTAGTGCCGCCGATGCTGATGCAAACGCTGGCGGCGCGTTACATCTACCCCGAAGACTTAGGTGAGCGGCTCAAAACTAACGTCGCGCGCATCACGGCCGGCATGGCGCTGCTATCTTTGCTCCCCTGTTTTTTGATTTCGATCATCGGCTCGGAAGTGATTAACGCCATTCTCGGCAAACAGTATCTGGGGGCGGGCAGTGTGCTTCTTATCCATATCTGGATTGCCGTGCTGGTCTTTATCGATGCGCCAGTGTGCCAATATCTGCTGGCTACTCACCGCCAAGCCCTGCTGGTCATCAAATCCACCGTTTTATTAATCATGAACTTCGCTCTGGCGCTGATTCTGGTGCCTCACTACGGACCGCAAGGAGCGGCGCTGGCAACCTTACTTGCCGAAACTACGACAGTGTTTATGCTGCCGCTACTCTATCCGCCATTGCGCGATTTATGCGGCATCTATGGTCTTGCGATAAAGGAAATACCCGCGCTGTTCGCCTTGCTGTCTGACTTTTTACCGCAACCGCGGACGATTAAAAACCGTATTGCAGCGTTGAACTTTAACTCTGTTTCTGTAGCCATCGCGCTGTTTTGCTGCTTTTTCGCTTGGTCGGCATGGGCCAACAAAACCGACTTGGCGTCGCTTGAAATCGCTGCAAGACATTACCTGTTCCTGTGGCTTTTAACGTTACTGTTTGCCGCTGTCATTCAGCGTAGCGTGAGCACACAGCGTTTCTGTAAACTCATGCTGGCGGCCCTTGTTGTACAGGTCTCCGGGCTTATTTTGCAGCAATGTTACCTGGCCAAAGGCAACGGAGCGGATTGGAATACGCTAGTCGGCAGCGTCAGTAAAAGCTTCTTGGCCGGCGGTTTCAGCGGCTCGGCGCTCATTTTGCCGGTATTCGGGATCATTTTGGCGGTCTCGCTGTTCAAGTATAAGCGGATCGGTTTCAAAATGCTGGTTTTGGTCGTACTGGCAGCGTCGGCAACGGTTGCGCCGACCGAGCTTAACGTTATCTCTATAGTATTGCTCCTCGGCTTGGTCTTGCTGTTTTACAAGAACATCCTGATCTCTCCGTTAAAGTTTGTAGGGGGGAGCCTATTTGTAGCCATGCTGCTCGGCAGCGCGTTACTTGCCCATCGGCAGCTTTATTCCGAACGGCATAACGAACCGATAAGTCTTGAGGGTTTTATTGATTATGCTGCGGTCCTGGTAACGAAACCTTACTTTCTCAGTAGCGGGATCAGCGAATTGCCCCCTCTCAATGCAAATCCGATACGGCAACGCAGCGGCATCAACGATTACCGCTTTTATATCGGTCACGGTCCGGCAGCAAACCACGGCACTGCCGGTACCGATCAACCGGCTTCTTTTACACCCGGCGCTTCGACTGCATCCACTATGCTTTGGGATTTAGGCTTGCTGGGCTATGCGCTCTTTCTCGGTATGCTATCGGCCTGCGCAATAACGGCGTTACGGCTCGCCCGCCACGTACCGCCAATGGAAGCCGCAGCCTTGGACAGCATCGGCGTGATGCTGTTACTTAACCTGCCGCTAAGCGTATACAACCATGACCTGATCGATTCTCCGGTAACTCAGATTCTGCTGGCGTTCTGCATGGGTTATACCTTGTCGTGCAAAAAAAAGTTTTCTGTCTCGGTAAACGCCGTGAATAAATGTCAGGATGAACGAGAAAGTTACAGTTTTACGGGGATTTGACCGGGATCAATGTAAGCGGATTGATGAAAATACAACGCTGATAATGATGATTCGCCGACGCCCACGCGCGCACTTATCTTTATACGCAAGTGTCCGAGAGACGCCGTCACCTTAGTAAGCGCGGAAGGCCTTCGCGTAGGGCGTGCCGTGCGTGCCTTATTTATAGTTCCCACGCCGAAGCGCTCATCGTTATACACAAGCCTGTTCAAGACCTGGTGTAGGCCGGAATAAGCCCGCCCGGCGATAGCCAGGGTGGGCGTTTCCGGCGCTTTTGAGTCTCGGAATGCCGGAAACACCGGTCCTGCGCTAAAGCGCGGACAGGCTTATTCCGGCCTACAGAGAGATGTGTATAAAGGCGAGTGCGCCGCATGGAGACGAGTGCAAAACTCGTTTATCGCTGTTGTTTATCGGTATTCATCATAACTACCTGCATTCCATTATATTTAATAACCGTTTTCAAGATAACCCAAGCCCTGTAATCACAGCGACTTCATATTGAATAGGTCAAAAATAATGAAAATACCTGAAAGTCTTCCGGCAATAACCGGAGCGTATGACCAAACTTGCTCAGCGAATACCCGCTCAAAACCCCTCTCTATCCTGTTTGTGATGAGAGATTCTTTACCGCCTGCCCGGCCCGACGTAAAAGCCTTGTTCGGGACTTTTCTATTTCGTCTGGGCGTCAGTTCGGATCTGGTCGGGCCTAAAGCGGCGCGGTTCGATGCGGAAAACAGCCAATGGTCGGCAGGGACAATGACCGTCACCGGAAATGCGGACGGCATGGTGGCCGGAGCCTTGAAGTCCCTGCGTGACCTACAAGCCATTCACCGGCTAAAAAACAACCAGGACATTATTCAAGTGCGGGATCGGACTTTTTCCGCATTATCCGTTTGGCTGTTGGCGCGTTTGCGCAGAAAGCCCTTTGTTTTCTGGATGTCCTTTCCGATGGTTGAAGGCTATGAAGCCAGAGCCGATGAAGTCGGGCGTAAACGCGGACTTGTAGTCTGGTTTGCTAACCATCTGCGCGCGAAAGTAGCCCGGATGGCTTATTACGGTTTCATCGCCCGGCAGGCAGACCATCTGTTTGTGCAAAGCGACGCCATGCTGGAGTGGATGCATGCCAAGGGCATTCCGCGCGAACGGATGACCGCTGTGCCGATGGGCGTAGATACCGAAACGCTGGAACGCAACCCGGTCGATCCGGCCGACGATCAGCGATTGCTTGGCAGACGCGTCGTTATCTACCTGGGTGCGTTGGGTCTGGCGCGTCAACCGGGCTTTATGCTGGACGTCATTGCCGAGGTACGTAAGCGCTACCCGGACGTGCTGCTGGTGCTGGCCGGCGATAGCGACGCGGCGGACGAGCAGGCGTGGTTACGTCGGCGTATTGAAGAAATGGACTTGCAGCAGCACGTCTGGCTGACCGGCTGGTTAGCTCAGACGCGGGCCATGAGTTTGGTGAAACGCGCGGAGCTGGGCTTATCGCCCATTCCGCGCGGGCCGCTTTATGACGTGTCGTCACCGACCAAAGCGCTGGAATACTTAGCTTTGGGCGTGCCTTGCGTGGGCAACGATATTCCGGACCAGCGCTACGTGCTTGAACGCAGCGGCGCCGGTCTGTGCGTGCCGATGACCGTGCCCGCCTTTGCCGGTGCGGTTGAAACACTGCTGGCTGACCGCGTTTACGCTCAAACTATGGGAGCCCGCGGCCCGGCATTTATTGCTCAAGAGCGGTCTTACCAGAAACTGGCTTTACGGGTGTCGGAAGTCTACCGTAGCTTGGTTTCTTGAGGATAGAAAGCTCGGAAACTCCCGAATAAAATATAAAGTCCGAACTGAATAAAGCGACATCGTTCCCACGCTCCGGCGCTCATCTTTATACACAAGTCTGTTCAAGACAGGACGTAGGCCGGAATAAGCCCGCCCGGCGATAGCCAGGGTGGG
The DNA here is from genome assembly GCA_026399025.1 of Methylobacter sp. GTDB lineage: Bacteria > Pseudomonadota > Gammaproteobacteria > Methylococcales > Methylomonadaceae > Methylobacter_A. The sequence continues at coordinate 11,757 of JAPLRU010000026.1, forward strand.
CGTTTCCGGCACTCCCAAGCCTCGGAATGCCGGAAACGCCTGTCCTGCGCTAAAGCGCGGACAGGCTTACTTGTGCCCTGTGGGTATTCCGGCCTACAGCGAGATGTGTATAACGATGAGCGCACCGGCGTGGGAATGCCGCTAAAATCGGGAGCGTCCCTAGCGGAATCGGTTGATTCGACGGCTACATTAAAAGTAGGTTTTTAGGCTGAAGCTTGCCGATCCATTAAACAACGACAAAATCGGCATTGGTTAGCGCAAGATGGGTGCCGAGTAACGCGATCTGCACCGCAGCGCCGGAACCGCTGCCGTCGGCATCGTAAGAGAGATGGCCGTCGGTAGGGTTGTAAATCAGGTAGTCATTGCTATCAGCGGCGATAGCACCGGTTTTAAACGTATTGGCTTTTAATATGCCGCTATGCCCCAGCTTATTGAACACACTGTTTTCCAGTCGAATGGTGTCGTCTACCGGGTTAAAATCGGTAATTTGATCGGCATTTCTTTCGTCGGCACTGTAAAAATAAAAGTCATCACGGCCGTCCCCACCCGTTAATACATCTGCACTCAAGCCGCCGCTTAAGGTATCGTTGCCGGTTCCGCCATTTAAACTGTCGCGGCCCTGACCGCCGCTTAGCCAATCATTACCGTCATTGCCGTTTAAACGGTCATTGCCACTGCCGCCATTTAATATATCGATACCGTCATTACCCTTTAATACATCGGCGCCCAAGCCGCCGTTGAGCATGTCGTTGCCGGCACCGCCGTTTAAGGCGTCGCGGCCCTCGCCGCCGCTTAGCCGGTCATTATCACCCCGGCCATTGAGCGTATCATCGCCGTTGCCGCCATTTAAAGTGTCGATGCCGCCCTCGCCATTTAATACATCAGCGCTAAAGGTGCCATCCAGAATAAGGCCGGGCACGATGTTCGTCGCCGTAAAGACATCATCGGTATTTATGTTTGCAAAACCGGCTACGCCTGACGTTAATTGATCGGCCACGGCGCTGCTGTCGCCGCCAGAATAAAGGCTTCCCCAAGTGACTACCGAGCCATCGCTCCGTAACGCAGCAAAAGCACTTCCATTAGAATAAATTTGGCTGACATCGATGCTTCCGTCGAGTTGAGCCGCCACGGCGCTGCTGTCGCCGCCCCACTCACTACGTCCCCAAGTGACCACAGAGCCATCGCTCCGTAGCGCGGCAAAGGCATAGCTATTCGAATAAATTTGGCTGACATCGATACTGCCGTCGAGCTGAGCCGCCACGGCGCGGCTGTCGCCACCATAATCAGGGCTTCCCCACGTGACCACCGAGCCATCGCTCCGTAGCGCGGCAAAGGCGTAGAAATTCGAATAGATTTGACTGACATCAATGCTGCCGTCGAGTTGGGCCGCCACGGCGCTGCTGTCGCCACCCCAACCGCCCCAAGTGACCACCGAGCCATCGCTCCGTAGCGCGGCAA
>JAPLRU010000003.1 GCA_026399025.1 Methylobacter sp.
ATATCCATAAGTATCTACACAAGTACCGGCTCCTTCTCCCTTGAGGGAGAAGGTTGGGATGAGGGGATATAAAGGGTTGTTTTTATTCTCCTCCTCACCCCAACCCTCTCCAGCAGGAGAGGGAGTTGGACAGCTTTGTAACTATTTGTATTATAATATAAAAAAGTTGTGTGGATACTTGTGCTCTATAGCCGGGGCACCGATGGTATTGAGAAATTCGTATTTACGCCTGAGTTATTGCACTTACATTTAACGATTAAGCCAAACCCTTTCCCGAACATGATTAAATTAGCCCTGCTGCTCGTCGCTCCGCTGTTATTAAAATGTCTGTATGTCGACAGCTTTATTTATCATTACACGGGAACACGGCTATTGGGTTTTAGCCAGGTTTTAGCCAATGACGCTAAATTTTATTGCGCGCTGTTATTATTGCTTTATGGGTCATTTTTACCGCAGGTCAATCGACTCCTGACGGCCTTGTTAAGATTGTCGGCCTTTATACTGTTTGCCGTTTATATTATCGATTATGTGGTCATCGTTAATTTCAATACCCATCTGACTATAGGGGACGCCGTCAAATATGCGGATTATTCCTACCGGTATATTCAACAAATATACCGATTAAATGACCTTAGTATTTTTATCATTATTGCTTTTATCCTTGCGCCTTCCATTGCATTCGCTGTGAGCAAATACAAAATAAGCGAACAGCGTTATCCAAAGCTGCCGGTATTTATCATTGCCGGTTTGCCATTGGCAGCAAACTTTTCAGACGATCATAAATACGCGCATTCATGGATTTACAAAAATATCATCGACTACAATTTAATTATCCTGTCGGAGTCATCCGCCTACAGCGACAATTTCTTAAAGTCTTTTAGCTTTAATGAAGACCTGCATTGTCAGGCCGAAAATGCGGAAAATAAAAATATTATCGTTTTAATGGTGGAGTCGCTTTCCGCCTATCACAGCCGTTATTTTTCCGGGATCAATAACTGGACGCCGAATCTTGACCTAATCGCCAGTCATAACCAAGCCTTCAAAAATTTTTACGCCAATGGCTTTATTACCGAGGATGGCGAAATTGCCTTATTGACCGGCCTGCAACCGGTCTATCCGCCATCCAGTTACGCAGACGAGGGCGGCGTCTCCTTCCATAGTTTTTTTAATATTCAAAATTCCTTGCCCGCTCTTCTTAAAAAACAAGGTTATCAAACCGAGTTTTTAACAAGCGCCGATCTTGACTTCGGCAACACCGGAAACTGGGCTCAAAGCATTGGTTTCGATTATATTGAAGGACACGATCAGCCTGAATATGACAAGTGGGAGCGGTTTCATTTTCAGGCCGCGCCGGATGAAGCTCTTTACCTAAGAGTTCTGGATAGAGTGAAGCAACATAGCCGCCGAAATTTTTTTATTTTTGTAAAAACCGTCAGCAGCCACCATCCCTATATTAACCCGGAAAATAAGCATAAATCCGAGTCGGAAGCTATTAGGTATACCGACAAACAGATAGGCCGGTTTTATCGGCAGCTGCAAGATAACGGCTTTTTCAATAACGGTTTATTGGTTATCGTCGGCGATCACCATTCCATGACGCCGTTAAAAAAAGCTGAATTTGATTTATTCGGTCAATTTAAAGCCGCCGCAAAAATCCCTCTGGTTATTGCCGATGGTAATGAGGCGGCGATTGAAAACCGTCAATTCCAGCAGATCGATGTATTTAACAGTTTGCGTGGGCTCGTTTCAGGTAAGCAATGTTACTCGGATTGGAACGGAGTTTTACTCGGCAAGCGGAAAATACCGCCGAAATACGTTGTCTATCGCCGTGGCGATAATCGCGATATTGTCAGTGTCTTTACCGAAAACGAAGACGCTCAAATTAAACTGGATGGCGACGATACGCAGGTCGTTGGCAGCTGGCCGGAGGATGAAGCTACGCAAAAGATACTGACCGATAAGATTAATTCGTTACGTATCAGGCATTACATTCAATGATTATTCTACTCGATCGTTCACACGTCGTAGAGACTGTGAAAGTATTATCAAAATGAGTTTAAAAACCTATTCGCCACGAAGACACGAAGTTCAGGAAGAAAAATAATTTATTAAAATCAACGCATTAAAAAAACTTCGTGTCCTTCGTGTCTTCGTGGTGAATGCTTTTGCTTTTGTTCTAAAACGAATACTTTCACAGTATCAGAAGCTTGGGAACCAGCAACCACAGTTGAGAGCGTCTTATCCAGCTCTTCTTTAGCACCTTTTATATCAAGCTGGTTTACTTTGGTTTGCGCCTGAATGATGCTTGCGTTGGCTTTTTTGACAATATCCGAATTTCCCGTTACTTTCTCGGAAGACGCCCGCGCCGCTTTTAAATGCTCGCTGGGTGGCATGAAATCGCTATGGCTGATTTCGACTTTAGCTTTTTCAATATGCATAATGGTTTCGTTTGGGCTGTAAACGGAACTTTTGGCGCTTCCTTCCGCATAAGCGCTCACACAGGTTGAGCCTAAACAGAAAGCCAGTAATAAAGTTAGCGCTGTGTTTTGGGTCATATTCATAAAATAGGGCCTTTGTTGTGATTATCGGATTAAGATCAATCGCCGCTATCGACACGATAGCGGGAGCAAGCGTTAAACGGTAAATGTCGGGTTACGCTAGTGCTCAATACTGTTGATTTAAGGGGCATGCTCCTTCTCCAGAGGGAGAAGGCTGGGATGAGGGGATTCAAATAAGCTTTTTTCCCTGTTCTAATTTCCCCTCACCCAACCCTCTCCCTCTGGAGAGGGCTTTGCGCCGCTTAAGTCAACAACATTGACGCTAG
>JAPLRU010000011.1 GCA_026399025.1 Methylobacter sp.
CGGTCGGAAGATTATGCCAAGGCCTATTGCCGCATTTCAAGCTATTTGCAAACTATGGCAAATAAGGGATATAACCCGCTCATTGCTGTGCAATTGGCTTTGGCGGGTAAGTTTGATATTTAGGGGGCGAGTAGTTACAAATTATGAATATTTATGAAATGTATACTGAAAACGGCGATATAGCTGATTTTTGGGTAAAGCATAAAAGCTGGGGAATCGGCACCGCAGCGCGCGTGCTCTCAATTGATGGACTTTCTTTCGGTAAGTTAAAAGGCAAGGCGCCTTATTTTGTCGGCAATCCTGTTGTATTGTGCGAGTTTTATGTGCAGGGAAAGCTTGAAAATTCCGCTTTGTTATTACCCGATGCCGATACCGACTCTTATTACCGCATTAATGAGTTAGACGGTTTGATCATCAATAAAAATGAAGGTGTTATCGGTTAGCTCGTCTGAATTAGCAAAAGACAGCGTCAAAATACCTCCGGCAAAGCCGGAGGCTTGAAAAGGTGAACCGCTCAACGCGGGTTAATTTATCTATCACCGTAGATGGCGAGTCACTGCTATTACAGCACTCTCAAATTCAATTAGGAACGAGCATGAAATAACTTCGGCAATTAGCTCCCTCTCCTGCTGGAGAGGGTTGGGGTGAGGAGAATCAAATGCTCAACTTATTTCATGCTCGTTCCTTAGCTGCTCAATGGAGTGCAAGTTTTGCTTGCCTATGCAGGCAAAGCCCGCACTCCAGCGGCCATGATAACGACATAGCCTTTTTAATCGTGTAACTTCTGTAAATTGAAACCGCTGTAAGTTAAGAAAAAAGCGCCCCCTTCTGCTGGAGAAAGTCGTGGCGAGAAGAATAAAATCAACTGCTTACACTTTTATTATCTCAATCTTTTTTCTCAAGGGAAAAAGACGGGGCTTGTGTAGATACTTATGCCGCAGTGCTGGGGGTTTACCTTAATTAAGAGGTTATAACTTGTTTTTTTAACGCAAAAAGTTAGATAAGATATTGATATTTATTAATTAATATATCAACGAGTAACATCTGGCAGCCTTAACCGCACTCCTTCAGGCTCATGCATTATCGGAAGGGAATTAAATTTGCAATAGGCAATAAAGTCTTCTACTCTAAAGCGGCTGAGCTCTATGGTAGAGTAAACAGCAAACCTTTAGTTATGAAGCAAAACACAAAGTGAGGAAGTTATGAACAGAAAAAAATCATTAAGTCAACTTATTCGGAGCGTTTATCGCAGTAAGCCAAGTTTAAAGACGACAACCATGAACTTGATACGCGCGTCGTTGCCAATAGTTTGCCTTCTCGGCTCTAGTGAAGTTCTTGCAGATTATGCTCGGATAACTGTCAACAACAATCCAAATTGGAATGATTCTGCCACTGGTGAGAAGATAATCGCCAGGGGGGGGGCACATCTTAGATAATCGGTTTAATCCTCAGGCTAAGCCGACGATGTCGTCGCCGGACTATCGAAAATTTTATATGTACGGTGGTGATGATAAGTCTCCAGCGGGCACGAATTGTTATAGCTCTTCAGATTTAGCTAATTGGACACTAGATGCACCAAATCTCCCTGGCGCCGGCAGCCGACCCAGCGTCTATCTTGGCAAGAAGACTAGCGGTGGTACTCAGTACATTTTGACCGGAAAAGGCGGACAAGTTTATACCTCATCAACTCCATGTGGCTTTAACGAGTTCGATCACGATAGATCTGTAAATAATTTTAGGCCTGCAGACTATACAGATGGTCCATCTAACAATGATGGCAATTTACGTTGGCTTGGCGTTGCAGCCCCTAATAATGCAGGCATTCTACATAATGAACTTCTTCGTGATTCTTCAGTTTTTCAAGACGATGGTTATCCTAACCAGACTTATTTAGTTGCAAGAACTAGAAGGTACTGCCAGTCATCCTCTAACGAATGGATTCCATACTCCTCCTCCTGCAATGGTGGCTCTGACGGGTACGGGCAATACACAATGAATATTTACAAAATGAATGAAAGTGGTCTTCAAGCCGACACGCTCCTGTACCGAGAGGTTTTTAATGACGGCGATGGTAAGGAAGCCCCTTCACTTTTTACCAGGGGTTCTGGGTCATCGAAAAGGTATTATATGACTGCTTCCGACACCAGTGGCTGGAAGGCTTCAAAAACATGGTATAAAAAATCAGATCCCGGCACCAGTTTTGCTGACCTTCAGAATAAACCTTGGATAGAACTGAGCTCAGATAATAATGCCAATTTTTCTTATATAACCCAGCATGATTTCGTTATGAAAATAAGTAAGAATCTAGGTAGCCTAGAAGAACCAGATCGAGGAGTTGCTGGGAATTATATTTTTGTTGGCGATCGCCTGGCTGATAAATGTGCTAATGATGCCTCTTGTAGAGGTTTTTTTACTAATAATCGTTATCTCATTAGTACCAACCCTGCAAATTCGATTTATAAGACGGAGCTTGGTAAATCTTATGATCCTAATTCTAACTATGATTCCGGTTCCCTTTATCATTGGATGCCTGTTACATTTGGATCCGACGGCACCCCAATTATGGGAGGCGAGGTTACAAATGCAGGTTTAAATAACTGGTGTATAAATGTAACCGCTGGTACATTTTTAACTGGTTGTTAGTAAAAAACAGAAAAGGCATGGGATCACCTAATAGCGCATAGCTACGAAACCAAGCTTAGCGTTACGAAAAAACATGCGGACAACTTCCAGAAGCCATCATTGACCGATAAAAGCGGGTATACAGAGAAATTTTCCCATTTTATCGTCAAGCATTAATTGAACGAACCGCTCCAGGGAAACTTAGGGCGGTTTTTTTATGAGTGTCGGATAGAATTTCAGTTTAAATTTAAAACAATAAGATTATAAAAAATAATAACTTAGCTAATATCAGTATTTTTTATCGATGCGAAAAATTGGACATCTCTTCTAAGATCGTTTCTAGTACGCCCGCCTGAATAAAAAATCGCACACGCTTGTAAAGCCATACCCGGTGATTTAACATGGCTTCCCATTATTGAAGTTGTAAGCTTTCAATGTTAGAAATTATTTTTTCCTTCCTGAATCCAAAGTCTTTTATTTCTCAAAAGCCGTCTGAACTGTTGAACAGATTAATATGCAAAAAACACCCCCTCCCTCCGACCATCCTTACCGTCATCAACCTAAAAAAGCTTTTTGGCGCAATGTAGTGCAAGACACTTACCCTTTGGACATCAGCGATTGGTACTCCAAAAAATTTCCTTTGAAGGAAAAACGCATTGCGACCGCGGGCAGCTGTTTTGCGCAGCATATTGGACGCGAGTTACGTGAAAAAGGCTTCAATTATGTCGATGTTGAACCCGCTCCCGGTTTCTTGAATAAATCGCACTGGTTAAATTTCGGCTACGGCATGTATTCCGCCCGTTACGGCAATGTTTATACGCCCCGCCAATTACTGCAACTGACACAGCGGGCATTAGGCGAATTTTCGCCTCTGGAATCGACGTGGAAAAAAGATGACGGTTTTGTCGATCCTTTCAGACCTACGATTGAACCCGAGCCGTTCTCCAGCATTGACGAAGTTGAAATCCACCGGAAGCATCACCTGAAAAGCGTCGCCGGTCTTTTTGAAGTTTCCGATGTTTTTGTGTTTACTCTGGGACTTACAGAAGCGTGGCTTGCCATTCAAGACGGAGCGGTTTACCCCGTATGCCCTGGTACAGCAGGCGGAGAATTCGATTCGGCTAAACATAAACTGGTCAATTTCTCATTTCCCGAGGTGCGCAAAGATATGGAGGCATTTTTTGCCCGCGTTCGACAAATTAATCCAAAAATGCAGTTTTTATTAACAGTAAGCCCGGTACCGCTTATGGCAACAGCAACCCAGCAACAAGTCATTGTCGCGACCATGCATTCAAAATCGATCTTACGAGCCGTAGCGGGATTTCTGGCTGAAAAATATGCTTATGTGGATTACTTTCCTTCGTATGAAATTATTTCTTCTCATGTCATGCGCGGTCAATTTTACAATCCGGATATGAGATCGGTTGCCCAGGTGGGCGTCGATCATGTGATGAAGCAGTTTTTTAAAGAACATGTTCCGCCTGTGAAAAAAAATGTAGAACACAAAAATAGCCTGGAAAAGGATGACGATGAGATAGTTTGCGATGAGGAATTGCTTGCTGTTTTCGGAAGGGATTAATAAAGCGTTAATTACCGGCGCATTCCAAATACGCTGAAATTTGCATCGTTAAACGTTTCCCTCCGGCAAATAGGAAAAATAGCGAAGTTATTCTTCTCGCGGCACTCAGGCATCAAGTATGGTCTGAGTTTGTGCCGGCACAATTTGTAGCTCATGTTTTAAGTTCGCGACGAAAGCAAGCGGACCTGACGTTTTCGGTTATGCCGGGATGCTATCGGCAGACACCGACAAAGGGCAGGTACCTTGGCAATGCAGAACTTGACTAATTGATGACGAGAAAAATTCCGAGGCTTTTGCTAAATTAACAAAAAATTTTTATTATTCAATATATTATGATGGATCTATGTGCAATTTAGAGCCACTTCAACTGTTTTTGAGAAAAACATAATGAAAGTATTAATTACCGGGGATAGTCACACAGGTCCCCTTAAAAGCGGACAGAACCTTTTAATCAGCAAAGGAGAATGGCCTCAACAGATTGACTTAACCATTCGCCCGCTCGGAAATGCAAAATTTTTCCCGACCCCCTTTTTTGTCGATAAAGGTGAGTACGCTGAAATTCGAAACTTAGAATATCGTAAACGACTTAAACGCCTGCCTCTCCCTGAAATAGAAGACAGCGACACCATTTATGGCCTTTCAGGTCCTTTACATACTTCACGGGTACTCAGAAATAGCGCATGGTCCAATTTTGTGCCATCGCAGTTTGCGCTTAATGAGGCGCCTGTCTCAAACGCGTTACTTCATCAAACCATATTGGATGATTGCCAATATTTATTGAAACTCATCGATATTATTGTGCGAGCCCGGAAAAAACTGTTCGTCATCGAACCGCCACGCCCTTTTAAACATAACAAGTCTTTAAAAGTGATCAGGCCAGAAGTCTTTAGTTATGTTGACGGTTATTATCGAGACTTCATTAGGCAGGAACTTAAACTTCGAAATATTCCCATTATTTCGGTCAGCCCCGATTGCTACGATGAATCAGGCTTTATGCTGGGATGTTACCGAAGTCCAAAAGAACATGATATGCATCATGGTAATGCACAATTCGGTGAATTGATGATGAAAAAGATTTTGGAGTTTTTAATCTAACCAATATCCTGCATCATCAAAAAAATACACACATGACCAGCATTATTCCGTCAACATCGTAATGAGCCTAAAAATTGAACATGACTGATTTTATTACGCCTTCTTCATCTAAAGAAAAACCGCCTTTTATTATTTGGACATTACAACGCACCGGGGGGACTAATCTCACCCAGCGCTTAGTAGATCGTTCCGGCCTGATATGTCTACAGCATGAACCATTCAATTTAGGACGCCTGTATGGCGATATTACCGAGCACTGGATGGCGTCGAAAGATGCGTCAATTCTTGCCAAAAGGATGCATGAGGTTACAGCTCATAAGGCTATTATTAAACATTGCATAGAAATAGTGCCCTGGGAAGTTTCCTGCGCCTTAGCTGACGCAGCTATGCATTCAGGTTACCGGCATTTATTTCTTTATCGAAAACAAGCGCTTGACAGGTTACTATCACTGCATTTCGCTGAAAAAACCGGCGTATGGGGGCCGGACATGAAGACGGAAAATATTCCGGAAGAAGCGATGGAGCTGGCTATTCCAGTGGATAAACTGATTAACCATGAACTTAAATGCGTTAATTTAATGCAACGAACATGGCAACATTTAATCGCCCATGGCGCACATCCTTTAGCACTCAGCTACGAAGAACTGTATCGGGTAAGTCCTGAGCAGGCCGCTCAAGCATTATTACCGATACTTAAGACATTAAAATTGTCAAAAAATAAAAAACAGGATCATGACTTCGTCCAGGAAGTCATCGGTAAAGGCGATCAAGGCACAAGGGATAAATACGGGAGCATGACTGGCGTAGTTGAACTTGAACGAGCGTTATCGCAAGTCTCCTGCTTCAATCCCGGTATGGACGAAGTAGTGCTGCATGTTGAAAATTTAGACTTGCCTGACTGGATACTGATGGCGCAAATCGATACTACGCCACATTCTTTCTCATCGGGGCAAATTTTTGAGTTAGGCGGTGTTGTGGTCTTAAACGAAAATGCCCCTAAAGAATTATCGCTGCAGTTAAGCAATCATCAAACACAGATAAATATTAATTGGGGCAAGCCCTCAGAAAAAATGGCGAAACTCTATCCCGGCAACGATCAATCCGCTCATGCACGTTTTAAGTCCGATAAAATATGTATTGCTAAAGATAGTGTTTTCACATTGGCTCTAAAAAACTCCGCTAATGCATGTTACCCTTTATTCAATATAGTGTTTGCTTAAGCATTTTAAGCGGATCAATAAGCTTTCGATTTAAAATTGATTAGCATACTGAATAGTTAAGCGACTTTAAAAACCGAACCTCTTTCGAGTAAAATGGATATTCTCCGCATCATCATCACCCTTTCACTTGGCTCTATCTGTGGAAATATTGAGACCTCAGTAGGGTCCGTTCGCAGACTAGAGAGCGTGTACTCGATTATAAAAACTTCTATTTTTTGGAATAACTAATGAATTTTTCAAGCATTTTAATTGTAACCTATGGTCGCAGCGGCTCTACGCTCTTGCAAGGATTGCTTAACTCTATCGATAACTGTTTGATTCGAGGTGAAAATTATAATTTTTGTTACAGCTTATTTGAGGCCTATGAAGCTTTAGCGAAAGCAAAGCAAGAAGATTACAAAAAGGGCCGGCCGTCTCTGAAAATAGAAAGCCCTTGGTATGGAGCCGCGAGTCTTGATGAAGATAGATTTATCGAAGACGCAAGAAAACTTGTTTTTAATCAATTAAATCCTGATGGACTCAGACTGTCTTGCCTGGGATTTAAAGAGATACGTTATATCGAAAAAAAACTTGAATCCGGAAAACTTCATGATTATTTAAATTTCCTTGAAAAACTTTTCCCTAACCCGGCTTTTATTGTATTGACTCGCGATCATGACCAAGTGATGCAGAGCGGTTGGTGGAAATCAAGGGATAGCAAACAAACAAAAGATCAACTCGAAACGTTCGAAAAAAACATTTTTGCTTATTGCGCAAACAAAACCAATACTTTTTCCATTACTTACTCGGACATGGTTGAACGCAGTCACAATCTAGCGGCAATGTTCCAATTTCTTGGCGTTCCCTATCATAGCGCTAATGTTGAAAAAGTACTTCATACTAAACATAGTTATCAACCAAAGCCGGTAAAAGCTACACAAGATCATGCTTTTCATGTCGAACAAACCCAGCATCCTTTTATTCAATATGCAAAAATAGATGAGCTTACAGCAAAAAATTTACAAAGCTTAAGCGCAACGGGTGTTATTGTCTTATCTAGCGATTTTAATAAAAACTATACGCTTATTGCCGTTAGTGCCGGACATGAATACAAAGTAAACTGGAATATTGCTTCACCCAGAATGGCAGAAAAGTTTTCCGGTAATCTCTACGCGGAAAAGGCCCGCTTTAGAGTAGATAATTTAACGTTAACAAAAAATCAAGAACTCGATATTTATCTGAAGGATGATGTCGGCAACAAACACCTTGTATTTAAAATATTTTTAAACTCCTGATTTTAAATACTATGATTATTATTCATCCTTTAAAAATTGCGTTTAAAGACGCGCCTAAAGTGGGCTCAACGTCGCTTTTCAATTGGCTATATATCTTGTTGTACGGCAAAAAATATGATCCTGTAGCAAGCGGCAATAAAATTAAGTTTGTACATGGCTGGATGCAAGCACAACAAAATGAAATTATCGAAAATCAATCGACAGCAAATTTTAAATGCCCGCCAGACTACTTGGTTTTTTGTTTAGTCCGCGATCCGGTTAAACGCTTGTTAAGCGCTTATAGCAATCGTGTTTTACATAATAATATTCTCGATTTTTCGCACAAACCCGCACAGAAAGAACCTATAAAATCCGGCTTATTAGCCGCGCGCCCTACATTAAATTATTTTATTGAGCATTTAGAAGATTATCAGGCTATTGCTCCTTCTATTTTTCATCATACTCGCCCTTTAGGATATTTCTTGGGTAGAGATAGTTCAATTTATGATTATATATTTGATGTTAGTGAAATGGGCTTGCTTCGCGAAGTATTGCTGAATCATTGGCATACTCATAAATTACTGGAAAATCAAGTAATTCCGGAAATACCTCATTTACAAACGAGCGGAAAGAAGTTTTTTTTAAAAGATTTAACCGAATCAAGTTTTAATAAATGCTTAAGAGTATATGCTGATGACTATGCGACGTTTTCCAGCTTAAATAAAAATAAAATAAGTCAGGAATGGCAACAATCCAATTCAGAACATAATAAGAATGAAATAAGACATGCAAGTAAGGCGATAGCAACTAAATTTCGCCCGGAAATTGTCCAAGCATGCTGGCTTAATAAAAATAAATTTGATATTCATGAAGGTAAAATTGGCTCATTTTCCGGGATAATTATATTAAAATCAAATGTGCCGGATAATTATCAATTGATAGTTAGCGATGCACGTGGCGAATGGCAACTGAAATGGAAACAACCTTCTCCTGAAATTGCAAAGCAATACCCAAATAACCCTTCAGCGCTAAATGCCCGCTTTAATATTGAAGAGTTATACATCGACTCTGATCAGCCTGTAACTATTTTTATTAAAGATAATTTAGGAAAAAGGTATGTATGTTTTATTATTAGTGGGGATAACCAATAATGCTCATTAGCGTAAAAAAACGATTTATATTTATTGCAAGCTCTAAAACCGCTTCCACCAGCATTGAGTCTGCATTAATGCCTTATGCTGAAATTATTCGATCAGGCAGCCCGGAAAGAAAACACTGCTCTTGGAAAGAAGCTAGAAAAGAATATAATTTTCTTTTTAAGATTCCACCTTATAAACCTCAAAACTTTTTTAAATTTGGAGTAGTGCGTGAGCCTGTTGAGTGGATTATAAGTTGGTATAATTATCGGTATATGAATAACACATTAGCTAATCCTTTACCCAAAGATATGAACTTTGAACAATTTTGGAATAGTAATGACTGGGTAAAAAGAAAATGTCAAAAGGATTCGTTTTCTAATAATAGCGGCATTTGTCGATTTGATTTAATTATTCCACACGAGAAAGTTAATCAAGCCTTTCCTATTGTTGTTAATCATTTAAAATTAGGAAAAAAAGTTATCTTACCCTATAAAAATAAAACTGTTATTAAAAACATAACCCGTAACAGCCTTGATCCCGAGTTAGTTTCAAAAATTAATGCTTATTATCAACAAGATTTTAATTTCTGGATGGAATGGATGGAGAATATTGATAGTTCCCTGGAGAAATTACAGTAGTGTTTTTAGTCATTCCTAAACTGAATTTTTTTGATTGTGATAAAAAATATCGACAGAAAGCAATATGTATATTTCTGCTATTAAAGCTTAAATATAGAACATACAGCGATTCCATTTAAATGAGTTACTAACCGTTAGCAGGTTATGTCATCCTTGTTACTGCCGGAGTACAGGCTTTGCCTGTATTAGCAAACAAAGCTTGTACGCCGCCGAGCACACCCTGGTTTTGCTATTTGAGTCTTAACTAAATTTGAAAACGCTGTAATATTCCAATAACTCATCTATTAGCCTCACCACTTTGTAAAAGATAATGGCTATTACTTTGTAATCTACAAAAAACCGAACATCCAGTAAATATTTTCAGGAATACTACATTATGAACTCCAATCGCTGTGATATTTTATTAAGACCTATTTTATTTATTTTCGTATTCTCGATTTCAATTCTATCGCCAACCTGGGCCAGCGATAAGAAGGGAATAGGCTTGGCCGATTTAAACGCGGCTGAAACTATCAACGCTTTAAATGTGGCTTGGTACTACACTTGGTCGCCCAATCCTATAAAAGGTGTTGCATTGGAAAAGTTTGTACCGATGTTACGTAGTCGCGGAGGACGTTTGCTGGATGAGCAGGTTAGCTCATTTCATAAACAAAAAAAGGTTCCCACGTTATTAGTCCTTAATGAACCTAATACGAAAGAGGGCGATAATATGTCGGCAGAAGACGTTATTAGGTCTTGGCCTGAAATTTCCTCTTTAGCCGATAATATAGGTACTCCCGCAACGGCCGGCGTATTCAGTCCTTGGTTTGATAAATTTTATAAAATGGCTAAGGATCGTAACTATAAAATGGATTTTATGACCATTCATCCCTATTCTCCCCCTGATGCGAAGCTGTTTTTAAATAAATTAGACCAAGTCTACGAAAAATATCACTTACCTATTTGGATTACTGAGTTTGCCGTAGCGGATTTCACAGCTTCGAAAAAACGTTGTAAAACGGTTTGTGAAAGCAAATACACTGAGCAGCAAGTGCTTGCTTTTATGAAAGAAGTATTGCCCGAACTGGAAAAGCGCCCTTACGTTATCCGCTATGCTTGGTTTGGCGCGGGAAAAGCTTCGTTAGCTCACGAACAAGTACGCACATCAGCATTATTTGACAAAGATAAAAAGCTAACTGAGCTTGGAAAATTTTATGCTAATTTTCAATAGCGTAGATTAACCTGAGCATCTATAAACGTTAGCCCCTGAATAACCCATCCGCTAAAGCGGGTGGGTTAGTACCAACCATAAAATATCATCTCTTTTGAGTCTAAAAATCAGTTTATAAACGTTCAAACCCGTGCCACCTTTTTTCACCATTACGAACTAACAAAAATGTCAAAAAATACCCTAACAGAGGTTTACTTAAAGTTTGTTCAGGAGGATGTTGAGAGTCTGTATCAAAAAGGACGTTTCCACTTCGATAATAAAAACTTTGAGTTGGCAAACTTTTATTTCGAACAAATATTAAAAAAACAACCTCAACATTTTTGGGCTGCGGTTGACTTAGCCCAAGTCGCGGTAGAGCAAAAGCTCTTCATTAAAGCGGTTAACCATTACCAACAAGCATTAGCACTGGCAAAATCGCCAAACCAAATCTGTTCGGCAAACTACGGTTTAGCCTCTGTTTTTGTTGCGATGGGATTGATTGATCTAGCCGAGCATCATTATTTACAAAATCTGGCTCAATATCCCGAGCATGTATTCTTTTATACCGGACTGGCGGAACTCTACAAGTCTTACCGGCCGGACGCTAGTGAAAGAATTATCGAACTTTACCAACAAGCCTTGGCTTTAGCGCCTCACTTAACTTGGATTGAAACCGAGCTGAAAATCCACCAAGGTCAAGCCGCCCAAACACCAGGACTGGAGGTCGAGAAAAAAACGACTAAACCGAGTGCGTTTCAACTTTATTTGCAAGGGGCATGGTTAGAACTGTTTACTCAAGAAATAACCGCTCAATCCGTGCTTAACGGCTATACCGGCAAAGAGATCATCAAGTCCTTAAAAGACTTGCCTCCCGATGCGTTTAGCGATTTGAACGGTTTTTACCTTTATATCGCCGATTATTTAATAAAAGATTTTGTAATCGACCAGCCGTTTGATGATCTTGACCGGCTCAATGCGGCATCGATCTTCTTATTGCGCGCCATTAACAGCGCTGTCATTCCCGATGCGGCTCTTTATATCAAGACGCTTACTGTTTTAAGTTTTTTAAATAGATTCGACGAGGCCGAACCGATTGCTTTACAAGCTTTATTGAACTATGGCGATCAAGCCGAATTATTAGTGGCGACAGCAAAACTGGCTCACGAAAAATGTAAAAAAATCGACGCCACTTTAAAATCGGTGGATTTAAAAATCACCCAACTCCTTCCGTCTAAAGTGACGGCTACCTCAAGCGAAAACGAGGTAAAAATTGCTCAATTAAGGACCGAAAAAACTCAATTAACGGCGGAAAAAGTTTCCGCTTTAGGCGCAAGCCGTCTGCTGTTTGGCGAAGCGGCCAGTATCGCGCCGGAAAAATTAAGCGAACAAGACTGGAGCGGCTTGATGAGTATCCATGATCAAGCCAACCGACATAAAGCCAAAAAGTTTACTAACTTAAACAAGTTTTTGTTGGAATCGGCTGTGGCCAAACAAGCATTAGCGCTGAATACAGACACCGCCGCCCTCGCTCCGGTCGATGCTTGGTTGCATGAATTAAGTACCTTACTCGGTCATTTTTCCGTTGAAACGTTTTTTGATTTGGCCTATTACGGTAAGCAAACCGGGCTGTGGTTTGCGACAGTTGACATGGCCTTATGCCATTATTTTATCAAAGGCCGGCACCATAACTTTTCAATTCATCCCAGTTTTGACAGCGGCTATGTACGACAACAATTACAAAGCAAGGGTAAAGCAAGCTCAGCGCCGGAATTATTATTATTTTTGCGTTACGAGCGTGAATTGGCTCTAGCCGCCAATGTACTCTTCAATGCTCAGCGCTTAATCGCCCAAACACCGGATGAAATAGGCAGCCCTTGGCTGCACTACCTGGCAGGAGGCAGGCAATCATTAGCCAACCCTTCGGACTTTTTCGATACGGAATTGTATTTAACCACAGGCACTTATTCTAAATCCGAAACAACCGAATCCGCTTTAGTTCACTTTCTGAAAGACGACAGCACAAAAAATTGTAACCGATTATTTCATACGCAATTTTATCTGAAGCATTACCAAGCCTCATTAAACGGCAAACCGCCTATCGTGCATTATTTAACGGAAGGCGCCTATAGAGGTTATCGACCTAATCCATTTTGCGATCTGAGCAATAAAAGCGGTTCAGACCGAATCGACTACTTGAAATTATTGAGTCTATAAATATGCTGGTTTCACAACATGGAATTCTCTTTAATGCCGCATCGGATACGGTCCGGGCTCACCGCCATCCCGAATTGGATCGGGTGCTGCATATCTTCGATGTCTATTGGCACGGTATTCGTAGTGCCACGGCCTGTCTGCCCGGACATAAAGCGGCTATTTCGCACAAACACTTACCCGATGCCGACGCGCTGGCTTATTTGTGTGCCTACATTGCCAAGCACAACATCAGTCAAGTTTGCTATCAAGGTTTTTCGGAAAACGCTCTCGCCATAGCCAAATTTTTGCGGAATGAATTCGGCGCGGCCTTATCGCAATATGTGATCACGCATGTGAGTCCGGCTCAATTTCAAAATCATTTTGAAATGGTCATGATTCGCGAAATGCTGAACGGTTTAAAAAGCGGTGTCTTTCAGAAACTGGGCTCGGTAAAGCCTCGTTTTTCCGGGGTAGTGCCTGCGTTTTGGCCTAAAACCTTAATTAACTTAGCCCCGAATGTCGGTGCGCTACCGACGTTGCGCAATCCGGATACCGTACTCATCCCGGTAGAAAATAACTGGCGTAAAAATCTTTATACCAATGCGCTGGCCGGGATTCACTGTGAGGAAATTACCAAAGTCCAAGTCGTTAATTGGCCCATCGAAATCGCCAATGTTGTCGGCGTGGAAAAACTGGAATGGTTGCCCTTTATGCGCCCGCCGCAGATATTGGCTCAAGTCGCTTCCTGCGCCGCTATCTTGCACGCCTCTTTAATTGAATGTCAGCCGATGACCCAACTGGAAGGTTTGGCCGTAGGCACGCCTTGCATTACCGCTCGCTTGGGCGTCCATGCGGAAATCGATCAACATCCATTGAGTCAGCTGTGCGAAGTCGAATTCGCCGATGATGTCGGGGCATTGAGCCAAACGTTAACCAACATTTGCCGCTACTGGCGCCGCGACGCCGCCGGTTTGAGCGCAATGATCGAGGATCAGTTGGAACTGCGCAAGCACTTGAGTATGCAAAGTTATTTAGAGTTTTTAAGCTAAGGGTCGAAAAACAATTATGAATGTTTGTTTTATCACTAATGAATTACATCCTTTCAAACCCGGCGGCATAGGGCGGCTTTTATACAACTTCGCCGTGCAAAACCGGGATCGTCCTAACGGCCGCTGCAATTTCTTCTTTTTAGTAGCCTCTACCGAGGTTCCCGATACCGACAGCTTGGCGGCCTATTTTGCCGAACATGACTTGGGTACGGTGGTGGCGACCCCGAAAAACTTTTCTTTTTTAGGCGACTACGAAAACAGGCTTTTTGAAGCTCTTCCGTCAGGACACAGCGGCACCGGACGGGTGCGTAACGCTTTAGAATACTACAACGGCTTGTTATACCTGGAAGCCAAGTATGGGATTAAACTGGATGTTATTGAGTTTCCGGATTTTGCCGCCTGGGGTTTTGCGACGCTCAGCGCCAAACGAGCGGGACTTGCCTTTGCGGATGCTCGCATTGTGCTGCGCCTGCATTCCACCCAAGGCATTATTTACGATGCCGAACCTTTTTATCATCCAATGGGACACAGCGAGCGCAGCATCATAGAGCTGGAGCGCCAATGCGTGGAACAGGCCGACACGCTGATCTCGCATTTGCCGGTTATTACCCAGGCCAATCAAAAATATTACGATTTTGACTCCGCGTGGTCGGCTAAAGTCGTACATGAGTTCCCGCCCATATTTTTGGAAGACGAAGAAGTTTTTACGGTTAATGCCGAAACCGGAGCCCAAAACTTTATTTTTTCCAGCCGCATTCAGCCGTTTAAAAGACCGGATTTGTTCATTAAGGCGGCCGCGATCTTTCTGGACCGCCAACCTGATTATCAGGGTAGATTCTATATGGTTTCCTATGGCTGGGATGAACGCTACATTAACTGGCTCAAAGGACTGATACCGCAACGACATAGCAAAAAAGTCTTATTCATCTTCAATGCCGAAGCCAATTTACGCAACCGCTTGTTGCAAGAATCGATTGTGGTAATCCCGTCGAATTATGAAAGCTTATGTGTTTTTGCTTATGAAAGCGCCTTGCGCGGCAGTAAATTAATTCTTAACCGCCGGTGCTTAGCCTTTGGCGAAGTAGACTATTGGGTCGAAGGCGAAAACTGTCTGCAATTTAACGGCACGGCCGAAGATTTGGCCTGTGTTTATGAACAAGCGTTAGCCGCACCGGCTCCGGTGATAAAACCTTTGCCGGAATCCTTATGCTTTTGGCATAAGCCGGATTTACCGCCTTTGGTGCAAGCGAAGGCTAAAACAGATAGCAAATTGGCTGTCGTCGGCTATGGTTTCAGCGCTTTGGCTCAAGTCAATGAACGCCTGTTCGAACTGTCATCCTTACTCGACGATGATCGTTTTGAACTGCATTTGATTTTGAATGTCAGCTATAAACAAGCGCTTGCACTCAAACTACCTAAAACAGTCAAACTGCATTATTGCGCATGGGATGTGCCGAATCCGGACTCTATCAAATCATTGCTGAACGGCCTTGATGCCGATTATTTGGCATTTTCTCCGCCAGGCGGTCAAGTTGCCGCCGAGTTTTACACTCTGGCGCGTCAGGCCTTGGATCGGCATCAGGACTTAAGCCTTATTAGTTCTCAGGTAAGAGTACTGAAAGAAGAGGATCTGAGAAGTTCGCTATGGCAAGAAGGTAACCGCGACGATTACGGTGTGGACGGCAACGCTAAAATTTCGATGGGTGGCGCGCCTTCTCTAGTGGGCATGGATATGCACATTGTCAGTCCGTACAGTTGCTTCCGACGGAGCGAAGTGGATTTGGCAAACATCCACGAAGAATCGGCCGATTTCTTTCTGCCTTTATTGTTAAGCCGTATTATCGCTAAAAAGGCCCGCACCTTGGTTATTCCCAAACTACTGATTACCGAATATCCCAGTCAAAAAGCGTTCTTGAATGAAGCGGCGGTATTGCATGCGCTAGCGTCATAAATTTTTTAATGAGTTTCGCTGAATTTCTTATTGCTTAAAATAAAAAGACAACATTTCCACTTTTAAATTAGGACTGCTTCATGCATCAAAGTACCTTACCCCCTCAGCTTTTTATAGTCGGTAGCCAGCGTTCGGGTACGACTCAGATGTTCAATCTTTTTAACAAAGTGGTCGGTTATCACGGTGACGGAGAGAGTCACTTATGGTCTTCTCTGCACGCTTGCTGGGATACACTTGATGAAAGTGTTGCCGGCATGGGCGGAACATCGTCGCCGGCTTATCAAGGATTCACCATCGGCAAGGTCGGCGTCGATCATATCAAAAGCGAGATGGCGGCTGTGTTGATAAATATCTATACCGCCCGATTCGGCGATCAATGGATAGATAAAACACCGGGGGTTAAAATGATCAAAGCAATCCCGATGCTGAGTAAAATATTTCCCGACGCGAAATTCATTTTCATGAAGCGGCGGGGAATAGAAAATGTCATGTCGAAACAGCGCAGATTTAAAAGACAACCCTTGCAAATAGCCTGTAGCGAATGGGCCGATAGTATGCGCGCGTGGACTTATGTCCGCACATCGGTACAAGGTCGTTACATTGAGATTGATCAACAAGCTATGGCCATTTCCCCGAATGAAGTTGCACTGCAACTTTGCACTTTTTTAGGAAGCGATAATACACTCACGCAAAAAGCCGCGTCTTTTTTAGAAAACGCCCGTTCGGAACAAACCAGTCAAAGCGTTCAAGCGAGAACCTTAGCGTTGAGCGATACCGGCTGGAACGATGAAGAACAGTCTCTTTTCATTGAAACCTGTGCGGCAATGATGGTTTCTTACGGTTATTCATTTGAGAGCGAAGCGCTTAGAGATTCCAATATTCCACCGACTATTCCTCTAATTTTTCTACAAATGGCCGATTTTGTTACTCTTTCCAGTTCGACCCAAAAAAGCCATTTTTGGCCTGAAGGCTTAAAATTGATTTGTAACAAAAACTTGGGCAAGGAAAGCCTGGTATTGCAAGATATTCGGCTATGCGGTCAAGATACGTTGCTGAGCAGTGTGCGTTGCCATTCGCCGCAGCCAAACTTCGAAGCTTTAGTCACCCTGTCGTTTAAATATCCTAACGGGCATATTGAAAAAAATGCTTTCACGCTAAAAAAAGGCGATATTAAAGAATTGTCTTGGTTTATTGCCAAAATAGAGAGTGAAGTAACCATAACCTTTCAAGTTGAAGTGACCGGTGATTTTGCCAATGGACAGGTTGTTTTCTTTCATCCTCGGATGGTCTGCAATGACAAAAATAATCGTTAACCGAAATATCGGCTGCTTTTACGCACATACGCTAAGGAACGAGCATGAAATAGCTCCCTCTCCTGCTGGAGAGGGTTGGGGTGAGGAGAATCAAATGCTCAATTTATTTCATGCTCGTTCCTAATCTTTCGAAAAAAAACACGGGTATCGGGAAGCGCATGGCGATCTACCGGATTTCGTTATAAAATCAGCTCTGCCGAGTAGTTATCTTTTTTATTTTTTGGAGACTGTTATGTCAACATCATCCTGTCGTTGGGCCTTATTATCCTTATGCTTAACATCCACTGCGCAAGCGGGCGTGTTATTGGAAAAAGTCAGTTATCCCGGTTTTGTGATGACCAGCTATGCTATCAACAAAAGCTGCACGATATCCGATAACGGACAGTTAACCCTGCACTATCAATTGGACGGCATGAGTTCAAAGCGCACTGTACCGTTACAATTAACTAAAGCCTCCATCAAAACGAAAATTGCCGAAGCGGCGTTAGGCGTGATTAATTCGGAAAACTTCCCCGTCGACGTTAATACGGTCATTTACCGGGCTTATCAAAAACAAGACGATAGTCCGGCGAAAGCAGTGCTGTTATACGAAGAAAACGGAGGTTCGGGCGAGAAAAAAGTCAATGATTCGGAAGCGGCGGTGACGCTACGTAATTTTATCGATCTGAATTGCGGTAATGAGCTGCTGCAATAAAACACATTCCTTGACCACAACTTAAACATCCTTAGAGAAATATCATGTTTTCAATTCGTTTTATAGGGCAGCCATTAGTCAAACTGGCGCTGGTTTTTATGTTTGCCGTACCGACTGTCTGCCCGGCGAGCGTGATAGCGAGAATGCAGACCTCGTACGGCGTTATCGACGTACAATTATTCGATACAGAGGCGTCTTTAACGGTGGCGAATTTTATTAATTACGCCAAAAGTGGAGCTTATGCCAACTCAATTATCCATCGTAATTATTCGGTACCAAGTCTAAGCATCATTCAAGGCGGCGGTTATGTATGGAATGGAGCAACTAATCAGCTAAATTATGTTGTCACGAATCCGCCAGTAGATGACGAATATAGCCCTAACCGCCCTAACGTTTATGGCACCATCGCGATGGCTAAGACGAGTCTTCCTAATAGCGCTACCAGCCAGTGGTTTTTCAACCGGGCCGATAATTCGGTGACTCTTGACGATCAACATCAAACGAATGGTGGATTTACCGTATTTGGTCAGGTGTTAAACTCGGGAATGACTGTGGTCAATGCAATTGCGGCATTACCTAAGTTCGATGGAGGTGGAGCATTCACTGATATGCCATTGCCTACACCGATAACGGGAAATTTGCAAAAATCAAATTTTGTGATAATAAACCAAGTTTCCGTACTGGTTCCCGCTAAAACCAAAGCGGCGGACAGAGTATTCGCCTATCTCGAAAGCCTGCATCCGGAAAGATTCTCTCCGGCCCATTCCGTGGCCCCGAATAGCAAATCGACAACCGGCTCCGGCTTTTATTATCGACACTATGCGAAAACCAAGCGTTATGTTGCCGTTGCCAATGGAAAAGTCTATTGGGGGGCTAAACTTGGAAGCACCTTAAAACCAATCGGAAGCCTTAGCAATTTACTCGCCACGGCTGCGGCGCTTGGTTATTGAACATAGGTCTCACGCGGCATCGCTTTCGTTAAGAGGGCGATGCAAACAAGACGAACTTTAACGCTAAACCCAACAAAATCAGAAGATGTCAGAATCTTTATGGAGCCAACACGATGCAACGCTAAGTCATTCTTGATGGAGACTTTAAGTGAACGCCATGGATTAAAGCTGAGATTTAAAATATGCCTGAAACTCTTATAGAAAAAATAACATCCGAAGTTTCATCTGCTTATACCGCAGCTACTCAGTATCGGCCGGATAATGACATTGCATGTCGAACTAAAATGCGTCGAACCCTCCAGGCAAAGCTCCAACCTTACGTCGATAGCAAATTAATAGTTTCATATTTAGTGATATGCGACGACTCTAATAATGTTACTCATGATATTAAGCAACCGTTGATGCTGGATGTTTTCATTGAAGTAAGCAAACGTTCACCCCGGCATGTCATTTCATTGCCTTTAAAAAAGCAAAATCAGTCGCAACAAAGCAATTCGGTTTGGAACGAATTAAACGACATATCGGACGTAGTCGTTTTATTGTGGGGCAAATTAACCGGCAAGAAAAAATAAGCGGCTTCTGCTGGAAAGAGAGCAATTCAGGACAGAGAAATCAATCTTACATTACTCTACTACAAGCCATTCATGGCCTTATGCATAAGCTGCCTTCATGACATCCGCAATTGCTGCGGCGATACCGATAACTGCGGATAAATCTGCGTCATCTGTATGCTATTTGGGGCCGATTCATCGGGTATTTTTATTGCAAATTACCTGATATGAGTGAATCTAGGAGACGAGTCGAACTTACAACAGTGCGGATAGTGTGCAGAGTTGACGCTAAGCTATCGATCCCCTACTAATTTACTTCGCCCCTTTCCATTTCGTTTTCCGCGCTTTTTTCTTCGCTTCTTTCTGTTCGCGAATAATCACCAGCTCGGCCAGTTCTTTTTCCATCATGGCCGGGGTTTCCAGGCTGATTCTGCCGATAGTTCCGGCGCGTAATTCAGACAGCAGGATCTTGGCTACTTTATCCATTTCGATGTGCCCGCCTGAGCGTAAACAGCCGCGTTTTTTGCCGATGGCCGCCATCAGTTCCTGCTCGCTTTGCGGCAGCGGCTCCAACTGAAAACGGGCTTGCAGTAAATCCGGATAGTGCTGCAACAGGTATTCGGCCGCGAAGAAAGCGACAGCGTCATGACTGATGGCGGTGTCCTTGATCGCGCCGGTGGTCGCCAGCCGGTAGCCGCTGTTTTTATTTTCGACATTGGGCCACAGCATACCGGGCGTGTCCAAAAGGATAATGCCGTGGCCGATGTCGATGCGTTGCTGGGTTTTGGTAATGGCCGGTTCGTTGCCGGTTTTGGCGATCATTCTTCCGGCCAGGATATTGATCAATGTGGATTTGCCGACGTTGGGGATGCCCATGATCAAGGTGTGGATGGGTTTGTCGCCGCCGGCTTTATTCGGCAGCATTTTATGGCACAGCTCGGGCAGTTGGCGCGTTTTTTCCGGCTGTTCGGTGCTGAGCGCCAAGGTTTTTACGCGGTGTTCCTGTTCCAGATAGGTTTGCCATTGTTGGGTGATTTCGGGGTCGGCAAGGTCGCTTTTGCTGAGCACTTTGATGCAAGGTTTGTCGCCGCGCAGAGTAGCGAGCATCGGGTTTTGACTGCTGAACGGAATGCGTGCGTCCAGAACTTCGATGACCAAGTCAACCTGGGGCAGGATTTCTTTAATCTCTTTACCGGCTTTGTGCATATGGCCGGGATACCACTGAATAAGCATGATGTTTAGTTGTAAGCAAAGTGGACTATTTAAACATCATAGTTATACAATCAACAGTTATAAATACCTACAGGACTTAATTAATGAAAATACTTAACTTATTGGGACTGCTGATTTTGTTGGCAGGCTGTACGCAGGATCAACAAAATCAGTTGTCCCGGAAAGCGGTTGAATTTCTGGACGGGAATTATCTGGTCACTTATGCCAACGGCTCGACCGCAAAAACCTGGACCATTCACAACGGCAAAGTCACTACCAGCGACAAGGGCTACTATTACTTTTGGGATGATAAGAAACATTATGTGCAAACGCCGATCGAAAACACCTTTATTGAAGCTATCGATTAAACCATGACCCAGATAACCAGCAGCTTTTACGCTTATTTATCCAGACTCAGATGGATTAAACGCTGGGGGCTAAAGCGCAACGCCCATGATGAAAATGTGATGGAGCATAGCTGGGAAGTGTCGGTTATCGCTCACACCTTGGCCTTGATTAAAAACCGCTATTACAACGGCAATGTCGACGCCAACGCCATCGCTACGGCGGCTTTGTATCACGACATTACCGAAGTGATTACCGGCGATTTGCCGACGCCGATCAAATATCATTCCGAAGAAATCAGCGCGGCCTACAAACGGATTGAACATCAGGCGGAACTTGAGTTGCTGGCGCTGTTGCCTGTTGAATTGCGGGCGGATTTTCAGGCCTTGGTCGATCACGATAGGATGCCGCCGGAGCATGTGCGGATTATCAAAGCGGCGGATAAAATCTCGGCTTATTTGAAATGCCAAGCTGAGTTAAAGGCCGGGAATTTGGAATTTGAAACCGCCGCCGAGCAGTTGGCCTTGATGATCGGCGCATCGGAGCAACCGGAAGTTATTTTTTTCATGCAAGCGTTCGCGCCCAGTTGCGGGTTGACGCTGGACGGATTGATGAAAACCAATTGACTGGGTTTAATGTCGGCGGTCGTTATAAAGTGAGTTTTTTAGTATAATTACTTAAAGTTATAATGTTTTGTTAACGGGCGATAGAATAAAGGTTCGTCAAGTTACTGAAATCGCCTAAGTTCTAATTAAAAAACCTCCCGGAGAAGCTGTGAAACATCGATACACCATTGAGCAAGCCAGAATATTGCTGGATATTTTGAAATACCATAACGCATCAACCCTGTTGCCTTCATTTCATCAGGTCAAGAAAGAGACGCTTGACGAGGCATTGGATAAATTGCGCCTGGAGTTGTCGGACTTTATCGCCACGGATGACGGTCTCGGCTTTATCGTCCCGATTCGGGATGAGAAGGGTTTGATTTAATAACGTGTATGAATGCAGTAGGAGCGGGCCGTGCCCGCGAAATTGGAACGGCAATGACTGCATTGCGCAGTCTCTCATCGTGGGCATGGCCCTTTCCTACCACACTTTACTTTTTCAAAACCGCATCGCATAGTCCGGGTAGCATCGGCGGTTCCGGCTTTTTTACGACCGGAGCCGGGGTTTTGGCTTCCTGAGAAAACCACCAAGTCAATGACGCGTCGCAACCGTCGCTTGCCGGGAGCGGCTCTTGCCCCGTGCAATTTTTGCTGGTCAAGGGGCATTTCAGGCGCACATGAAAGTGATCGTCATGCTTCCACCAAGGCCGTATTTTCCTGAGCCAAGTTTGACCGGACTTATGGGTACATAACAGGCGTTTAATGCTGGGGTTGACGAAAATGCGGTCCACTTCGGGCCTTAGCGCCGCCGTCTCAAGAATTTTCTCATGAACCGCTGACCACTGGCTGTCATTGATAACATCCGATTGGGCGACAAGCACCGACGGAGCGCTCCAGGTTTCACGTTCGTTAAAGGCCAAGCTTCGGCTCGCGGCTTGTTGCGACAGTAAATACCAAATATCAACGTCCAGCCCGGTTTGGTGACTGCGATGCCCGCTTAGGGTCGGGCCGCCGCGCGGCTGTCCCAAATCGCCGATCAGCAAGACGCCCCAGTGCTGTAAATGCGCGGTTCCGGCGATATTTTCGATAAAGTTGATCAAGTCGGGATGACCGTAAGAGCGTCCGCGCGTAGGCCGCATCAGTTGATAGCCGATGCCGTTCTGAGGCAGCGAAACCGCGCCGCTCAAGCAACCGGCGGTATAAGAACCGATGCTTTGGGCGCTGTCGCCGATTTGCGCGCTTTGTTTTACCGCCGCCCAATCACTTGCAACAGAGGCTGAACAGTATTCGGAAAAAATACCCAATACTAAGATAAACGCGGAAAATTTCATTTTAAAAGCGAAGTGCTCACGGG
Source organism: Methylobacter sp. (assembly GCA_026399025.1). GTDB lineage: Bacteria > Pseudomonadota > Gammaproteobacteria > Methylococcales > Methylomonadaceae > Methylobacter_A. The sequence continues at coordinate 22,953 of JAPLRU010000011.1, forward strand.
GCATAAATTTAAAAATGGCAATTGATCTCTGAAAATCAAAAACAGGGACGCGAAAGAAGGTAAGGAACGCGCATGAAATAACTGTCGCAACTGGC
>JAPLRU010000076.1 GCA_026399025.1 Methylobacter sp.
ATCGTCAACAACACTGTCGTAGCGGGTTTATTTGCTGAGTTTTTTGCTGCCCAAAGAAAATGATTTTTTAAAGGCGAAAAAACTGTCAAGCTTTTTTTTGATTTTGTAATGAAAACAATTGGGGCGAGTAGTTACAGAAAAAGTTCGATATAGTTGTCAGCGAATCCACTGTTAGACTTCATCTTAATAAGTTGGGATTCAGTCCTCAAAAGCCGACTTATCGGGATTGGGACAGGGGCGACCGAGAAATTGAATTTTTCTTGGATAAAAAATTCCCATTAATACAAAATCTTGCAGAGAAAATAGGGGGCGGATATTGGTTTTGAGGATGAGCCTGGAATAGGTATTATGACTCGCTATGGAAAGACTTGGGCGCTTCGTGGTGAAACACCTATCATTCAAGCCAGTATGAAAAGAGGCGGCTATAATGTGATGTCGGTTGTTACCGCTGAGGGTAAAATGCGATATTCAATTAAAGAAGGGAATATCAATGGTGAAGTCTTTATCGAATTTATGAAGCATCTCATTAATAACAGAGAACGTCCTTTAATATTGTTGCTGGATCATGCCTCATTTCATAAATCAAAAGCAGTGCGTGATTTTGTAAATCAACATCGTTCGAAACTCAGAATATTCTTTCTGCCAAAGCATGTACCGGAAATGAATCCAGATGAACAAGTATGGAATGAAATTAAAACCAATAAAATTAGTAAGCAGCCAGTTAAAGATAATTGCAAAAAATATAAGAGAATAATCTCATTTTTTCAATTGCCGGATACACAATGCGCTGCACAAGTTAGTTTGTACCTTTATCAATTCCTGAATCTATAGCAAGACGGCCGTCAAAAAACATCTCTTTGCCGCAATTTGTGGTTATGTCCAGCTAAAAAATTCACTATCATGTCATTGATAGACAATTGTTATAATTTTCAACGCAATTTATTCAACGAGGTCATTGCTGAATTTATCAGTACACTCATGCCGACAATGGCGAATCTTAATCCACAATTTCAGCCTACCGTCAACGCGTAACTTCTAAGACTATTAGAATCCGTATGCCTGAATGGCTTGTTGTCCTTTGTCGAGTTCTAAAATCTGCTTTTCTACTATTTTTTTTTGTTCCTGTATTCTTGTAACAAAAATTGAATCTTGCTCAAGAATTGAATCTGCTAAGGATTTTAAAAATTCAGGCTCAACAATAGGTTCTGAAAATAGCGTTTCCAGGCATTGCTGCCTTAAATGAAGTACTGTTACCAATTGTTCCCACTGCTCTTCAGCAACACATTCAAAAACTTGGTCGGTCAGGGTTGTTAGCTCCTCCATCTGAGGATAACAATCCAGAGGCCATGCCTTAGTTTTTGATGGCATCCCAACCTTCTTTTATTTCTCTCATTAATGAGGCGACTTCATCTAGTATTTCTACGTTATTTTCACAACTGGCCTGTAGTAGGCGTCTATTTATATAGCTATATAGTTGATTTAGATTTGCAGCAATTTCTCCGCCTTTCTCTAAATCAATGGCTTCATTTAGGCCGCCTACTATAGCCATGGCTCGGGATATATAAACACTCTTTAGTTCCATATCAGAGCGAACCATCGCTCCTTTTGCTGTATTAACCCGCGCCAAAAAACCATCCATTAACATTTGTATTAAATGATGAGGTGAAGCGTCAGTTAAGCCACTTTCATTGTGTATATTAGCATATTGATTGGCGCCTCTTTTGTAAGCACTAGGATACATATCCGTTTTCTCCTATCATCCGAATCTCTGAGTAAGAAATGAAGCTGTCGACTTTAACTGTCCTACTGCCAAGTCCATTGCAATAAATTGTTTTTGCAATCCTTTTTGCAAGTTGTCCAGTCGCAGCTGAACGTCAGCTCTTTTTGTAGTTAAAGACTTCAATTGTTTTCCCAAAGAGGTTTGTTGCGTATCCAAAGACCCTCCCGACTGTAAATATCCTGTCAATCGGGAGTTCAACCGGGTTGCGACACCGTCAGATGATGAGAATACGTCACTTACAGAAGAAAGGTTGGCTGACAATGCAGTACTAAGTTTGGTGCTATCCAATGACATAACCCCATCCTTATCGATTGAGATCCCGATCATTGCCAGTGAGTTATAGCTACTGGTTGCTGAGCTTACTGTATTGGTTGTATCTTGTCTCAATTTACTGGTTATGCTGAGTAATGTCGAATCCCCTACCAGGGTACCATTCGAGCCCGAGGAGGCTCCTTGCTTACTTAAATTACTGGTAGCGGTACGAAAAGTATTATATCCGCTTACGAAATCAGTGATGGTTTTGTTAATCGCGGTACTGTCTAAGCTAACATTTACATTAACAGGCGTATCTGTTGGTGATTGTAATGATTGTAAATCCAAAGTTACGCCTTGAATTACATCGGTCATTGAGTTGGTGCTACGAGTAGCCGTTTGCCCATCAATACTGATGATCGCATCAGCAGCGCTCGTTGTGCTGTAGTTTGCGGAAGTTGCAGTATTCAGCTTATCCAGCCCGGCGTCGCCGCCTGTCGTAGTCAGAGTAAATCCATTGGCCAAGCCCGAATCTTTAGCGGTAAACACCAGTTTGGAAACGGTTGTACCGGGTGTCACTGTAGAGTCCACATTAATAATACTGGCTGTTATGCCATTATTACTTGCCGAGCTGTTGATCGCATCTCTGATTCGGGCCAGCGTGTTATTTGTTGAGTCAACGGTTATTGAAAAAGCCGTCTTCGTGGAGCCTGTCGGAAAGGTAAAATCAAGTGTACCCCCGGTATCGGCAACGGCAGCCGCTGAATTGGTATACTCAGCGGCTGTAACCGATTGTTGCGCCTTAGCCAACTGAGTCACTTTCACGGAGTGGGTTCCTGCCACCGAGCCAACGCCCGTGGTAACCTTTAAAACGGATTCATTGCTGGAAACGGCTTGGGTGGCTTTAAATGCACTCCCATCCTTGAGTTTTTGCACTGTAGTTTGAAAAGTCGATAGTGCGCTTTTCAACGTACCAAGTCCACTTAGCCGGGATTGAGTAGCGGTTTCCTGCTTTGTAATAGCATTAAACTGAGGCTGTCCTTCAGCTGTAACCAGTTGAGTGACAATGCCATTGATATCCATGCCGCTACCAAGCCCGGTTGAAGATGAAATAGACATAACTTAGCTCCTCGTTAATTAAAGCTATTTAAAAAATCAAGCTCTATCTTGGATAACAGAGCCTTTTTCACCGTCCAGCTCCTGCATTTTTTTTATAAACGCCAGCATATCCTCTGAAGGTATTTGCCGCACTGTTTCACCCGTTTGATTATCAATAATTTTAATCACAACTTTTTTTGTTGAGTCATCTACTTTAAACTCTAAGTTAAGGTTGACAGCTTGAAGCATTGAATTACCCGCAGCAGCTGCTGACTTTAACGTATCTACAGATGTTGAGTTAGAACCAGACTTCTTGTCTTTTTCCTTTAAGCTATTAGCCGATAAGACTGACTCGGACACAACTTTTTTCTCAGCTAGCGCATCTGCCTTCAAAGAAGCCGATTCTTCATTTTGCCTATTGCTTTTTACAACTGTAGCTGGAACAAGTTTCGATACATTTGTAATTTCACTGTTCATATCACTTACCTTCAGTTAGCCCTATCTTCCAAAAGGAAAAGGTTGCAGTAGCGTACTGCAACCTTCGCTTTCCCTAGCTGTCATTATAACCTTACCTGAGCAAACTAAGCACCCCTTGTCCGGATTGGTTCGCTTGTGCCAGCATCGCGGTTCCCGCCTGTTGTAGAATTTGATTGCGGCTTAAGTTAGCTGTTTCTGTGGCGAAGTCAGTATCCATAATTCGCGACCGAGCGGCGGATTGATTTTCAATAGACGATTGCAAGTTGGAAATGGTCGTTGTAAAACGATTCTGAACCGCACCTAAAGTAGCTCGGGCTGTATTCACGTTTTTAATCGCCAAATCGATATTATCTATTGCCGACCTCACCAGGGTAGAGGTTGCAGCAGAGCCAATCGATACCGCCTGAGCATCTCCGCCAAATAATTTACTTAAACCCACCATACCCGATAAAGTGGAAACCGTAATGGAAATTTGATTACCTGCGGCTGTCGATGTGCCAGCGCCCACCTGAAAGTTGACCGCTTTTAACGAGCCAGCTAAGATTTTTTTATCGTTAAAGGTCGTATTATCGATAATACGCTTAATTTCCAAGCCTAATTGCTTGAATTCCGCTTGCAGTTTATCACGATCACCTCCGGCTACGCCGCCGCTGTTGGCAGCCTGCACGCCTAAATCCCGCATCCGTTGCAACGTATCGGTAATCGAACCCATCGCGGCTTCAGCCGTTTGGGCCATGGATATGCCGTCGTTTGCATTTCTTATCGCCACCGTTTGTCCGCGGATTAACGAATTCATTCTGTCACCGATCGCCAAGCCTGCGGCGTCATCTTTTGCAGTATTAACTCGCATACCGGAAGACAGTCTTTCCATTGAAGCAGAAAGGCTTAGACCGCTTTTGGTTAAAGACCGTTGAGCATTTAATGCCCCTAGGTTTGTATTAATTTGCATTACCATAACCGCATCTCCAAAAAATCTCTTGGGTTATCCAAGAAAAAAAATTAACCAGATTGTTGTTAAAAACTTAACTCGTAAATATTATCGACGCATCTCTAAGTTTCTTTAGTTTTTTTTAAAAATAGTTCAAAAACTCATCTTGAGCGCGCAAAAAATCGGACTTTCTACCTATATCCAACCAATATTCGTAAACAGGAAACATTGAGACCAACTCGCCTGCTGCAATTTGTTGATTTAATAATTGCGGCATATCAATTTGTTGTTGTTTGGCAATGGTTTGCACCAACGATTGATTTAGCACATAGACGCCGGCATTCGAAAAACAGCTTTGTATAGGTTTTTCAACAATATTCGTAATACGTTGCGCATCTATGCTGACCACTCCATAAGGGATCTGGTATTCAAATCGACGAACGCACAGCGTTGCCACGCCTTGGTGCTCGTTATGGTAGGCCAACAAACGGGAGAAATCGATTTGCGTCAAAATATCGCCATTCATCACAATCATCGGCAAATCAGGCAGATCATGGGGCAATAAGCCCAATGCCCCGGCTGTTCCTAACGGTTCATGTTCCTCAATATAGCTGATTTGCACTCCCCAACGTTGACCGTCGCCGAAATAATCTTTAATTTGCTCGGCCAAATAATGGACGGCAATATAAAAGTTTTTGAATCCCGCACTGACAAAGTTTTCGATGATGGTTTCAAGAATCGGCTTGCCGCCGATTTCCAACAAAGGTTTAGGGCAAACGTCTGTCAATGGTCGTAACCGTCGACCGAAACCGCCTGCCAGCAAGAATACCGAATTCTGAAAATGCGGCTGTTTATATAAATCCTGCAAAGTTTTCAGACCGACTATTTTGCCTTCCGTATCTAAAACCGGAAGATGAATCAATTGATGGGCCTCCATAATGGCAATCAGCAGGTTTTTTGAATCGCCAACCGATGCAACTTTCGGATTGGCATTCATAACTTCCTCTACAGTATGATCCAAAGACAGCCCCCGTATTAAAGCCCGTCTTATATCGCCATCGGTGACCACACCGACCAGTCTTCCGAAATCATCAGTGACTAGCGCGATCTGTAGTGCCGCTTTATCTATGACGTGAATAGCCTCATGCAAGTTTGTTTTCGGGCCGATCAGTGCATCGCGCCAGTTATGTTTCATCGTGATCTTTCCCCAATTTTCCGGACTCATTGATTGCTAAGGGCTCATTTCGGCTTCAAAAATTTCCGGTTTGAAATAGCCTAATTTTGAGTGAAGCCTTTTGCGACTGTAATATACTTCAAACTATTCGAAGACATGTTGTTTTGCTTCCGCGCGGGTCAGATGTTTTTCGGCCTGTATGGTTTTAACTTTAAGGCTATGATTCCAACTTTCCATCGCCGCATTGTGGTAGCAGTCGCTTTCTTGCCATGCTACGGATCAGCTGAGGTTCATCGTAAAGCTTTTGTAGGCTCAACAGCTTGTGACTTGAGCGGGGCTGTATATTTTGGGCGTACTGATTACGCCTTCTTCTTTTTTGATTTTGACCAGTCATCCTGGGATTAGGAGGATTCTCTGTCGTCGCGTGTCCGTGAAATCAGATAAAGAGTAGTAAGCTCAACGCCCTATACTGTGGACATTTCTTTAAGCTTTAAAAATTCAGCGTATTCAAAGTCGGCTAGGTTATCAATATCAATGGCGAATTTTTGCTCCATCACCAAAGCATAAACGCCGGATTCAAAGTAAAAAGACTCGTGCGCCATGACGTCGGCCAATTTAGCACAGGCCAATGCACCATTTAAGCAGTAGCGTTTTGGTAAATCTTGACTACGGTTTTTTAGAAAAGGGAGTTGAGTTTTTACGAATTCCGCCATTGAGCCATTGCTTGGCAAAGTCATCGTCCACTCAATGGGATGCTGAATCTCGGAAACGGAAACTACCGATTTAACTCCGTCCGATTTAAGCTTCGCAAACGCTTCCGTTATATGAAATGCTTGGCGCAAAGGCGACGTTGGTTGTAACAAAAACAAATATTCATACTCTCGACCTAGCTTAATCAACTCATTTACGGTAAACGCCAGCGCCGGAAATGTAGGGGCGGTGTCAGTCGCTAATGCTGTCGGTCGCAGAAACGGAACTTCCGCGCCATAGGCAGTGGCAATAGCCGCAATATCCGATGAATCGGTCGACACCACCACATCCATATTCAAGTTGGCCTGTAAAGCCGCTTCAATGGTCCAAGCAATCAACGGCCGTTCCGCAAACGATTTAATGTTTTTATTCGGTAAGCGACGACTGCCGCTTCGGGCCGGAATAAAGGCCAAGATTTTTGAGGATGGAATAGTCATCGGCGGCTTAACTCATGATGTTTGGGCGGTCTTGGTCGCCATCGGCTTTACACTGGCGATAAGGAAAATCGGTGGCGTCGGATACGCAATATACCGGTACATTTTTTAGCAAAAACGGCTCAAAAAAATTGGGCACGATGAGGGCTTCTTGCTCAAAATCCAATGCCGTCCAACCCGCCTTGAGAAAATGTTGGGCATCAAAGCCATGGCATACAAAATCGACAAATTCATCTTGGTGTTTGCGAGCCGATTCGCTAAGCAAATTTAAAATTTCGGGCAAATAAGTTTCCAATCCATAAAAATCCACCACGCGTAACGCGGTGCGGCCTTCGGCTTCCGCTCGGCGACAGGCCACCAAGTTGATCCATGCCGCGTTTTTGGAGACGGCATAAACTTCATAGTCAAAATAAGGATATTCAAAGAACCGATGCCGTACATACCGTGCATCTTTAAACGGCAAAATACAATTAAAGGGCGCAAAGTCAAAGTCAGCGATTTGACGATGATCGGTAATTCTTTGCAGAGAAAGTGTGTTGTCCGCTAAAGCCATAGGAAGCTGAGTAAAATTTGCAGCAACTTTTACTAATTTCGGCTTTGTTATTTCGGGGTTTAACCAAAAATACTGCTGCATTCTATGCCAGTTCATGCGGATCACTTGATAAATCGGCCGAGTTTGAAGGCCGGCCCCCGGCGCGGCAAAAAACCTGTGAGGCACGGATTTAATCACAAAGTCTCGAAGCTGAATGCCGAGCATGGGAAACTGTTGCTGTGCGGCATTCGTTACCATCCATAACGACCCTGCAATATCGGGTAATGCATTTTGATTGTAAGGAATATAGCCAAAAATACCCAGCAACTGCCCTAGGTTATCTTTGGCGATGCCTACTGATAAAAACCCGTCTTGCGAAAATTCATGCAGCCAAAGTCGCTCGCTTTTTGCCAAAATATGGCCTTTCCGCCAATGTTCATCCATAAACGCCATCAGGGCAGGCAAGTCGTCCAGTGTTGCAAAACCAAATTTTACAGTGCTCACTGCGTGCATCGATTTAACTGCAAGAATACTTGGTCGGCAAGCATGTTGACGCTGGGATAGGCACTGCAAAATAAAGCGGATTGATCAAGTGTGCAATTAAACTCGCCTTCAAGTTCGAAAATTAAACGGAACATGCCCAGCGAATCGACCCAACCCGCCTGAAAAAAATTTTCATCCAAGTCGATGTCGTCTGTATTTAGGCCTTTTTGTTTGGCTATCCACTGACAGATGAATGCCGCAATGTTTTCTTTAGTCATAACTCACTTCCTGAAATATTAACCCAATGACCCCGTTGATGTGCTGTGCGGGCTTGATGAAACAAGGTCAAGCCTTTGGCGGCATGGTCAAAGCCATATACAAATGAATTGCTCACTTTACCGGTTTCACGCCACTGGAGCAGAGCTTCCGCAAAATCTTGGTATAAGTTGGCAAAAGCTTCAATAAATCCTGAGGGATGTCCCACTTTCATCCGGTTATAGCGTCCTTGCGAAGAAATGCCGGCTTTACTGCCGCGGTCGATTTTAGTGTGAATGCCGTTAATGTTTGAAAAAGACAATTCCTCCGGTAACACCTGAACCCATTCGGCACTGCCTTTGTCGCCATACACGCGCAGCTTTAATCCATTCCGGCTGCCGATCGTGGTTTTGGTCATCCAAAAGCTGGCCGATTTGCCACTGGCAAAGCGTAACCATAAAGAGACGTTATCGATAATGCCTTCATAAGGGGAATAATGATTAAATTCCGCCATAACCCTGTCCGGCTCCTCTGCCAATAAAAACACCATCAAGTGATGCAAATGCACCCCCAAATCCAAGCAAATTGTCGGAATAATATCGTCTTTTAAGCGCCAGCTTTGCGGCGGAGAGGATTTGCCTGCAATGTCGGGGGGGCGAATAAAGCCTTCTTGCGGCATTTCCAGATGAATTTGTTGGATGGTGCCCAACTCATTATTTTTAATTTTTTCCTGTAGTTCACGCACTAAGGGGTAAGCGCTGTAATTGTAAGTTACCGCCAAAAAGTGTTTGTTGGGATCATATACTTTTCGCAGCTCGGTCAACTGCGCGAGAGACGATACCATGGCCTTTTCACAAATCACCGGAATATTTTGACGAAATAACTCACACAAAATCTCAGCGTGATTGGGCGTGGGAGTCAGCAGCACTATGGCGTCAACGCGCTCTTTTTCTAGGGTCAGCATCGTCCGCCAACTGTCGTACACGCGTTCGGGGTCAATATGCCAAGCTTTGGCGGTGGCTTGGTTAACATCGGCATGGCGGCTAAACGCTCCTGACACCACTTCCCAATAGCCATCCAATCTACAGGCACTGTAATGGGTTTTACCTATGGCCGAAGACAAACCGCCGCCGATAAAGCCGAGTTTGAGTGCTGAGGTTTGTCCGTTCATAAATTGCCTTGTTTAGGAATGCAGTAAAGCACTGTACTTAGTCCCATGTGGCCATGGACGCGAAGATAAAAATCATAGTTGGGATTGAGGCTGTGGATATAAAGCGGCAGCTCCCATAAGTCCGCAGGCTTGTGGTAAACACAAACAGCAAGTTGAGGCGTGTATGTTTGAATAATTTTTTGCGCGCCTTTTAAAGCCTGTAATTCGGCGCCTTCCACATCGAATTTCAGGTAATTGGGCCTTGCGCCGTAAAGCACCGAGTCGAGTGCATTTGCCGGTATGGACAGGGTATTTTCACCGGGGCGCTGTTGTTCAATAGCGCTGGAACTGCTGCCTTCGTTGCTAAACGATAAAATGCAATTGGTCGAATAAACTGCGCTGGTGTAGAGCATAAATTGCACTTGCGGAGCTTGGGTCATTTGTATTTCAATTTCTTGTCGGTAATGTTCAATATTCCGTATATCCGGCTCGAAAGAGATTATCCATTCCAAGGGCTGGGCGTCAGCTTGGCAGGCTTGAACACAGCTTTTTACCGTATCGCCGACATAAGCCCCGGCATCGACAAAACGAAGCGGTTGATTGCGCATTTGCCACGGGACATCGTCCGGGAAATATTCTTCTTGTCCATCGGAACTGACATAGTCTTGCACTGAGAAGCTGCTACGGAAGGCCATGATACGCTTCAAAAGCATCTTGCTTTTTTCGTCGCTCAGCAGGTTTTCCAGGCGGTTGAGCTTTTCGGTATCAAGCATTTGTTCTTTGTCGGGGCTCATCCATAAAATTTTGTGTTGAGGAAAATGGGGCAAAATTTTCGGGTAGGCCCGTAAGGCCTGCTCAAATATTAATAACTCGCAAAAACCTTCCGCGATTAGATTTTCCGCTATGGTGTTGAGTTGATTTTCCTTCTCGTTCAAGGCGACAGAAATCAGTACCTTAACATTCTTTGGATGGTCGACCTCGTTCATCCTCAAAATAGGCAGGCCGGAAATTTCCTTAGCAGTGGAGTACTGATCAATGAAAAAATCAACGTCTACCCCCGATTGGATTAAGCCCTGTAAAAAAACCCGCCCATATACGCCTGCGCCATAAATTGCCAATGTCATCTATCGATTCCTGTTATTTTTTTGCCAGTAGGTTGCGTAGCGCCGCCGTAGCATCATAGTTCTGAAACTGTTTTTTTAATTCGTGTTTGAGCAACTTGTTCATTGCATTTCGCGGCAGGCTTTCCACCACTTCAAACGCCATAGGTTGTTGATAGTCGGCCAATTGATTAAAACAGGCCTGCTTTACTTCGCGCAAATTCCAAACCTCGTCGGTAACCAATACCGCCAAAATAGCTTCGCCGAAATAAGCATCGTCTATACCGATAACGGCAACTTCCTTAATGCCAGGCACTTGCGTTATGACGGTTTCAATGTCTTGCGGATAGACATTAGTGCCGCCCACAATAATGGTGTCTTTCTTGCGTCCGCTCAGATACAAAAATCCGCTCTGATCCACCCAGCCTAAATCGCCGGTATAAAAATAACCATCAACCACGCTTTGAGCCGTCGCTTCGGGTTGCTTGTAGTAGCGTGAAAAAGCGGTGTCGGTCTTAACAATAATTTCGCCGACATGACCTGTTGCGACTTCTTGTTTTTGCTCGTCGACGATTTTGAGATCGACATAAGGCAGTGCTTTGCCGACGGTTGATAAATGGGTTTTCGCGTCCTCGGCAGTGAGGTTGGTGACAATTCCCACTTCGGAAGCGCCATAGCATTCATGAAAATCACACTGAAACACCTCTAAACAGCGTTTTTTGACTTCATCCCTCAGTAGGGACGAAGACGACACCAGGCATCTCAGCGAAGTTAAATCATATCCCTCGACAAGATTCACTAGCTGTTCCAGGTGGCTGGAGACGGCCAAGGTAAAGCTGACTCTGTGTTTTGACACGGTCTCCAGCCAAACTTTGGGCGAGAATTGAGGCAAAATGACCGCTGTTCCGCCGGTCATTAACGGTAACAGTGTGAGTCTTTGCGCCAAGGAGTGGTACATCGGGGACGCGACTAACACTACTTCGCCTTCGCCGAGCCGGTATAAGTCTTTTGCTCCGGCAAAGCTTCGGGCCACTTTGCTGCCTTGGCTGAGCACAATGGGCTTGGGGTGTCCGGTGGAACCCGAAGTCATGGTCAAAATGTAGTCGAGCGGAAGTTGTTGTTTATGATTTCCCAGCGTTAAAGCGAGCGGCGGGTGACGGAACAGATCGTCGGTTTTCAGGGGCCAAGTCAGGACCGGAGTTGAGTCGTTTGCAAGCGTTGCATCGCGCAAATAAGCTTGCACTACACGCGTTTCGCCAATTAAAGCTTTGGCGGCGGTACTGTCAATTGCGGTGTTCAAAATTTCAGTGGAACTTGAGCCGGCCACCGGGGCTAATAAAAGTCCCAATTCAGCGGCAGCCAAGTACAGTGCTGCAAAACCGGGGCTATTATCCAGCGCCACCACACACACATCGCCCTGTTTTAGCTGAAGGCTTTGCAAATGATTTACAGCCGTTTGCACGGCATTGCCTAACGCCTGATAGCAATAACGCTGCTCTTGGCAGATTAAGGCAATTCGCTCCGGAGTTTGGCTTAAGTAGGTCAAAAAGTAATGAATGATGCTTTTTTCCATACAATTCCTTTAAATTCTGTCGGCATTTCATCACGGCCGCATAAGGTTCGGTCCACTCTTTCAAATATGAGAAAGTTTATCGGCCATGTTTGATTCTGCTAAAGCATCATTTGATCGGGTGAAGTTCTTGCTACATAAACTCATCGCAGTTACGGGTCATTCGGGAAACTTAAAGACGATCGGCCAGATGTCAACAGAACCGGGTATTTTTCAGACTGGGCGTTTCATTTTTTCCAAAAAGGCGGGGATTGACTTGGCATCCAGTCTGGGAATGACAAAAGACCGGCCATCCCACTCTTCATAGGCGGAATATAATAAGCCGTGATAGCTTTTCTGCTGCAAGCGGTGCGTAAGATCATGCAAAGTTGCACCAAACTTGGGTTTCATCGGTAATGTAAAGTAATGGCTGGGTTGCAAGTTCAAATCAAGCAGGTGTTGATGTGAAGCGTCAATTTCGTGACTGATATAATGTTCTACATTATCCCCTAATGCGGAATGGCTGACCGTGTGCGTACCCAGTTCGGCATAGTTAAAGTGCTGAAAATAGTCGGGACTTTCGAAACGACAGGCAAGGGCTTCTTGTTCTTTAGCGCTCATGTCGCCGAGCACTTCGCGAGCTTTGGCGTCGGTCAGGATAAGATTGCAAGCGCCTTTGAGCAGGCGTCGAACCGGCTGAGTTTCGTAAGCGTAGATGCGGTCGATATATTTTTTCTCGTCCTCGGTAAGACAACCGGATACTTGACCGGCCAAAACTTCCAACTCACTCAATGTCCGTAGAGCGAGCAGCACTTGCAACCAATGCGCCAAAGGATAAATCGGTTGCGCTTGCCATGGGCCGGTGACAACGGCAGTGTGGGTGTAAATGTTCCGAGACTCACACCAAGGCAAAGCGTTCCTAGTCCAATCCACCGTACCGTCGTCACTGGTAACAAACAGCCACTTTTCTCCGGATTCGGGTGTTTGCTGTAAATATTTGCTAGGTTTGATTTGATAGCCTAAATCGATGAAGGCATGAAGGTGTGCTTTAAAGTCACTAAATTCAACCGGAAAGCTTCCTAGAACGCCGGGGTGTTTCGCGGAAGAAAGACTGTGGTACATAAGCACCAGTTTGGAGGGATGTTGACTCTGCATTAAGAAAATCTGTTTAACTGAAATTTAAATTCTCTGAAATCGATTTTGTTGATGTTTCAATAATAGCCATTCAAAAAGCAATCGCTTACGAATACAGGAGGAGGTTGCGGATATTAATGAATGTTTTTAACAAATTTCGATAGAACCTATATCGAATTTATGAGCACTCCCTCTTTCTATTGTTCCTTTATAGATTCTATGCGCGGACGCGGCGGATAAACGATTTGATTATAAGCAATATCCTGTGTTATTGCACTGCCGGCGCCGATAATACTGTTTGCGCCAATGCTAATGCCTTGAATAATGGTTGCGCCGGTGCCAATGTGAACATGATCGCTCACGTTAACCGTTCCGCTCAGTATAGCGCCGGGAGCGATGTGAACATGCCGGCCGATACGGCAATCATGCTCAACAATTGCGCCGCTGTTAAGTATTGTATTTTCAGCGATTTTTGCGCCTACCTGAATAATGACGCCGGTCATCACCTGTACGCCATGGCTTAATTCAACATCCTCGGCAATCAACGCAGTGGGATCGATGACGGTTTTAAAACGATAGCCTTGAGCGTTAAAGGTATTAAATAAGGCGGCTCGTAAGCCTTTATCTTTCGGGAGCGAACCGACACCGTTAACCAGTTCGATTTCTGTATTCGAATAATCAAATATCGCATTATCCGCACCCAGCACATTAAGTCCGTGCACTAACTGCCCTATCGTTTGATTCGGGTCGACAATGCCCAGCAAGCGGCAATTGAGCCGACGCAAAATCGCTATCAAGACTTTAGCATGTCCGCCGCCGCCTAACACAATCACGGGTTTAGTCATTGTTTAAGGTTTCATCCGTATCGTAATTTCGCGTGCTCAAGGTGCCCAATAACGACCAATAACTCATTGGGCTTTTTCCGGTGCCGGGACGTTTTATAGCCACATTCGCTTCCGTAAAACGTTCTCCTGCGGCAATAGGGCGTCCTGCAACCAAGCTCTTGCGCACAACCTGTTGGTTGTCCAGTTCCAACGACTGGGGATATTTAAGCTGTCGTCCCAACGCTTTTTCAACATCCCTAATGCCGCGCACCATCGCTTTAAGCTCATCGGGCTCCAGCGAGACTTTATGATCCGGACCTTGCTGCGATCTATCCAGGGTAAAGTGTTTTTCGATGACGGTTGCGCCTCGGGCTACCGCCGCAATAGGCACAACCAAGCCGACGCTATGATCGGAATAACCTATTGGCAGGCCGAAACACTGTTGCAAAACATCCATGGCTTGCAGATTGATATTTTCCATCGGCGTCGGGTATTCGGAAGTGCAATGCAGCAACGTGACTTTTTCTTGCAATGCAGCCTGTCCTTGTTCCGAACCGTAAGCTTGCTGAAACGCACAAAGAGAAGGGGGGGCCGTATCGGTTACAGCACGGCCATTCTCCATAACCGTGGTCACATAGCCGAATGCCAGTACGCCTAAAGCAGTTTCCACTTCGCCCAACGTGGCCATGCCGGTAGACAGAATAACGGGTTTGCCGGTTTGCGCATGAGCCAGCAAAAAGGGTCCGTTAGTTATCTCGCCCGACGGTATCTTAAGCCTTTCGACGCCTAGCTCTCGGACAAGAAAGTTAAGGCTTTCAAAGTCGAATGCGGTCGATAAAAATTCAATTCCCAGCTGTCGGCAATAAGCTAACAGCTGAAAATGCAGCTCATATTTCAACTCCAGCCGCTTTAACATAGCCAGCTGATTTTCGTCTGCATCGGTTGTGATTTTCTGATAAGCCGCTTTACCGGCCTGCGCAGTCACCAGATTTTCAGCCTTAAAGGTCTGAAATTTAACCGCATCCGCGCCGGCGGCAACCGCCGCGTCCACTAATCGATACGCCGTGTCCAAGTTGCCGTTATGGTTGACGCCGGCTTCCGCGATAATAAAAACGCTCATTTGTCAGTCCTCGCCAACAAGATCGTAAAAACGCTTTTTCAATAAATTTTCCAAGGCTTGCGCTTTCAATAGCTCTTTTATTGCCGATGAAGCGCCGCCTTGTCCATAAGGGTTTGCAATCGTCTTCAGTGAGTTTTGAAAATCTTCGGAAAAAAGCGTGTGGAATGCCTGCACAATGGCATCGGTTTCAGGTGCGCAATGAATCACGCTGGCGGCGCAAAGTCGGCCTTTTTGCCGGTCTCCTATATTAATGGTGCCGATTTTAAAGGCGGGCGCTTCGATCAAACCGCTGGATGAATTGCCTACCACCGCATCCATGTATTTCAATGCGGAAAGATAGCGTAACGAGCCTAGCGATATATAAGACGCGATACGTTCGGGACAACGTTGCCGGTATTGTTCAATCATATCGATAAGCACGCGTCCGTCGGCATCGGCATTCGGTTGGGTGAAAATAAGGTGAACATCGTCAAGACAATCCAGTGCTTTTAAAAGACGGTCAAATTGCGCGGCCGCCGTTGCTTTTTCCAACGTGACGGGATGGAAGGTGATCAGCAAATTACGCTCACCCAGCTTAAAATCAAGGGACTTTTCAAGCTGCGCTTTATCTAATAATGGCAAGCGGCAAATATTATCCAGGCCCGGCGTACCTACATTAAAGACCCGTTGCGGCGATTCTCCCAACTGAATGACGCGCTGTCGATAGCGTTCGGTCGCGGTAAAATGCAAGTGGGACATCTTGGTAATAGCGTGACGGAGCGCGTCGTCAACCGCGCCTTCTGTTATCTCGCCGCCATGAATATGGGCGATGGGGATGCGATGCATCATGGCTGCCTGAACGGCGGCGAAAATCTCGAAACGGTCGCCTAAAACCACCAGTACATCCGGTTGCAAGTCTTGCAACGCGTCGGCAAAACCGATTATGCCTAAGCCTGTGGATTTACCGATACCGACCGATGTGTCCGAGGACAGCAGCATTTCCACTTTGCGATTAATAGTAAAGCCGTCTTGCTCTATTTGCTTCCAGGTTAAACCGAACTCCGGCGAAAGATGCATGCCGGTGACGATAAGTTGTAATTGCAAGGCCGGATCGTCCTGAATTTCTTTTATCAGCCAGTACAACAGGCCGTATTCGGCCCTGGAACCGGTTACCACACAAATTTTACGTTGAGTCTGCATCAGCCGATAACACTGCTCGGAACGTTGACCACTCGATCGGCCGCCCATTCTGTAATAGCCAGACTGTCTTTTTGGCAATGCCGATACATGGGCAATAGATGCATCGGTTGCCAAAGCGGACGGGTCATTACGCCCTGCTCATTGGTGGCTGTTAAAAAAGCATCCCGCTCGGCTGGATTTTCAAGCACAACAGCATTCAACCAGTAATTAGAACGGGCTGTTTCCGGTTCAATGACGCACTGAAATCGATGTTGACGACTCCACTCGATATAGCGTGCGGCCAGTTCGCGTTTTTTGCTCAGGAACAGGGGTACGCACTCAAGCTGGGCCACGCCTAAGGCGGCGTTAAGGTTGGGCAGCCGGTAATTAAAGCCGACTTGATCATGGGCCACGCACCAAGAATGCGGCTCTTTTGCTGTGGTGCTCAGGTGTTTGGCCTGTTTAGCCAAGGTTGGGTCGTTGGTCAAAATCATACCGCCGCCGCCGGTGGTCATAATCTTATTGCCGTTAAAGCTTAAAATACCCAAAAGCCCGAACGTGCCGCAATGCTGTTTGTTTAACGTACTACCCAACGCCTCGGCGGCATCTTCAACGACGGGGATATTGTACTTTTCACAGACTTGCATAATTCCGGGCATGTCGGCAGGATGCCCGAAAGTATGCATCGGCAGGCAGGCGGCGATGCGTTTGCCGGTTTTATTATTCCAGGTTTCGCCGTTGCGGTATTCGGCACAGCTATCTAAGTAGTCTGCCAATGCTTGAGCGGAGAGCCCTAAAGTCGATTTGTCGACATCGACGAAAATCGGCTCGGCGCCGCAGTAATGAATGGCATTGCAGGTAGCGATAAAAGTTAAGGCCTGGGTGATGACTTCTTCGTTGCGCTTAACGCCGGCAAGCAGCAAGGCCAGATGCAAAGCCGCGGTGCCGTTAACCGTGGCAACCGCATATTTTGCCCCGGTATAGCGGGCGCAATCGGCTTCAAACCGGTCGACATATGGCCCGACGCTGGACACAAACGTGCTGTCTATCGCATCAAGCACATAGTCTTTTTCCCGGCCTTGAAATCGTGGTTCATGTAAGGGGATCGGTTTATCGGTTTGATAAAGCTCTCTAACAAACCGGATGAAGTCGTCATACATTGTAGATACCTGACTTATATTTTTTCAGGTTGTCCGGATTTGAAAACCAATCCACCGTTCGCTGCAAACCTTCGGTGATATTAATCATCGATTCAAAACCGGTGAGTGCCTTGATTTTTGTATTGTCGCAGCAGAGCCGGTTGACTTCGGATTTTTCAGGGCGTAAGCGCCGGTCATCGACGACAAATTCGACATCGCTCTGCATAATGTTTTTAATGATATTCAAGGTTTCGCCTACCGATATTTCCGAATTGGAGCCGATGTTAACGGTCTCACCCAAGGTTTTAGGCGATTCGGCAACAGCGATAAAGCCGCGGCAGGTATCTTCCACATAATTAAAATCCCGTGTCGGCGATACGTCGCCTAACTGAATGTGCTTTTTGCCGTCGGCAATCTGGGTAATGATGGTAGGAATCACCGCTCTGGCCGATTGGCGGGGGCCGTAAGTATTAAAAGGGCGGGCTATCGTCAGCGGCAAGCCGAAAGCATTGTAAAAGCTCATCGCCATCGCGTCGGCCGCGATTTTACTGGCGCTGTAAGGGGATTGCGCTTGCAGCGGGTGATGCTCGTCTATCGGCACATACTGGGCGGTACCGTAAACTTCGCTGGTTGAGGTATGGATAACCCGCTGAACCCGATTGTCCAGCGCGGCTTGGCAAATATTTAAGGTGCCTTTTATATTGGTGTCGACATAGCTGTCAGGAGCGACATAAGAGTAAGGAATCGCTATCAGCGCGGCCAAATGATAAATAACCTCTATGCCTTTGGTAATATGTTTGCAGTAATGCGGATCTCTGACATCGCCACTTAACACCTCTATCCGATCCAGACAATCGACCTCTTCCAGCCAGCCCCAATGGTTAAACGAATTATATTGGGATAAGGCTTTGACCTGATGGCCTTGTTTGACCAGCATTTCGGTGAGATGCGAGCCGATAAAGCCGTCAGCTCCTGTTACTAATATAATTGCCATAACTTAATTTAATATATTTGCTTTTATTTTCTTAACGAGTTATCGACTTTGCGACGCTACAACATGCTAAACTTCCAATCTGAATTTAAGCCTAGTTGGTTTACACTGATTGTACACATTCTTCTCAAAACTATAAAAAAGATCAGTACTTCCCATAATGTCCGGACTTACCCTATTTCAGCCTTGGGCTCCCGCTACGAATGACGGCATAAGCGCATGAACTTCTACATTTCTTTATCCGCAGGGCGGCAACTCAACCTGATCGGCTCAAGCCCCTCGACTATTCACCTGCAAACTATTGATAAGACGGCATAAACCATGACCGATAACCTGCAATTAAATGCGGAAGGCAAACTTAAGCACTTTCTGACCATCGAAGGTCTGAGCAAGAGTTTATTAACGGAAATCCTCGATACCGCCGAGTCTTTTGCCGGCATGTCCGAGCACCAAGTTAAAAAGGTCCCGTTGCTGCGCGGCAAAACCATCGTCAACCTGTTTTTTGAAAACAGCACGCGTACCCGGACGACTTTCGAACTGGCAGCCACGCGCTTGTCCGCCGATGTCATCAATATGAATATCGCCACCTCGGCGACCTCAAAAGGCGAAAGCCTGCTCGACACGATCCGCAACCTGGAAGCGATGTTCGTCGACATGTTTGTGGTGCGTCACGCGCTCAGCGGCGCGGCGCATTTTATCGCCCAACAGACCGCGTCGCATATCAGCGTTATTAATGCCGGCGACGGTCAGCACGCCCATCCGACTCAGGCTATGCTGGATATGTTTACCATACGCCGGCTTAAACCGGATTTCTCCAGTCTTAGAGTGGCTATTATCGGTGATATATTGCACTCCCGAGTGGCGCGCTCGGAGATTCAGGCCTTAAATACCTTGGGGGCGGCCGAAGTCAGAGTGATTGCGCCCAAGACCCTGTTGCCCGCGCATGTGGAAAGTTTGGGTGTGACTGTTTCGCATAATTTGACCGAAGGTCTGAAAGATATTGATGTGGTTATGATGTTGCGCTTGCAGAAAGAGCGCATGAGTTCGGCGTTGCTGCCCAGTGAAAGCGAATATTTCAAATGTTTCGGGCTCACCGAAGATAAACTGAAAATCGCCAAGCCGGACGCTATTGTGATGCATCCCGGCCCGATTAACCGCGGCGTTGAAATCGATTCAAAGGTCGCCGACGGCCCGCAGTCCGTGATACTCAAGCAAGTCAGCAACGGCATTGCTGTCCGTATGGCTGTCATGGCGATGGCCATGCAAACGGCCGCACCGGCTCCCGGCAGGTTTACCGGTTTCGGTGACCGCCACGCCGATTCCCTATCGGCTTCCGACATACACGCCATTAATGGCGACAAGGGGGCGGCATGATGTTGCGCATAGATCATGGAAGAATTATCGACCCGGCCAACGGAATAAATCGTGTCGGTTCAGTGTATATCGACAACGGCAAGATTGTTTCTGTAACGGACGAGCCGTCCGGTTTTAAGCCGGATGTGGTTATTGACGCCGAAAATAAAATCGTTTGCCCCGGCTTTATCGATTTAAGCACTCGCTTACGGGATATGGGGCACAGCCGCAAAGCAACTTTTAAAAGCGAAGTGGTTGCCGCCGCCGCTGCCGGTGTGACCACTCTTTGCCTGCAACCGGATACTTTGCCGGTTATCGATACGCCTGCGGTGGCCGAACTGATCAAGGAACTGGCGGAAAAAGCCGATTATCCGCAAATTTATGCGGTCGGCGGGCTTACCCAAAAACTGGAAGGCACGGAACTTAGTTCCATGTTATCGCTTAAGCAGGCCGGCTGCATTGCGGTCGGTAATGCCCATCGGCCGGTAAAAAATTTGTTGATATTAAGACGAGCAATGGAGTATGCCGCCAGTCATGATTTATTACTGATGTTCCGGTCCAATGATTTTTGGCTGAGCAATAACGGTTGCGCTCATGAAGGCGCGGTCGCGACCCGCTACGGCTTGCCCAGCATTCCTGAAGCCGCCGAAACCATAGCTTTGGCCCAATGCCTGGAGTTGGCCGAATTGACCGGCTGTCGTGTGCATTTCGGTCAATTAAGCTGTAAACGCTCGGTGATAAAAATACATCAGGCCAAAAAGTACGGTTTAAAGGTCAGCGCCGATGTCGCCATGCATCAGTTACATCTGACTGAAAACGACATGAAGCCGTTTGACAGTGCCTATCATGTGTTACCGCCCTTACGCACCGAAGAAGACAAACAATATTTAAGGCGAGGTTTGGCGAGCGGCACGCTTAACAGCATCTGTTCGGATCATCAGCCGCATGATTTGGACGCCAAGTTGGGTGCATTTCCGGAGACGGAGCCGGGGATGTCGTCGCTGGAAACCTTGCTGCCGTTAATGCTGAGATTAGTCGATCAACAGGCCATAACGCTGGAACAAGGTATCGCCTGCTTAAGCGCAAATCCGGCACGGGTTCTGCGGTTAAATAGCGGTGCATTAACGCCCGGTTTTTCCGCCGATGTCTGTATTTTCGATCCTGAACTCGACTGGCGGATTAATGCGGAAAATTGGAAAAGCCAAGGCGTTAATACGCCGTTTTGGGGACAAACCCTGAAAGGGCGGGTAACTCATACTTTGCAAACCGGCAAAATCATTTACCGTCTCTAGGCGGCATTTTAACTATCGGAAAATCACAACATGATACAAAAAAGAACCGCTCACCAGATAGCTGATGTGTTGATTGAGGCTTTGCCTTATATCAAGCGCTTTAAAGGCAAAACCATTGTGGTTAAATTCGGCGGCAATGCGATGGTTGATGAAGAACTTAAACACAGCTTCGCACGCGACATCGTGTTGATGAAATTGGTCGGCTTAAACCCGATCGTGGTTCATGGCGGCGGGCCGCAAATCGGGCAGCTGTTGGAAAAACTGGGTAAAACCACAGACTTTATCGACGGCATGCGTATCACTGATAGTGAAACTATGGATGTAGTTGAGATGGTGCTGGGCGGCTTGGTAAATAAAGAGATTGTCAACTTAATCAATATGCACGGCGGCAAAGCCGTTGGGCTGACCGGTAAGGACGGCAATTTTATTCGCGCCAAAAAATTGCAGCTTACGCCTCGTGAAGCTTTGCCGGAAGCGCTTGCCCCGGAAATCATCGATTTGGGCCATGTCGGTGAAGTAAGCGGCATCGATCCGGCGGTTCTGGATATGCTGGGCGGCAGCGACTTTATTCCGGTTATCGCGCCGATTGGGGTGGGCGATGACGGACGTTCCTATAATATCAATGCCGACTTGGTCGCCGGAAAGGTTGCTGAACAGTTAAAAGCCGAGAAGTTGATTTTATTGACGAATATACCGGGCATTATGGACAAGCAAGGCGCGTTACTGACCGGTTTGTCTATCAAGAGAACAGAAGAACTTATTGATGACGGGACTATTTCCGGGGGCATGATACCGAAAACCCGCTGTGCTACCGATGCGATAAAAGGCGGAGTGACCAGTGTGCATATTATTGACGGTCGCGTCAATCATGCGGTGCTGCTGGAACTGTTCACCGACCAGGGGGTCGGTACTTTACTGCTTAAGGAGTAAAAGCAGTTTGCCGGTAGCTTGGAGCTGAATAGTTTTGATCGCGGCTCAATGGCGCAACGTCTGTTTTTGGGCAATAGGAGGATATCCTGGGATTGGGGATATGTTCGTTATTATGTTAAAGTCTTGTAATTAATGATATTGCTAACATATTCATGGTATGGTTTTAAATATTAAAGCGTAATAATCAATATGAGCCCCCTCACGTTTTCCTCAATCGTTCTGTCGAGTTTTTGTTCTTAACATCGAGCTGTAATTACCTTTAGTCTTACGTTATTAGTCGATAATGCTCAATAAATACCCCCATACCACCATACAGTGTCTCACTGCTATTGCTCAGCATCACGGTTTGCAAGTTAATCCGGAATGGTTGATACAAGAATACGCGTTGGGTGAAGAAGAGCCCTCGCCTGTTTTGTTATTGCGCATTGCCTCGGAGATCGGTCTCAAAGCCAAGATCGATAAACTTTCTTGGGAGGGCGTGTTGGCTCAGGGCGGAATTTTTCCCTTTATCGCCAAAGCGCGCAACGGGGAGAGTGTCATTATTGTTGCCGCGCGCGCTGAAGAAGGCGGCAAAGTTGCCGTTCTCGATCCCCAGATAAGTGGAGCAACAGTGGTTTTGCAGGATCGAGAGCAATTTTGCAAGCGTTGGGATGGGGATGTAGTCTTTCTTAAACGCAGTCATTCGCTAACCGACCCTAAGCAGCCTTTTAGCTTGCGCTGGTTTATTCCGGAAATCTGGAAACAAAAAGCGGCGTTCAGAGATATTGCTCTGGCCGTTATCTCCATGCAGTTTCTCGCCTTGGCGTCGCCCATGTTTTTCCAGTTAGTTATCGATAAAGTGTTAGTGCATCAAAGCGCTTCCACGCTCTGGGTTTTGGGAGTCGGCATCACCATTGCGTTGGTGTTTGAATCAATATTCGGTTATTTGCGCGGGCTTCTGGCGCTGGCGGCTTCTAATAAAATAGATATTAGGATTACCCGCCGGGCTTTTAGCCATCTGCTTTCTTTGCCTATCGATTATTTCGAAACAACGACAGCAGGCGTGGTCACTCGCCATATGCAACAGTTGGAGAGTATTCGGAATTTTTTGACCGGAAGTTTGTTTTTCACTGTCCTTGAGCTTGTCGGGTTGGTGATCTTTTTACCTATCCTATTCACCTTTTCATTTAAGTTGGCGCTGGTCGTCTTGGCGTTTACGTTAGTAATAGCCGGAATTATCATGGCGCTGCTGCCCACTTATCGCATTCGGCTTGATGCATTATATAGGGCGGAAGGTAAGCGACAGTCCATGCTGGTAGAAACAATCCATGGCATGCGGACGGTAAAAGCACTGGCAATCGAGCCAACTCAGAAGCGCAATTGGGATCAAATTTCGGCTGAGGCGATTACGATGCATTACCGGGTTGGAAAAATAGGGATCATCGGGGTGGCGATTACCGGTTTGTTAGGTAAATTACTCCCGGTGACGATTATTGTGTTGGGAGCCCAGAACGTATTTGATGGAACCTTGTCTGTTGGGGCTTTGATCGCTTTTCAGATGATTTCAACACGCGTGTCCGCGCCTTTAATTGCCATTGTCGGTCTGATTAATGAATATCAGCAGACGGCATTATCAGTTCGTATGTTAGGCGAAGTTATGAATCGTCAGCCCGAAGGACGTATCGGCGCGGGTGGGCTACGGCCACAGTTGTCAGGGGAAATTACTTTCGAGGAGGTAACATTCCGTTATCCGGGCGCGAGTGCGACCGCTTTAGATCGCGCCACTTTTACTATTCCTGCCGGGGTCATCGTGGGCATTGTCGGTCGTAGCGGCTCCGGCAAGACTACGCTTACCAAAATAATTCAGGGCCTTTATGCTGTCCAAGAAGGAATAGTCCGATTTGACGGAACGGATGCGCGAGAGATTGATCTTGCTTATCTTCGTCGTCAGATTGGGGTGGTTTTACAGGAGAACTTCCTGTTTAGGGGCACTGTTCGAGAGAATATCTCGATGGCTAAGCAAGATGCCTCATTTGAAGAAATTGTTGCCGCCTCGGAGGCTGCCGGCGCCGATGAGTTCATTGAACGGTTGCCGCAGGGCTATGATACGCTTCTTGAAGAAAACGCCGCTAATCTCAGCGGCGGTCAAAAGCAGCGACTATCGATTGCGCGTGCCCTGCTGTCAAAGCCTCGTATTTTGGTGCTTGATGAGGCGGCGAGCGCGCTCGATCCGGAAAGCGAAGCCATTTTTATCCGCAATCTTTCGCGTATTGCAGTCGGGCGCACAGTCATCATGATTTCTCATCGCTTATCTACCTTGGTTAATGCCCATGCTATTCTGGTTATGCAGCAGGGGCGACTGGTTGATAGAGGTCGTCATGAAGAATTATTAGCACGTAGCTCAACTTATCAGCATTTATGGAATCAACAGACCAGTCATTTGTAAAAACAGGGGCAGCGATGCCGGCAGCAGTTAAAAATACGGCTGTTATTGAGTTTCTTCCCGATGCCGATGAGTTGGAGCGTAGCCCTTTGCCGCGCTCAGCCAGAATAACCTTGCATGTTATGTTGGCCGCTTTGGTTTCATTTCTGATATGGGCGATTTACTCGGATCTTGATCAGGTTGTTGTCGCGCATGGCAGGCTAATTACGCCTTCATCCAATATACTTGTCCAGCCGTTGGAAACTTCAATTATTCAAAGCATTGATGTGCAAATCGGTCAGGTAGTCAAAAAAGGAGAGCGGCTTGCGACGCTGGATCCGACCTTCGCGCAGGCCGATGAAACGCAGTTGAGGAAACAGTTAAGCAGTCTGGAAACGCAATCGAAAAGCCTTGAATCCGAGCTTTCCGGCAATACAACGCCAAACAGCACAAATACCGATGCGGATAGTCGGCTGCAAGCCGAATTGTCGATTGAGCGGCAAGCCAACTACCAAGCACAGCTTATCAAAATGGATGAAAATATTGCTCGTTTGGAAGCAACCTTAATAACTAATCGCCATGATCAACAAATGCTGGCTGAGCACCTAAAGCCCCTGCAGGAAATTGAGGCTATGCAGGAAAAGCTGGTTGCCCGGAATTTTGGCGCGCGTGTACGCTTACTTGAGGCTCAGGAAAAGCGCCAGGAAGTTGAGCGTAATATGCAGCTTGCTAAAAATCGTGAACAGGAAATTAAGCGGGAACTGGCGGGTACGGTCGCTGAGAAAACGGCCTTTAAAAAAGGTTGGCGTCAAAAAATGATGGAAGATATGTTATCGACATCACGGGATAGGAATACAGTGAGCGAACAATTGCAAAAAGCGGATAAGCGCCGTAAATTAGTTACCTTGACTTCGCCTTCCGATGCTGTAGTGCTCGATATTGCAAAGTTGTCGCGGGGATCGGTGGTTCAAGGGGGAGGCACTTTTTTTACCTTGGTTCCGCTCGGTACAGAGCTGGAAGCCGAAGTGCAAATTGATGCAACGGATGTAGGTTATGTCAAATTAGGCGATATATCCCGTCTGAAACTGGATGCTTTTCCATTCCAGCGCCATGGTTTTCTAGATGGAGAAGTGCGTACGATGAGTGAAGATGCTTTTCGTCGGGAAACAGATCCAGGCCAAGGTATGGACGCGTTTTACAAGAGCAGGATAAGCATTGGCAAAATTCAATTGAAGAAAATGCCTGAGCGGGCTAGGTTGTTACCCGGCATGACTTTAACGGCAGAGATAGTGGTCGGAAAAAGGTCAGTAATTTCGTATTTATTATGGCCGCTAACCAAAGCATTAGATGAGTCTATGCATGAGCCGTAAGTTATATGGGAGCCTGCATTTGCTTCATAAGTCCCTCATGCTCGTAATGTTTCATTGGCCAATAGATGAGCTTACTATTTATATGCAGCTCACTCTCTTTGTACTCAAAAATCGTTCAGCTGTATAAATTTATTAAGTCATTAAAGAACAATAGGTTATTTTTTTTCTTAGGCGTTTTTTTGTTTGGATGGGAGTAAACGGTGAGAAGCTTGAAATGGCGATAAATCATTTTTTCTTGGTTTTGTGTCTAACTAAAGGTAAAGCAAGAATGGATGTTCGAATAAGTTTTGCAAAAAATAGCGATTGACGAATTTTCAAAACTTGAATTGGGTCACGTTTTTTAAGGTTTTGTTTATTCTATGTGCTGTTGTTTATTTAAGGATTTTAATTGAAATTCAAGAATATTTTTATTTAAATCAAATAATTAGATATTTATTTATTTCGGTTTTATTTGTATTTGTGCCTTATGTTTGTAGATATAAGGGAGGGCAAGTGGTTTTTTAGTAGCCTTAAAGGTACAATCAAAGCTTAAGATTAAAAGTCGAGTTCCAGAGCGTCTAGTTTAGGAAAAAACTTAGAAAATAATTAAAGTTTGAGTCGTGGCAGTCGCTACCGCTACATAAGCTGGATTTCCTTCTTGCTATCAACGCGAAGTAAAGTGCTTGATATTTATATAAGTATTTGTTTTATTAGATTCTTTTTGGTATTTAAAGCAAGGCGAATATAAGTTTTAGTGTGGGGTAGGAAGGAACGTTAGTTATGACATTAACTCTTAAATTTAAGAGCAAAATATGTAAGCGGGTAATCGCAAGCTGTTATACGGCGCTGAAAATAATGTGAATAATTTATTTCTCATAATATATTAGTTTTACGAGTGCTTGTATGAATAGCTTGCTGCTTGTTATAGCTGGCTTGTTGGTAACTGGCTAGCGCAGGGGTATTTAAGATGTTTTTTCATCAAAGCCACAAGGTACTAAGTTGTGCTGCATTCTCAAATTAAAATAGCTACGAGACTTATTGAAACTGGGGTATAGGCCTAGCGCAGGTAACATAGTCTATTAATGTTTATAACTAATTTTAAATTGAAAATGTTGCAAATGTAACCAGATGTTAACATTTGGCTTATCGAAAAAGTTATTTTGTTTTAAGAACTTTGTAAGTGGCAAAAATAAAATATAGATAACATTATGATTATAATAATATATTTGTATTTTAAAGATTTTAGTTAATATAAATTAACATATATGAGTTTTTGTCATATATCAGGGATTTAGGGTTTTAAATAAGGGTTTTTGTGTCTACTCTGTCTTTGTAAAAACCAAAGTACGGTTGACACATTCTGAATCAACGCAATAAAAATAGTTTTTAGGTGATCAAGATGGCAAATATTACTGTAACAGGGCTTAGCAGCAACCAAATTAGAGCATTGACAACGTCACAGATTGCAGGTTTGCCAACTTCTCAAATTGTTGCGTTGACTACTTATCAGATCAATGTCGGCTTGTCAACGGCCCAGCTCGGCGCCTTGACCACTGCGCAGGTGACGGTTTTGACTACCAATCAATTGGTGAGCATGCCGACCGCCCAGCTCAACGCCTTGACCACCACCCAAGTACCCGCGTTGACCACCGGTCAAGTCGCCAGCCTGTCGACCAATCAGTTGAATAACTTCGAGAC
>JAPLRU010000001.1 GCA_026399025.1 Methylobacter sp.
ACTGGCGCAGACGCTATTAACCGGCTATTTCAAAAAATTGGAGGAGGGGTAATTCGTGGGGATACCTCAGGGTTAGGGGAGATTTTTTAAATAAATCCCCCTCGATCCCCCTTTTTCAAAGGGGGAGGTGAATACTTACAAGACAGGTATATTTTTTCCCTTACATCGGATTGACAGCCTTTATGAATGGGCAGGGCGGCTCAAAAATGCACAGTGCAAAATCTGGAACCTTTTTTCGATGTTTTGAAATGGTGATAGATTTTTTCGTTACCCTGTGCTGGAAAATGTTGGGCAACCTACGGCTTGGCGGTATTACCTAATCGAAAAAAAAGACACAGTCAAAGCTTTTTTGGCGGCTATTCCTGCACCATAAAAAGCGACTATCCAGCGGGTCTGTGGATGTCAAATGTAAAGCTTACCCTAATTGGCTTTCTTTTCAGGAAATAAAGAATGCGGCTCATGTCATGATGCAAAGAACAAAAATACACCGATTACCCCGCGAAATCGGGAAGCCTAGGCCTTACAATTTACATTAAATAATGTCAAATTAAAGGCCTGACCCTGAGGTATCCCCAGAAAATAATATTATAAAACAACAAGCTTCTGATTTTGCGCGCAGTCAATATATACAACATAGCCGGAAAGTCGTCATGCCGGCAGGGATGCCAACATCCAGTCACAAGAATGTGAAACTTTAAAAGGCAACCCGCTTTTATTAAGCACCTGAAAAGTCACAACGTTACCGTCCATGGCACTGGGTTCCGGCATCCCTGCCGGAACGACGAGCTTGGAAAATTCGTGGGGATACCTCAGGGCCTGACCCCAAGTTTCCGAACCAGAATCCCGGCAGGTTATAGTGAATATCGTCCACATGCCTTTCAAAATCGCACTCATCCCCGATTTGATGTTCCCAATAGCGCCGCTGCCAAATACCGTAATTGTACGTTTAATTTTCCAGCCTCTTATTTACTTTAGCGCCAACAAAGTAATACCATTCGGGTATTACTCACAAACCGGTGATCATTATGCGCGTAACCAGCAAAGGCCAAGTAACTATCCCTCAGAACGTTCGGGAAAGCATGGGCATTCTGCCCGCTCAATCCGAAATCGAATTCCTGCAAGATGAAAACGGGCGTTGGTATATCGCCAAAACCCAAACCGACACGAAAAAAACCAGCCGGTTTAGATCCGCTCATAAAGCAGGTAAACTGACAATGAGCACCGATCAGATCATGGCTTTGACGCGTGGCGAATCATGGCCGTCATCCTGATAGACAGCTGTGTCGTCACTGATTTAGCCGCCCCTGAAAGCGTCTGGTTTGAATGGAGCGCGTCAACCTTGGAGCGGCTGGATCAAAACAACACAATGGTCATCAACCCGATCGTTTATGCTGAATGTTCGGTAGGCTTTGAGCGCATTGAAGAAGTGGACGCATTATTTGAGTCTCTGGGTTTCCCAATAAAACCGATTCCGAAAGAGGCTCTATTTTTGGCCGGGAAAGCTTTTTTGCAGTATAAAAAACGTAAAGGCGAAAAAGGCAATGTGCTGCCGGACTTTTTCATCGGCGCTCATGCCGCGGTGTCCGGCTATTCATTGATCACCCGTGACCGGGGACGGTTTAGTAGCTATTTCCCCGGCGTTGAATTAATCATGCCTGAGATGATTAATGGACTGAATTGACATGGGCCTTAAGGAAGCGGAACTATTCGCCCGGCCTGCCGATACCCGGTTGATGATTTCCACCGTGTCCCTGAGTCGGGCTTGTGTAGACTTGGTTTTGCATCGGGAACTTTTAGAAACCGAATCACGGGACAAGCCAGTGACATCGGCAAGGTCATTTTGCGTAATATGCAGTACCTTGGCTAAAGCGTTTGCAGCGACAAAACCTTCATCGGTAATAACTTGATGTAAAAAACCGGTGTTATCCATAAATACCTCTTTATTTGGCCGTGTTTACTGACGAATTATAGGGCGTATTATTTTCCGTCATCCTGTGCAGGAAAATGTTGGGCAACGAAAAGATGTTACCCAACCTACGGCTTGTGTAGACTTGGTTTTGCATCGGGAACTTTTAAAAACCGAATCACGGGACAATCCAGCAACATCGACAAGGTCATTTTGCGTAATATGCAACACCTTGGCTAAAGCGTTTGCAGTAACAAAACCTTCGTCAGTAATAACTTGGGTTATCCATAAATGCCTCTTTATTTGGCCGTGTTTACTGACGAATTATAGGGCGTATTATAAAGGCGGATATGTTTTCCGCCTCACCAGATTGTTGACACAGAAACCCGACATATTACCAAAGCTGGAGCGGATTTTTTTTAGAGCTAGGTTTTGAACCGAATGAAATTGATCTTATTTCCGAAAGATAAGATCAAAATGTAATTGCATACCAAAGTATAAAGGCGACCAGCGGACCACAAAAAATAAACATGACTATAAACTTAGTCATTTAGATAATGCTCTTTAATATCATATATCCAGGTCAATTTGTTGGTGTCAAGTAGTTACGCTTAGCTAGATGATTTTCTTTAAAAATTAGTTGTATATTCTCTATTTTACTAACTGTTTTTTGATCTTACTTAACTCTCTAAATGTTATATCTGGCTTATATTTACAAACTTCCACCACAGAACTATGAATAATAACCTCAGTGCCTTTTCTTTTAATCTGCGCAGTATATGTTAAACCAAATGGATGAGGACTAAACTCGCTATATATATCATTAATTTCTGGGGCATCATCGTATGTTACTATCCATGGTTGCTTAATAGTTCTTACACACTCATACAACCTATAATGGTCATCATGTTTGAAAAAATTTTGGTATAAGCCTTTTCCTTTTACGTAATAAGGTGGATCAATATTTATCAAACATTTATCATCAAGAGTAGGCATCACTTCTGTTATAAAGTCAACTGCGTCAAGATTTGATAAGTTAATACTATCCTTCCTATTTGAAATATCATGTATTATATTAATAAGGACTTCTTTATTAAATCGACAATCTAATTTATATGTTCCTTCTTGTGAAAACCCACCAATCACACCACCTTTAATGATACCAGACCTATTGGTTCGATTAAGAAAGAAAGTAGAAAAACCTCTTTCAATTAAAGTTGATTTAGCTGAGTCTTGAAATTCTTTTTGTTTGTACCATTCGTCAATAGTGACTGGAGTTGTTTTTATCAATTCGCATAACTGTTCTGTTTGATTTAAAACACTATACCAAAAAGCATAAATAGAGAGGTTTAAGTCATTTATATAAACTTTATCTA
Organism: Methylobacter sp.; assembly: GCA_026399025.1. GTDB lineage: Bacteria > Pseudomonadota > Gammaproteobacteria > Methylococcales > Methylomonadaceae > Methylobacter_A. Next base: position 3,283 of record JAPLRU010000001.1, read on the forward strand.
CATGACCTCTTAGTAGTAAATACCATGCAATAGCTGCACCACCAGCAAAAGGTTCTACATAAGTCCCTCCTTCTAAGTTGTTCAGCTTTAAGGTTTCTAAAATATAAGGCGTGAGCTTAGATTTACCACCAGGATAGCGTAAGGGAGAATAAAACATTAATATTCCTTAATATCCATAATATTTTCGAATAAAGGGTACAAAAAATCCCAAAATCCATTTAAGAATCGTTTATCAGTGTGATGGGTATCATTACCATGAACATAATTATTAAGTGTATCTAAACTATAGTCATTTGTGTGATTCAATAACTTCTCTACAATTTTATAGGAAGGCGTTTTCGCAGTAAATTTATTTTGCTTAAGATATTCAAGTCTATATTTTAGTGGTATATCATGGAATGCCCTAGCATAGAACTTTTCCATGTCATTCTTACAGCCGACTGCAATAATATGTTCACTTATTGCTATATCTAAAAAGATTCTAAGTGAAGCGGCTACACAGTTTTTGTATTTGGGCAATGGTAATAGCTTGAGTTCTTTAAATATGGCGTCCAATTTATAGTTCGTGGTTTTTAATTGATACGTTGTGATTATAATCTGGTTTCTATCAGGGTTTTTATTCAGAGGCTTACTTGGTTTATCTTTTTCTCCTTTTCCTGAAGAATCGCTCGTGTTTTTTTTAATGTCATCGGAAATGTCATCATTTGCAGCATCTCCATCAGTACTATTTTGATCTTCATTACTATTATTTTCTTCAAATGAAACTTTAGGTAGTTTTGCAAGAAGGTTATCTAGGTCACTTGTAATTGTTCGAGTGTTAATTTTAACTTCTACATCAAACTCATCTCTATGAATAACATATTTTATCAATGCCGCATATGCATTTAAAAAACTCTGCATATTTGACGTAATTTTTATTATGTCTTCTTCAAATTCTAAACCCCATTTTTCTCTAACAGCTGGACTCATAAACCAACGTTCCAAAATAGTCATTGGAATTCTATGAGATTTAACCTTCTCTTGCTCATCAACAGTTAAGGAATTTAATACAATTGGATTTAAAGCCAAATCTCGTATTTTAAGAATACGTAAAGTATATTCTAGCTGACCTTTATTAAGCCGAGTTATCGACTTAATTTTATCTATATTACATTCGTATTTATCATAAAGCTCAGCTATCCAGCGTTGTTGCTGGAGTCTCGACCATGGTTGCTGAATAGTACTACTAGCGTGTCTTTGGTTGATATACCACTCACACTCCTCAAATGAGGGGGCAACACATATTTTGATCTTTTCAATAACATCTCTATTTATTAGGTCAGAGTTTTTCTTTATAAGACTTCTAATAGACTTTGGCGCTTTTTCAGGGTTTCTTAATAACTTAATAGCTAATACTCTACGGTTGCCTTCAGCTACGTAATATTTATTATTTGATGTATTTTTCCATACAACTACAGGATCACTAGGTATGTAGCCGTCAGAGGCAATCGAGCTGATCAACTTAATAAAAGAATCTTTGTCTCCAGTCTCAGAAATAAGATCTGATACATAATCTGCTAGATTTACATGATTTTCTTCTGGATCAAGCCTAGGGTTATCAGGCCATAGTCTTAATTGATCAACTGATCTGAGAGTTCTCTTTTCTAACCAATCATATTTGCTCATTTATTTACTCCATAAATTTCTATATATCCAATGCGAGCAATTTCTGCGAGGCGTAATAATTATGCGCATAACGCTATCTAATTATTTCAGTAGGTTTTTACGATAAGCGACTTAAGAATAGAGACATCTCGATTTGCTTTGATGCTTAAGGTAACCAAACCAACTAGACAACCACTAGACAAAGACAGAATATCGTAAATAGCTACTTCAAACCACCTGAGTTTGTGCATGGAAAACGTTTTTTATAGTTCCCACGCTCCGGCGTGGGAATTCAGTCTGCAACGCTCCAGCGTTGCGGGACGCTGGAGCGTCTACCACTGCATTCCCGCGCCGGAGCGTGGGAACGATGCACGATGCAAATGGCGGTGTACCACAGCACATATG
>JAPLRU010000138.1 GCA_026399025.1 Methylobacter sp.
ACATTAAGAGATGTGTATAACGAAGAGCACTCCGGCGCGGGAACGATAGCAAGAACACGAAGCTTATAAAACTTCGTGTTCTTCGGGCCTTCGTGGTGAATGTTTGCCTGTTATTAATGAGAAGTTACACTCGGCTAAGCCAAAAAACCATTTCATCCACGATAAACAACGGCTTGTAGGCTAGCGCACCTACTTTGCCGAGGAAAACACCATGCCCGCATCAACCCCTCTTTCATACAGCCAGCAAGCCCTTTGGTTTATCTACCGCGATGCGCCACAAAGCGCGGCTTATAATATGGCCTTGCCGCTTCGGTTTAGCGGAGATGTTGACGGCCGAACCCTGCAACAGGCGGTGCGGCAATTGGTGCAACGCCATTCGATGCTGCGCAGCCGTTTTGCCGAGTTGGACGGTGTGCCGTACCAGTCTGTCGTCGCCGATATAAACGTCCCTTGGCAGGAAGTTGACGCGGCGGGATGGACGGAGCAAACACTGATCGCAGAACTGCACCGCCACTCGCAACAGCCTTTCGTGCTGGAACAGAGCGCATTCCGCGCCACCCTGTTCCAAGGCGCAAACGCGGGTACGGTATTGCTGCTTAGCCTCCATCATATTGCCGGCGATGCGGCCTCCCTGGCTATCCTCGGTAAAGAATTGCCTATGCTTTATGCGGCGGAAGATTTGCCGCCGATAGCGACGGTTTACGGCGATTACGTGCGTTGGGAAGCCGAATTGCTTAACGGCAACAAAGGCCAGCGCATGGCCGCCTATTGGCAACGGCAGCTTGCCGGGGATGTGCCGGTTTTGCAACTGCCCGGCGATTATCCGCGCCCGCCGCTACAGACTTTTAACGGCGCTTCGGTGCGTGTCGAACTGCCGGAACCGTTGACCGCGGCCGTCAAAAGCCTCGTCAAAACCCATAAGACGACCTTGTTTACGCTGTTGTTCAGCGCTTATCAAGTCCTGTTGCAGCGCTATTCCGGGCAGGACGATATTTGGATCGGCGTACCCACCTCGACCCCGCGCAACCACAGCGAGTTCGCCGACATGGTCGGTTATTTGGTCAACCCGATGATCATGCGCGGCGATTTTTCGAAAAATGTCAGCTTTAGCCAAGTCCTGCAACTTAACAGCAAACAAATGCTGACCGGGCTTTATCATCAGCCCTATCCGTTCACCCAATTAATCGAACTGCTGCAACCCCAACGCAACCCGGCTTATCCGCCGTTGGTGCAAGCTATGTTCGCGCTGGAGCGGGACGACTTGATCCCCAAGACATTTTCGGCCAATGGGCTGACGGCCCGACGCCTTGAACTGGCGCAAATGGAAGGCCAGTTCGACTTGACCCTGACTTTTTCGGACAGCGATGACGGCAAGACCTTGTCGGCGGCATGGAGTTACAACAGCGACTTGTTTACAGAGGCCACTATTGCCCGGATGGCCGAGCATTTGCACCTCCTGTTGCAAAGCGCGGTTGACGATGCCGAGCAAAGCATAGCGACAATGCCGCTGCTCACTGACCGGGAACAGGCGCAGCTTAAACAGTGGAACCAAACCGAAACCGATTACCCGAAAGACCTGACTATTGTTGATTTGTTTGAGCGGCAAGTGGAAACAACGCCGGACAATAGTGCCGTGGTTTTTGACGGCCGGTCGCTGAGTTATCGCCAGCTCAACGATAAAGCCAACCGACTGGCGCATGACTTACTCAGCCTGAAAACGCAAACGGGAACCGCGTTATTGGTTAATAATCCGCTGATAGCGATTGCGGTCGAACGCTCAGCGGACATGATCATCGGTTTATTGGCCATCCTCAAGGCGGGGGGAGCCTACCTGCCGATAGATCCCGCTTATCCGGCCGCCCGTACCCGTTATATGTTGGATGACAGTCAGACACCCTTGCTGCTGACCCAAAGCCATTTGCCCATCGTGGGGCATAATTGCGCGGTGCTGTATTTGGATGAACGGGAGGTCGCGGACCGGCCTACTGAAAATCCGGCGAGACAAAGCGGGCCGGAGGATTTGGCTTATGTGATTTATACCTCGGGCTCGACCGGGCTGCCGAAAGGCGTCATGATCGAACATAAAAGTCTGATTAATCTGTGTACTTGGCATATCGGAGCATTTGCCGTCCAAGCGTCCGATAAGGCAACATTGCTCGCCAATAGCGCGTTTGATGCCTCAGTATTGGAGTTATGGCCCTACTTGGTGACGGGGGCTTGCGTAATGCCCGCCAATCTTGAAGCTCTAATGGCAAAAGACCTTTGGCAAGCGCTAAATGAAAACACTGTCAGCATCAGTTTTTTGCCTACGCCTATTGTCAATACTCTCTCCGACTACCCAACAGCGAATGCAACACGGTTACGCCTATTGGTAACCGGCGGGGATACCTTGCATCACTGCCCCAACAGCTTACCCTGTCCATTAATCAATGCTTACGGCCCAACGGAAAGCACTGTCGTGGCAACATCAACGGCAGTCATGCCTAATGGCTACATTGGCATTGGCCGCCCCATTGCCAACACGCGCATCTTTATCCTGAATGCCGGGCACCGGCCCCAACCTCCCGGCATTCCGGGCGAACTGTGTATTGCAGGCGCGGGCCTTGCGCGCGGCTATCTGAACCAAGCCGAACTGACCGCCGAGAAATTCATCGACGTCGAACTGTTCGGCAAAACGGAACGACTTTACAAAACCGGCGACTTGGCAAGATGGCTGCCCAGCGGCAACCTCGAATTTCTGGGGCGCGTCGACCGGCAAATCAAGCTGCGCGGCTTCCGCATCGAACTGGGCGAAATTGAAGCTGTACTTAACCAACATCCGGACGTCAAGGAAGCTGTGGCGCTTCTTTATAATAAAGACGGCAATTCTCGTCTTGTAGCTTATGTCACCTTGTCCGTGCCGATTGAAAGTATTTCGGAGGTCCTGCAAACATGGCTCAAGGCTTATTTGCCGAACTATATGGTGCCGTCCAACTTTATGGTCTTGGATAAATTGCCGTTGACGCCCAACGGCAAAATCGACCGTAAAGCCTTGCCCGAGCCCGACATTGACATTCAAGCCGAACAGCCGCCGCATACCGAAACGGAGCACTTGCTGTGCAGCCTCTGGTCGCAACTGTTGCGCGTCGACGTGACGAGCATCGGCGTCCATTTCTTTGCAACGGGCGGGCATTCGCTATTGGCGACCCAACTGGTTTCCCGCATTCGCGAGAGCTTTGATATTGACATGCCGTTGCGGACTGTTTTTGAATATCCCATTCTTAGGGAACAGGCCGAATGGCTGGACAGGCAGCAACGCGGTTCGGAACTGCCCGCTATTTTGCCATTGCCGGAAGACGAGCCTTTGGCCTTGTCTTTTGCCCAGCAACGCTTGTGGTTCCTGGCGCAATTGGCGGGACAAAGCGCAAGCTATAACATACCGACCGCATTGCGCCTGGAAGGCCGAGTCAATGAACAGGCGCTGCAAAGCGCGTTGACTGATTTGGTTCAGCGCCACCAAACCCTGCATGTCTGTTTTCCGATGCTTGACGGACAGCCGACCGTACAGGTCAACGATGTTTATAAGCCGCTGAGCGTCACCGACCTTAGCGGCTTAGCGGATGCTGAACAAAAACGCCAAGTTGCCGAATGGCTTGCCGGTCATGCTGGCAGCTCCTTCGACTTGAGCACCGGTCCCCTTTTCAAGGCGCAGTTGCTTAGGCTGGGCAGTGAACAACATATCCTGCTGTTCAACATGCACCATATTATTAGCGACGGCTGGTCGACTGGCGTGATGATTCGGGATTGGTGCCGCTTATACGACGCTTATCTGCAAAACCGTGAAGCGCAATTGCCCGAACTGGCTATCCAATACAGCGACTATGCGGCTTGGCAAAAGAATTGGCTGCAAGGCGACGTTCTGGAGCGGCAACTGGCTTACTGGACAGACAAGCTGGCCGGGGCTCCGGAATTATTGGAGCTGCCTGCGGACAACCCGCGTCCCGCCGTGATGAGCTACCGGGGCGAGCATCTGCACAGCACGTTGAATCCAGTGCTGACGCAGGCCATCAAGCAATTGAACCGCAAACACGGCGTGACCGACTTCATGGCCTTATTGGCTGCCTTCACGGTTTTGCTGTCCCGCCACAGCGGACAAACGGATATTGTGGTGGGCTGTCCGATTGCCAATCGCAGCCAAAGCCAAACCGAGAATTTAATCGGCTTTTTTGTCAATACCTTGGCGCTGCGCTTGCAAATCGATGCCGAGCGGAGTTTTGCCGAATTGCTAAAAGAGGTCAGAAAAACCGCGCTTGAAGCTTACAGCCATCAGGATATTCCGTTTGAAGCCCTGGTTGAAAAAATAAATCCTTCCCGCAGCCTGAGCTATTCTCCGTTGTTTCAAGTGATGTTCGTGCTGCAAAACGCGCCGGAAGAAGCGCCGGACTTAAGAGGCTTGAACATAACGCCGCTTGAATCCGATCATGCCACGGCTAAATTCGATTTGACCTTGAGTGTCGAGGAACAAGGCGGGGCATTTGTTTGCAATTGGGAATACAACACCGATCTGTTTAGCCCGGAAACCATCGTGCTGCTCGGCGAACGTTTTCAGGTATTGCTGGAGGGGATTATTGCCGAGCCGGAGCAATCGATAGCGCAACTGCCGTTGCTGACCGTTGCCGAACAACAGTTGCTGCAAGCCTGGAACCGGACCGAAAACGAATATCCCCAAGACCAAACGATTGTAGATTTATTCCAGACCCAGGCCGGGAAAACGCCCGACGCTATCGCGGTGGTTTTTGAAGATCAACAGTTGAGCTACCGCGAGCTGAACCAACAGGCCAACCAACTCGCGCATTACCTGCTCGACCTTAAAACCGGCAACTGCCTGATCGGTATTTGCGTGGAGCGTTCGCTGGAAATGATCGTCGGCTTGTTGGCGATCCTGAAGGCGGGCGCCGCTTATGTGCCGCTGGACCCGGACTATCCGGCGCAACGTTTGCAATTCATCTTGGACGATGCGGCGGTTCCGGTATTGCTGACCCAAAGCCACTTACTGGAAAGATTGCCCGTAGCGAATGCCAAAGTGGTTTGCCTGGATAAGGAGAAAGAGGCGATTGCGCACTGCTCCGAGGAGAATCCGGCCCCGCAAAGCGGCCCGGATGATTTGGCTTATGTGATTTATACCTCCGGTTCAACCGGAAAACCCAAAGGTTGCCAACTGACTCAAGCCAACGTGACGCGGTTGTTTTCGGCAACGGACGACTGGTATCGATTCAACGAACAGGATGTATGGACAGTGTTCCATTCTTACGCGTTCGATTTCTCGGTATGGGAAATATGGGGAGCGTTATTTTATGGCGGCAAGCTTGTGGTTGTGCCGCACCACACCAGTCGTAACCCCTCGCTTTTTTATCAGTTGCTGATAGAGCAGGGCGTAACGGTACTCAACCAAACGCCTTCGGCTTTTAGACAATTGCAGGATGTCGATAAGCAACCGGATAAGCTCAGTTTGCGCTTTGTGATATTCGGCGGCGAGGCGCTGGATTTTACCGCGTTGCAACCGTGGTTTTGCCGTCATGGCGACCAGCAACCGCAGTTGGTCAATATGTACGGCATTACCGAAACGACGGTCCATGTCACTTATTATCCGGTGTTGGCCGGAGATAATCACGGCAAGAGCATCATCGGCAAACCGATTCCCGATTTGCAGGTCTGGGTGGTTGACGCCTGCAATAATCTTCTTCCGATAGGCGTACCCGGAGAAATGCTGGTCGGCGGCGCGGGCGTCGCGCGCGGCTACCTGAACCGTCCCGAGTTGACCGCCGAGCGATTCATCGACATTGAACTGTTCGGACAACGTCAACGCGTTTACAAAAGCGGGGATTTGGCGAGGTGGCTTCCCGACGGCAACATCGAATACCTGGGCCGCATCGACAATCAAGTTAAAATTCGCGGTTTCCGGATTGAGTTGGGCGAAATAGAAGCCTGCCTAATCAGTAATCCAGCGGTTAAAGAAGCTGTGGTTTTGGCCTCAGGGGAAGGCGAGAGCAAAGCCTTGGTGGCTTACGTCAGCGCAAATTCAGTATTGAAAGTGGAGGAACTTCGGGCGGGTCTCTCTGCGATGCTGCCTTGTTATATGGTTCCCGCGTATTTTGTGCAGTTGGATGCGCTACCGTTGTTGCCGAACGGCAAAATCAATCGAAAAAGCCTGATCGGCCTGAAACCCATTGAGTCGTCAAGAGAGTTTCGTCCGCCCCAAAACGAGCTGGAAGCGGAATTGTTGTCGATTTGGCAAAAATACCTGGAAGCGGACCACATCAGCACCAACGCGAGTTTTTTTGAAGTCGGAGGCAATTCGTTATCCTTGGTCAGAGTGCATTGGGAAATCGAAAAGAACTACCCGCAAACCACGCTGATGGATTTATTTGCATACCCGAATATCGCGGATTTGGCGTTGTTTCTTTCAGGGGGGAATAAAACAAGAATGGCGATAGAAACTCTGCCGTTGGACAAAAAATATTTCTCAGCAGGGGCGGGCGGTTTATTGGAATACAGCCTGGACGCGGAACTGTCCGCGCAGTTAAACGGGTTGGGAAACAGCGAAAATCGGGATGTACAGGACATCCTTAATACTGTTGGCATAAGCGGTACAAAGCCCTCTCCAGAGGGAGAGGGTTGGGTGACGACTGCATGGATGCAGGAGGTAGAGCAACGCAGGGAGCAGTTGCCGAGGGGAAATCAAAATAAGGAAAAAAGCTTATTTTATCCCCCTCATCCCAACCTAATCATGCCGGACTCTCCTGTCCGACACCCTGCGGGCGAGTGCAAATCCGCTCCCGGCGGATTTGTCCCTCAGGGAGAAGGAGCCCGTACTCTTAAGTCAACAGCATTGCAGGACATACTCCGGGCAGCGTTCGGCTATCTGCTGTTTGAAATCAGCGATCAAAAGGAAGTTCCGTATTATGCCGCGTTGAATGAACACCACATCGTTGCCCTTCGCCATGATTTTGAGGCGATTGATTCGATCACAGACCTGCTGCTGGAATCGCGGAGCCAGTTTTTGAACCCGGAGGTAATCTATCCGGTCGATAGCTTTTTAAAAACGGGTGCGAATCCGGGCTCCAGCGAAGTCTTGCCCGTTTATTCCAATGCCGTCGGCGGCTATTTCGACAATGCGGACTTGCATTGGCATACCGACGTAAATAACGGCACGGTGGACATTGCGTTCAGGTTCAGCCCGCGAATGGACAGGGAAGAAATGAAACTGTTGCCCGGACTTTATGTGGCAATCCTGGAAGAAATAATAAAAGCAGCGTAAGCGCGTCATTTGCGCTGGTTCCCAAGCTCCGGCGTCACTGCCATTAAGTTAAGAAAAAAAGCT
>JAPLRU010000042.1 GCA_026399025.1 Methylobacter sp.
TCGCCTGCACCGGTAGGCTACCGTTGAAGGAACAACGGGTCTCACTACCTCTTGCGAGGTGAGACAATAACAGGTGTGACTTCATGTCGCACGCTTTTAATATTTGCCACTAATCAGTGTTAAGTTTTCCAACCAAAAAATTAGCTTAGACAATGCTTTCAATATGATAGAAGTTAGCTGCTGGAAAATTTGAATGCTCTTTTATTGTAAAAATGACAAAATTTCGAAGCCGTTTTCCACCCTTGGCTTTTTACGACTTTCCCGCCGAGCATTGGATACACATCCGCACAACGAACCCAATCGAATCGACCTTTGCTACGATTCGCCATCGGACGATTCGCACCAAGAACTGCGTGTCGAGGAATACATTGTTGGGCTTGGTCTTTCAGTTAACGCTGACCGCCGAAAAGAGGTGGTGCACAATACGCGGGTTTAAACGTTTGCCCGAGGTGATCGAGGGCATCCGTTTTCAGGACGGCATAGCCGTCGTTACGGAGCCGGAAAAAACAGAAGAAACTCAGCAGATGGCCGCCTGATTCAAATCAGCTGTACACCAGATTTGACTATTTCTCCGGTTGCTTCCTTCATTTTTTAATGGTTTTAACAAAAATCACGAAAAATTGGAGCGTTACATATCAATATATAGTGTTATTTGAGAAAATAAAAACTACATATTGTAGCTGGGGGGCTGGGTAGTTACCATGTTTTTCTTGTTAGGGTTTTATCCTTACTCAATATCAATGTGTACTTCATTACGACGAAGAAACGGCAATGTCCAAGGTGGATCATAAGCAGCAGAGCGTGGTGGCGAAATGGCTTTGTGATGTTGTTTGATTAACCACTCTGTTAATTCTGCGGATTTTTCCTCAATACCTTGTTCAGACAGGCTACCGGTATAGCGAATAGTAGCGACTTTTTTATCAGGAATTTCTTGAATTAATACGGAAGAATCCAGAGGTTCCGGTGCTGTTAATAGTGAATAGCTTTGCGGGAGCACGAAAGTCATCAACCAAACTGCCCCTGATTTTTGTTGCATCACCGGTACTGTCATGGACAGTCTTTCAGCTTGTTGCTCTTGAATAACCGGTGCTGTCATGGTAATGGGTTGCTGCTTTTTGTTGTTACCAAAAATATATCCGGCGAGACGTTGAAAAGCCAGACCGCTAGCGTTTTTGTAATCAGCGTTAACTTCGGTTTGAGCCACTATCAGTGACGGATAGTGTCTAATTTGAATAAGCCCTTCATCACTAAGCACTTCATAACCTGGTTCGTCTGCGCTACGTATGCCAAAGGTACTGCAAGCAGATAGTAAAATGGTGGTTAAAACAGCTATCAATTTTTTCATTGGATGCCCTGTGTGGTGGAAAACGGCGTCGAAATTTTGCCACTAATCATGGCGCTACCTCCTAAGAAGGGTCGTTAAGAAGGCCTCTAAAATAATCATAGTTTGCTTTCTATACTGTAGCACTACCCATTATCCACAAACCTGTTAACGGGCGTCGACATCATTCGACCTAATCGAATACGTACGGTATAAATAGGCTATCAACTGTTTTGTATAACAAGCAATCGATTGTTGGCGGGCATAGCAAAATCACTGATTAAGCTAAGCCCTTTGGAGGTCGATAAAAATAATAAATCTTCAAAATCTTTAATGCCACTTGCGGCCTTCTGATTTTTGAGCCATTGATCAAATTGGGCGTTGCTGTCACTGGTATAAGCGCCGTGATAGTTAAACGGGCCATAAATAGCCATCAACGCCTTGGGGTTCAGGTAGACGGCCAGACGATCAAAAAATATTTGCACTTCATTCCAGCTCATGATGTGCAGCGTATTGGCCGTAAATAATGCATCAATGGAGGGGCAGGGCCATACAGCATCGGTGACATCCAGCGTTAATGGCGGTTTCAAATTGGCTAATTGTGCTTCTTCCTGCCACAAACGGATACCGGAAATATTTTCACTTTTATCGGTAGGCTGCCATTCAATATCAGGAAGATGTCTGGCAAAATAACAGGCATGTTGACCTGTGCCGCTGCCGATTTCCCAAACAGTGGTTGGCTGACAAAAGACGGTTCGAATAACCTGAAGAATGGGCTCTTGGTTATTTTCACAGGCTTGAGAAAAAGGTTTATGCATCGTGTGCTTGATCGATTAATGCTATTCTGTTGTTTTAACTGTACTGTTTTTAAAAATGGAAGTAAAACAAATCCATAGTATGGCGCAAGTCGATTGCGCAGCTTGGAATCAACTGGCGGGTGACGGCTATCCGTTTTTACGCCATGAGTTCTTATTAGCGCTGGAGCAAAGCGGTTCGGTCTCCGGGCAAACGGGTTGGGAACCGGCGCATTTGTTGGTTATCGATGAAAATGAACTGGTGGCTTTTATGCCGTTGTACCTGAAATACCATTCTTGGGGCGAATATGTATTCGATCATCAGTGGGCTCAGGCTTATCAGCAGCAAGGAGGTCATTATTACCCGAAAGGGTTGACTGCTATTCCGCTAACGCCTTGTCAGGGAGCGCGGATTGCTTTTCAAGCCACTATCGATCCGCTGGAAATTATGCACTTATTGCTGGCTTTCATAAAACAGCTTTCAGCGGAGTCCGGCATTTCTTCATGGCATTGTTTGTTTCCTGATCCGCAACAGGCCGAACTGTTACGGTCATTGGGCTTAAGTATCCGGGAGGGTGTGCAGTTTCACTGGTTTAACCGCGGATATGGTGATTTCAATGATTTCCTGCAAACCTTGACTGCCGCTAAACGTAAAATGCTTAAACGCGAACGTCGACGAGTGACTGAACAGGGAATACGATTGTTGCGTATTGCAGGACCGGAAGTCAGTGAACGCCAGTGGCAGGCGTTTTATCAGTTTTATACGATGACCTATTTAAAAAGAGGATCGCATCCTTATTTGAATCAGGCGTTTTTTCAACAGATAACCGCAACCCTGGGTGAGCAATTATTATTGGTTTTGGCGGTTAAAGATGATAACTATGTGGGTGCAGCCTTAAGCTTTATTGGCGCAAATACCTTATATGGTCGCTATTGGGGGTGTTATGAAGAATATAATAGCCTTCATTTCGAAGCCTGTTATTACCAGGGACTGGATTATTGTATTGAACATGGCTTAAAGCGGTTTGATTCTGGCGCTCAAGGTGAACATAAAATTGCGCGTGGTTTCGAGCCCATCAGCACTTATTCTGCGCATTGGATAAAAGACGCCGGTTTGGCCAATGGGGTGGAACACTATTTAGCCAGAGAGCGAAGAGCCGTGCAGCATTATAAGCAGGAGGCTACCTCTTATTTGCCCTTTAGACAATAATCAAATGTTATACACAAAAACTGTGGATAAACTTGTTATCAACATATTGGCAGCGCTTCCAACTCTTTGCTTTTACTTGGGCATCAGTTAAATTGGCTAATAACTGGACAGATGTTTTTCTACTTTAGAAAAGCGCCCAGCCGCTTTGGTATAAAATACCGGAGACCTATCGGAGGCAGGCCGTATTTCACACTGATCAAGGGAGTAAATATCTGCGTGAATTTTGCGTGTTTGAGTTGTGATTCATTGTGCTCTGTTATGCAAAATCACGCAAAATAAAATAGTAAATATCAATAAAATCAATTCGTTAGATATAAATAACCTGATTCGTAATCAGTAGGTCGTGGGTTCGACTCCCCTCATTGGCTCCAACTAATTCAATACCTTATGGACATTTTAACAATAGATTTTTGTTGGAGTGTCCATAAAGTGTCCATTTATTTACAGTATTCTGATTTATTTAACCGGTTTGTTGTCCCTTTGGTGGAAAACGGCTCGAAATATTTATCACTGATGATCGTTGAATTTTCCAATTGAAAAACTGTAATGCGTAATAATATCAATATGATTTTATTAAAAATTTGAACGCTCTTTTGTTGTAAAAGTGGCAAAATTTAGACGCCGTTTTCCACCTTTAGCTGTATTTGACAGTTCCAGTGGCTTGCATTATTTAGGTTATCTATAAACCGGTCCTTCATCACTCAACCCCCAACGCCTTAAACACCGCATCAACTGGATCTGAATAAAAACTGGTTTGAAACTTAGCAAATAATTCACCTCGGACTGTTGGAATATCACTAACACTGGCCATTGGTAACAATATCCGTTTGCCGCCCGAATCAAAGGCCATTTGCAGGGTTTCCGCCAAGTTTTCAACCGGGATAATGTTCCCGCCTAACGTCATGGTGCCTAAAACAACCATTTGGCTTTGCACTGACTTATTCAGAACACCTGAGCAAAAGGCAATAAACCCTGCCATGGTCAAGGTGAGTGAAGGGCCACTATTGTGTAATTCAATCAGATGTAAATGATAGTCGTGGTCGGCAGCTTTTGCAGATCCGCTGACTCTGGAAATATTGCCTTTGTAATAATCAAAGCCCACTCTGATGGCTTCTTTGGCCTGCGTGTTACTGCCAAAACCGGACAGGTTAAGTTTGCCGTTACCTGGGCTCATTTGTGTTTCAATTCTAAACAAGCCTAAGTGATCTTTTGCGCCTTGGGATATGGTATGCAACACACCGGGCTTTAACGCACCTTCAGGAATCAACTTGTCGCCGCCTTGTTCCGGAACATTAACAAACTTTTCTTCCATGGTTTCTTGGTCGATATAACTAAAATGCACGTCAAAAAATTCCATGCCGCCAATTTTTTTTAATTGTTCTTTTACCCGGCGACGGGTCTCCAAGGCATACTCAAGGCATTGGGCAACCGCCGCCTTGTCGTAATCGCCATGGGGATAGAGCAGCTTTAATAAGCCGGATACCGTGCGCCTGACGGCAATGGTATCGCGTTGGTTCAGGTTATTGCCCAGCTTGAAATAGCTATCGATAGCATCGGAAAAACTGCGCTTACGCATTTCCCGCATAAACTCGGCTAGATAATCGACTATCAAACCATATTGGTTAGTAAAGAACTCAGGCCGCATTTTTGGTATTTCCCAGCCTGGAATATAGGCATGGAAACGATCAAAAAAGGCGGTATCAATCATCACTTCCGGAAAGGGTGTTAATAAGTGACTGGTTTTAACCAAGGTATCAACCGATTGATTAATGTTGCCGACAAACACCATGCTGGCAGAAGCAACAACCGAATCACGACCTCTGGCAAAGGAACCCGAAGCCATAAAGTCTTTCATGATTTGTATGCCGTCCTTATCCTTAAACGAGATACCGGCCACTTCATCGAAAGCGACGACATCCCATAAACCGACCAGACCTATCGATTGTCTGGACAGATTATAAAAAAGATTGGCAACCGTGGTTTGACCACCGGAAATCAAGATACTGTTGGGGCTAACTTCCTTGTAGATATGACTTTTCCCTGTGCCCCTCGGCCCCAACTCGCAAACGTTATAATTATTCTCAACGAACGGAATCATCCGCGCCAACAAATGCCATTTTGCCCGCTCAGTAAAATGCGTGGGTTCCATGCCGGTTGAACGCAGCAACACATCCAGCCATTGCTCCGCATCAAAAGCCTTACGCCCTTCAAACAAGCCATCCATATCCATATTGGGCATTTGAATGGGCTTTAATTCGGTAATTTGAAACGGAGACCCCGCCTGTCCTTCTTCAAAAACATAATGCAAGGTGATAATGCACCAGATACCGCCTGCCAACAGTTTTTCATAATCTTTGACATTACGGTCAGAGATTTCAACGCCTTTAACACCCAGATTGGACAAAATGGCTTCATAGACATCACGCCGCTCATTCAGCTTGACGGTGACTTTATCAATCACCTTGTAACTGCCGCTTTCCCGGACTTTTGACTTAATCTTCTCGGCTTCATCGGGGCGCACATAGTTATCTGCCAAAATACGTTTGACGCTTATCAATCCTGCCTGAATAGTCTCTTCGTCGTCACTGGCGCAATACATGCCCAGCAAGTATTCCAGCACATAAACCGGAACATTTGCCCCTTCCTTAATCAGCTTGGTCAAGTCCTTACGAACCACCTTGCCCGCGAAACTTTGGTTTAACAAAGTGTCCAGACTTATGTCCTTAACGGGAGCGTTTGCGGTGTCGTTCATCATCATTCCTAAAAATCGTTACTGAATGCCAGATCAACCTTTAGCGGCACTCGCAGGACTTCCACCTGGGTTGCCGCATCACGGGCAACCAGATAATAGTCTTTGTTGCGGTCATAAGAACCCGACAACACCGTCAGCAACACGGAACGTTTGCGTTCTTCAAGCAGTTGCGAGCTGCTGTCAAAGGTGATGGTTTGTCCGTCACTGATGGACTGGTCACCGTCGCGTAAAGAGACCACCAGTGAGCGCGGCAGTATCCGTTCAGAAACCGCCTCGTTCTGGATAAACTCAAATCGCTGGGTGTTGGTGACGACCTTATTGGAAGCGCCCAGCAAACTGATACTGACCACCTTTGTTTTAGCCAACTCCGATTCTGTAGAATGGATAGTAATAACCGGGACAATAATCTCCTGAGGCATGGCACTGCCGTGGACAAAGCGTGCGCCGCCTGTAAAATGAAACCGGCCGGCACCTTTGGGTAGCCAAAAATCAAGACTGCCTTCCGCTTCAGTCCCGGCTGTCAACGCAGTATTACCAGACCACGCCTTATCGTTGCTACCAAGACCTTGCCCCAATAAATAGCGTTTTTTTGCCAGTAACGCACCCGCAGGTTTTTCAGACAGCGCCGATTTGTCGGCTTCTTCCAGTGCTGATTCCTGATACATAAAACCATGGTCGGCAGTTACCAAGACATTATAGCCATTCAGACTATTGATGATAAAACCCGCCAATTGGGCAAGTTCAGTAATAGTATCCGCCGCAGCCTCAAAGGTCTTGGTCTCGGAAGACTGTTTATCGCCAATCAAATCGATGCGGTCGTGGTAAACATAGATGAGTCGACGGTCACGAACGAACTCCCTGCCTTTATCTTTGCCCAGTGCCAACAAATCTTCGGCTTTAATCGCAGCCCCGGAATAAGCGCCCAAATAAGCACCGCGTTGTTCTGTTGTAGACACCGGCTTGCCATCGGCCATCAACTCCAGATGACTGTTAATTTTATAGGCCAAGGTCTGATGGGGTAACAACGAAGCCATACCCAAGCCGGTATAACTGGGCAATACCCCTAACTGGCTGGATAGAATGGCTTTTATCCGGCTCTTGCTGTTGATAGCCTGAACCAGTTCTTCTGCCACCTCAAAGCGAAGCGCATCGGAAATAATGACAAATACCCGTTTAGTGCCTTTGTCTGACAATGGCACAACGCGCTTATCAAAAAAGTGTTGCTGATTATTAATGCCGGGTATCCGCCAGGATGACAGCAAGCCTGTTTCACCCTCTAAAATCTTGCCCCAAGCCGAACTTAACTGCGGGATAAACCAGCCTGAATAAGCCGCTTCAATACGCAGTTTTAATTCATGCAACACCGCCCAACCCATAGGCTCAACATATTCGGTTGCCCGGTTAAAATGCCGATACAGTTGGTCAAAACGGAATAACTCGTCCCGATAACACGCGTAGCCCGCTTCACTGGAAGCAAAGCTAAAGCCCTCTTTATATTTATCCTTTAGCATTAAAAAGTGGATAGCCGCTTCCAGCGCATCGTAACTGGCAGCCAAAGCCCGATTAACATCGTTAACATTGGCCAGAATCTGGTTGGCCCAATGACCATCCCGACGCCGCGCAATCAGGGTCAGCACTGAATCCATGGCGGCTCCGGCACTCCCCAGAATCCTGTCTTTCAAATCACTGATAATACGGCGTTCAACTTCCTCAAACGTCATCACATCAGCCAGGTCGTCGGCAGACAATCCGGCCAGCACTTGACTGAGCTCCAAGTCACGGCCTATCACCCCGGTAATCAGGTTATAGCTGCTATAGTGCGCCAAATCAGACCGCCATCGTGAAGCAAACACCGAGGCATTGGCGGCAAGGTTACGCTCAGGCAGCACAAAATGCTTTAATGATTCAACCGGCCCACCTAGCAAGGAGCGGGCAAAATCAGTTACCAGAATACGGAACAGCAAGTCGCGTAAACTCGGTTCGGCCTCGGTGTAACCCAGGTGAATTTTTGCCAGTTGCCAAAAGGCATCCTCAAGGTCGTTGGCGATAATGTCCTGCCATATTTTCGGCTGGGCATTGAGATTAACTTCACCGTCGCTAACCAGTGCGGTAAATAAGCGTTGCAGAATAGAAAACAATTCAGGCTGGTCGGCACGGGTTAAAACCGCCAACATTTTTCGGTCTAGGTCATCTGCACTATCCGTGGCAACCACCAGACGCTTTAAACGTTCGACTCTATCCTTGGCTCGTAAAAACTTGGCTCGTTCTTTTAAGTGTCCGCGTAAGGTTTGCGAAACCAGACCCAAATCATCCAGCAAGATAGACGTCGAGTCGGCTTTAAATGATTTACTGCGCAAGCGAATATCCAATAACCAGTCATGGTTAGGGTCGGGTTCCGGCTGAGTGCTATAAAACAAAAATTGCTGGTCTGGCTGCCGTTCAACATCGATTTTGATTTGTAGCGCGGGCGTTTCGTCTAAACGGACGACATGAACCTTATCCAGGACTAGATTATCCACTGCTGATAAAAACTCGCCTTCAGAATCATGCCAAAACACAATGGCATGGGAGGTAAACAAGTCCTTTAGCGACTCGGTGATGCGTTGTAAGCTCAAAATACGCTTCCTTAATGTATCAAGTCGTTAACGACTCGTTCAAGCTCAACCTTAAAAGCCTTAAAACTCGGCATAGCTTCGGCACGGACACTATCAAAAGGATTTTCATCCAGCCATTCGCAAAGTTCGGCAGCTGATTTGTGCTCACCAAATGCTGCGTCCAGTTTTTTCTTTGGATGATTTGGAGAAGCCTGATTACCAGGCAATTCTTCGAGCCGTGAGCAATGCTGATAGGGTTGTTGCTGTGCAGCGCAAAGCCACCAAACCTCCGAGGTTGGCTTGGGCAGCATCGGTACACCCCGTGGAAATCGGGAAAATTTGAATCCATCAAGCATAGAGTCATGTTTAATTTGCCACATCCCAGCTTGGACAGAACGTGTAGAGTCGCAGTCACGGTGCAAAACAGCGATTGCGTTTTGTCCAGTTTCGGCCTCAATTTCTTTTGCAATTACACCAAGGGCTACAGCATTGCCAAAGAAATAACCTGTTTCAGCTTCTCTCTTTTTGCTTCGAGCTGGTTTTAACCGGCTTGGGAATGCTTTAGCACGTTCCCGAAGTTTTGATTCGCTTGCATAATACAGCCGCTCCCGATTTGCCAACACTGAACGCCCTCCTTGTAATCGGGTGATGATTTGGTCAATCAATACGGTTAAAGGCCCGATGGCTAAGTCATCGCCGCTACATTGTCCGAGAGCATTGGTGCAAGAGCCTAAATCAGTTGTGCCTTCTCCACTCAACACCAAAATCATTCAATTACTTCCGAACGGGGATTTTTCTCTAAACGATCCAATTCAATACATTCTTCTGTTAAAGCTTCCAGATTAGTATCTACAAAGGCATCGCCTGGGCCCATATAACTCAGCTTCTCGCCGATGCGCGGAATTTCAAAGAAACGCCGGATATGCGATTCACCTTGTGGTGATTTGTAAATGAATTGCACCGACTCCCTAGCCAAATCGTCATCAAGAAAATTTAGAATCAAAGGACTATGGGTGGTGACCAGAATCTGTTGAGGACTAGCTACCAAGGTATCAACCAGTTTTTCGATGATTTCCTGATTGATACCATTCTCTATTTCATCAAGCAGTATCAACGAACGATCTGAGCCAGATTGAGCAAGTATAGCGAGAATCCGCAGCAAACCATCGCTGAGGTGTGTGGCTTCAGTTTCTAATCGATGCCCCTCAAACTGTTCGATAACCGATAGCTTTTTCCAGCCGGCTCGTTGGTTAGTGACCTTAAAGTCTTCAAGTTTTGGATAAAAGACCTTTAATAATTCGACCAGTTTTTTTCTGGGTTCCCCTTTGATACCGTGCAAATAACCAGCCAGTTTTTCGCCACCCGCTCCAATGTCTACATCGTTGATGCGAGCACTTTTGCGCATGAGTTGTGGTGAAAGCAGTTCTAGTGACCGTATGCGCCTCATGGCGTCTCGAAATTCCAGAATCTCAGCAGGCAATTCGGAGTCTTTTAACACTGAAAGCAATGAACCCTGATATACAAAGGAAATATCTTGTTTAAGACGGCTCTCAATTCGAAAGGAAGTCCCTGTGGACACGAAGATTTTTTCGCCATTCAAGGAAATACTTTCGCTTGTGCATCTCAATGCATTTCGGTTGAGCCCACCCATCCAGGTCAATATCTGACCATCTGAAAGCTCAAAGCACACAGCTATAATTATGTTGCCCTCTTTGCGCAATTTACAGTTCAAGTCGTGTACATTCCAAGCTCGGTCATCCAGCCAATCCTGAACTTGACCAATCATAAGCTGAGAAATGAAATCTAGCCCTTGTAGTACAGAACTTTTGCCGGAGCCATTCATGCCAATTAAGCAATTGAATTTTTCAAATGACATTAAAACATCGGAAAGCGACTTAAAATTTCTAATTCCTATTTTCTTAATCATTGCCTGTACCTCCGGTAACTGATTTAACCTCCGCCAGTAAATCACCAAACTTGCCGTAGTTGACTTTTACGCCGTCATCCAGGTCTAGCAGGATGCGGAGATCCGCATAGTGACGGAGCTTTTCATCAAAACTGAGCAGTTCGACGTATTTTTTTCCGAGCTTGTCGATGTCCTTGTCCAGTTTGCTTTTTTCGGCATTGGAAGATGCTACGGCGGCATCTTTTTTCAGCATCTCGATGCGCGACTGGATTTTTCCGGTCAGGGGCACCACGTATTCGGCTCGCATTCGGGCAAGTGTACTTTCGTTGTAACGGTGCAAGTAAACCAACGCCTGAAAGGCACCTTGTTTACCGCTGGAGAACAGCCAGTAAATCGGGCGTTTCTTGTAGGTTTGCAGATGATTTTTGTAGAAGCTTCCGGCAATGTAGCGGCGTATGGTCTGCTGTGGGGTTTCATTACCTTTTTGACCTAGACTTTCGGCCAGCCAGGACTTATTTTCTTCCAGTGTTTCGGCATCCCATACCGCCAGCAGAAACTCGTTGAGTCGATTTGCGGCATCGTCTTCAAACCAGAGTTCGTCGGTAATCGGCACAATGCCGTCGGCATCAGGCGCAAATATTCCCCCCTTTGAAAAAGGGGGGTTAGGGGGGATTTGCTCTTGATTTTGCTCTTCGCTTTCAGCCTGAGTAATGTGTAAAATCCCCCCCGGCCCCCCTTTTTCAAAGGGGGGAGAGTCGGTGCCGTAATAGATTTTGTCGAAGTCCACATTCCCCGCGTGAGCATAAATCAACCCCGGCTTATCCAGCCGATAACGCCCCATCATGCAACCGATGGCGTAGGAAATCAGGCGTTGGCTGTCTTTTTCGCGGTCGGCGTGGGTTAGGGTGATTTGATCTTCGGGGACTTCGGGGGACAGTTCGTCTTGAAGGCCATAGGCTTCGATGAAAAGGCGGTTGTTTTCTTTTTCCAAGCGTTGCATTTCTAAGATGGCGGCGCGGTTTTGCATTTGCCACCGGTTGAAGCATTGTTCAAGGTTGGTTGATGCGTTTATAGTTCCCACGCTCCGGCGTGGGAATTCATCCGGCAACGCTCCAGCGTTGCGTGACGCTGGAGCGTCACTGCCTGCATTCCCACGCTGGAGCGTGGGAATGGTACTCAAAGGAAGCCACGGCAATGACTGGAAGTCCCTCGAAGTTTCGTAGAAATCCCAATCGTTCTTAGCTATCTCAATTACATCAACAACATTATCATTAACTTCGGGATATTCTTGGGGCAAAGGAAAATTCAAAACATCGCCAACATTTAGATGGATAGTTGGATTCAATACTTTTGAAAAATAAGTCGAAGCACAGCTATTGAGCAGACCAAGGACAAAATACATATCTTGCTGATTCTCGAATAAAAGAGTTGGAGACACTGAACTATATTGAGAGTCAGGGGTTTTATAGCGAAAACCATTGTTTGATGATGTTATATCTGACCATGTGATACCTTCTCTCCACCAGAGAGACTTGTTACATAATCCACCCTGTGTTTCATAAAAGGCTACAGCTTTTGGTTTCCAATCGATTACGTGACTTTTATTTCCATACCATCTCCTAAAATCACCGCCCTTTTCAAACCAAACCCAATAATCTTCAATAAAGTTAGCTGTAATTTCCCACCATTGTCTAACATACCTCCCATCATTATGTGATTTTGTTCGACCACCGGAGACACATTTTTTTGATAATTTGCTACCAGAGAATATGTCATGATGATTAACCCAATAAGCCACCGGACTCCCCGGAATTTTCTTAAAATCATCCTGCACTGTCCTATCAAACCGATTTTGACCAGAACGCAAAGCCGCTTGTTTTTGTTCTTCTTGTCCATCAATCAAACGGAAAAAAGCAGGTTTGTATCCGCTAAAATGCTGACCAAGCAATACAAAAGCTGTCGTTTGCACTACTTCACCCGAAATTTCGCTAAAAGCCCGTGCCCCAAGATGCGCCATCGTATTAATAGTGCGGTTTGCCAGCAACTTCTCCCTCATCCCCTGATAAGACGATAAAAACATCCAACTCTGCATAGTCACCATGGCATTAAAGCCCACTGGCTTACACCACTGAAAACCACGCTCCATAAACATGGCGAACAAGTCCGACTTGCTATCGGGAAACTCACGCTTGGCAAATTCTTTTAACGCCGGATTCATGCCTTTACCGCCCATATACGGCGGATTAGCCACCACCGCATCAAACTGCATCGCTAAAATGACCGCTTGCCGGATAAACGGGATTAACGTGGTCGCAGCGATTTTCTGGAAATTATTGCCCTCGGTAGTCAAGGCTTGCAATTGCGCCAATAAATCCTTTAATGGCTCGGCATGTTCGGCGGGCACTTGTATCAAGGAACCCAGCGTTTGGGCTTGCTCAAACAACGCCAAGGTATTTTTGATGAGTTGATAGTTGCTGTCGTCAACAACCTGGACTAAGTCGGTTTGTGGCTCATCAAACAGCGAACTGGTTGTGCCTATTTTACCTTGCCCATTTAAATCCAGTTGTCGCCATAACAAGGGCAGGTTCAGGTTTTTGCTGGATTGAATCGAATACACATTGAGCTTGGGCAACTCATCAAATAACCGCCTATCATCAGCTCTAGCTTTCATCAGCAAAGCAAAACCCGCCAGTTGCGCGGCGCGGTCATCAATGTCCAAGCCGTATAGATTTTTTTCCAGAATAAGACGAGGAATGCTACGAAGCTGGTAACCGCGTTCCAGATAAATCGCTTTTAAAACATCATAGGCTTCCACCAAAATATGCCCGGAACCGCAGGCGGGGTCAATGACGGTGATGGTTTCCGGGTTTAGCATGGTTTTCCTTTATTCGCCAGCGCGTAGCCATTCGGCAGAAATGTTGAAATAGCCAGCGGCTTCGGCTAATCGTTTATCAAGACTGAGTAGACGTGCATCGTTATTGGCGGCAATCGCCAGATGCAGCGCATCACCTGCCCGCAATTTTGTTTGCCAATGTTTAACGAAATTTGTGGCAGTCAGATAATCCTTTCCAAGTACAGGAATAAAAACTAAACTTGGTTTCAAAAGCAAATATTGTTCTTGAGTTTCAAACCGTTGCGTTTCAGTGATTTGTTTTGTACGGCATTTAATGCCCAACGCAGAAAAAAACTCGGTTTCAGTCCACGCGCTAATCGCTAAGGGGTGACGATTTTCATCCGTGCAAACCTTATCTGCCAATTCCGAATAAGTTTCTTCAACCAGATAGGCAACTAAAACGCTCGTGTCAATATAGTGCATCAGTAACGATCCTCGTCACGCATCTGCCGACAAAATTCTCCCGCGCTGATTTCTTGTTTTGGAAATTTTGCCCGAAACGCCGCAAGATTAGGCAATTTCTGATTTGTCGCAAAAATAGGTTAAACTTTATAGTTTATATGAAAA
>JAPLRU010000053.1 GCA_026399025.1 Methylobacter sp.
AATAAGGCTTTTTTCCTTATTTTTATTCTCCTCACCCCAACCCTCTCCAGCAGGAGAGGGAGCTTTTTTCTTAACTTAATGGCAGTGAAGCTTCTGCTTGGAAACGAGCATAAAACCGTGTTTCTGAGTGAAGTTTTCCGCTGTTTTATAACCAACTACCGGCCAGAATAAACGGCGCCCAATAAAAAGGCTTGGCCAGTTTTTCTTGCTTAAGCAGGACAATCTGCGCTTGCCGCAGTGCTTGCGCTTTACTGGTTCCGGGCTGCGACAGCGCTTTGTAAAACTCGGCCATCAACAGCGACGCGGCTTCGTCGGATACCGGCCACAACGTCCCTAAGGCGCTGCGGACCTTGGCTTTAAGCGCGATACCGCTCAATCCTAAGGGCGCGCGATCGTCGCCTTCAGCGGTCTGGCACGCGCTCAAGGTCAATAACTCCACCGGTTGCTTGGCGAATTTCTCCGATTTCAACAGTTGTTCCAAATCGTCGATGTTGATGACGTTATCGTAGGCCATCACAAAACTGGTTTCGGCGGTTTTGCCGAACACGCCGTGGGAGGCGATATGGACAATCGAATAAGGCTCCTGAACGACTTGATGCTTAAAGGCTTCGACCGAAAAACTTTCGTTCATCAGCAGGGAGTTGGGAATCAGTCGGCGTAGGCTGTCGATTTCTTGAGCGACGCCGGGCAGGCTGAGTTCTTCTTTAATCTGTTGGTGAAAAGCGGGATCTTTCATCAAGCGCTCTACATCGCGCTCCACGTCAAGATTCCGACTGCCGCCCGATTCCTCCAAGCTTACCGGTAGCGCACGGCTACGCGGCATATTGTCCATGTCAACACCCCGCGCGCCGCCGCGAGCGCCGGCCATCGCGCTCAAGAAAATGCGCGGTAGGTGGTCGACCACCGAACCGGGTTCGCTCATGCCTACCAGTAAAACCTTGAGGTCGCGTTGTTGCAGCGGTGCAGGTTCGAACAGGGTCAAGCCCGGAGATACCGCCAGCGCGTAATTTTCGATCAAGTAGTGCGCGCCGTCGTGTAAGGCCGCCGGAGGAATCAGGCGCAATACGCCGTCGGGCACCATCACCAGCGTTTTTATTTGATGCTGTTGTAGCCACGGTTCGATAGGAGCGATGAGCCACCGGTAAAGCTGCTGGGCCATCGGCTTGGCGTCGTCCTTGCCTTTGCGCAGACTGCGCGCTAAATGCTGAGCCAATTTTTGCAGGACGGCGGCGCTGACCGGTTGAGTATATTGGCGTATCTCGCGGCCGCTGCTGACCAGCAACTCCAGACGATCAGGCAACAGAATCGGATAAATAATGGCGGTTGAAGGTTCCACCGCTTCCAGCAGTGCGCTTTTGCTGCTGTGTACTGAGCAACGTCCGCCTAAAAAATCTTCCAGCTCGGACTGCTTGATCAGCTCTACGGTTTCACGCGCACGGCGCAACGATGCCGCTTTGGCTTCGCCGCTTTGTTGTCCGGCCTGGGTCAACAGCAGATCGGCCAGTCCGAGATAGACCGGCTCCAGGACTTCGCGGAAAGAAGAGCGGCCGTTATGGTATTCGACCGGAATGTCCTGCCGGATGGCTTCGATGTGCTCGATGGCGTGCTGATAGGCGGCCAATGCTTCCTCAATGTGCTGTTGATTCCGAGCTAAACGGCCTTGCCGCCATTCCAACTCAAGCAGCAAATCGCGGGCTTCGATGCTTTGAGCGGATGCAATCGCCTGCCGGTTTAGACGCAGAGCGTCGTCATCGCGTTTTTGATCTTCATATAACTGAGCAAGATTGCCCAAGCTTTCAGCCAACAAACGCGGCTGCTGTGTTCCGGCGGCTTGGCGGGCTTGGTCAAAACTGTCATAAGCCAGTTTCAACCCGGCGGCGTTGAGCTGTTTGGCTTGGGTTCCCAAACTCAGCAGAGAGCCGGCGCGTTCCACAGGATCGGCGAGGTTGCCCAGCATACCGTGTATCTGTGCAAGTTCGGCAAGCCGTTGTTCAGGCGGCATCAGTAGCGCTTGGCCCAGACGGATGCCGATGATCAGTTGTTGATCGTTACCGGCGAGTTTTAAGGCTTCGCTATACAAGCCTTGGGCGTCTTCGCTTCGGCCTCGATTACTCTGAAGCTCGGCTAAGGTGGCTGTCCAACGGGCGCGATCCATGGGTTTGCCGACGCCCGCTATGGCTTGGCGCAAGAAGGTGTCGGCTTGCTCGTAATGGCGCATTTGATAATGCGTCAGCCCCAGCACACCTTTGACTTCTGTTTGTTGTTCCGGGGTTACGGCCAATTTCTGCGCCGATTGTAGATCATCCAGCGTTAAATAATATTGGCTTTGCCGAAGATGCGTTTTTCCTTCGTTGAGGAAGCTGTCAAAGTTGCCGTCCGCGCCGAAAGCAAGGCGGGACAGCAATAAAAAAACGAGAATAAGTGGACGACAGCCCATGTTGTGCTCCTGTGTTGAATGTAAGAACGCCGGTGGCGCTAAATGACCGCCGCACCTAAATGCTCATTGGTTAGCGGCTGAAAAAGGTGAGTTTGCTTGCTTTTACCGAGAAAAACAAAAAAACATTTGTTTATGCGATAGTGACTGACGATGGTTTGGTTAAACTGATATAGAGCCCGGAATTAATATAGCGACGCAAACTCTGGAGAGGGCCTGCTATCGTTCCTACGCTCCGGCGCTCGTCTTTATACACATCTCGCCGTAGGCCGGAATAAGCCTGTCCGCGCTTTAGCGCAGGACAGGCGTTTCCGGCATTCCGAGACTCAAAAGCGCCGGAAACGCCCACCCTGGCTATCGCCGGGCGGGCTTATTCCGGCCTACATCAGGTCTTGAACTTGTGTATAAAGACGAGCGCCGGAGCGCGGGAGCGCGGGAGCGATGTCGATTTATTCACTTCGGGCTCTATAAGTGACTGAGATTTTTTATGGAACTCAGGTTTTTTTGATGCTACCTTTCGTATTTTTGCAGCCTCACAGCCTAAGCGAACAAACGCTTCGGCATAGCGGAAGAGATAAAGCCATGTCCGACACTTCAAGATTATTTTTTGCCTTATGGCCCGATGATCAAACCCGACAAGCTCTGGCGCGTTTGGATAGGGTCATTCCGGCTAAGCCATGCAAACGGGTGCTGCCGCACAATCTGCATGTAACTTTGGTGTTTTTGGGGCAGGTCGATGCAGAGATCGAATTAGTGATTAAACAGTCTGCCGCCGCTATCAGTGCCCAAGCTTTTACTTTGATCTTTGATTGTTTAAGTTACTGGAGCAGGCCCCGGATTTTATGTTTGAGCGGTCGGCAAGCTATCCCGGAAGCGGCGTCGGCCTTGGTATCCGCGCTGGCGGCAATAGCGGCGGAGTGCGGCTTGCAAACCGATACGCGGCCTTATACGCCGCATATTACCTTGGCCCGCCATGCCCGTTTTTTGCCGGATGCGCAGTTTGAGCCGATAGTCTGGCGCGCGGAGGCGTTCTGTCTGGTTGAATCCTGTAGCGAACCGGACGGTGTTCGTTATCAGGTGATCCAACAGTGGCCTTTTATCAAGCCAAGCGTTAATCCGCTTTAAGCGCTTTAACTTGGCTGCTGAAGCGGCCTTGGGCAAGGCGGGTTTCAACTATATCGCCGACATTGATGTGTTCGGTCGAGCGGATGATGTTGCCGGACGGGGTTGTCGCCATGGCATAGCCTCTGTTTAATGTCGCCAAGGGGCTGACCGCATGCAAGGTCTGGCCGGCATTTAACAAACGCTGGTTGAGTTGCTCCAGCTTATGTGTGGCCGCGGCAAGCAGGCGCCGGGTCAGGTACTGTTGCCGTTGCTTATGACTGCGAAGGATCAGCGCAGGATTATGTTGCCATAATTGGGCTGTTTTGGCGTCGACCAAGCCGCTCAGATGACGGAGTTTGGTCAACATGGCCCGCTTCAGTCTGGCTTCAAGTTCATCCATACGCTCTGTGTTTCGCGCCAGTTTTTGGCCTGGATGCTGTTGTTGCAAGCGTTGGCTGAGCCAGTCCAAGGTTTGCTGCTTTTGGTTCAACTTGCGTTGCAAGTGTTGTTGCAAGCGCGATTCCAGATAAATAAACCGCGACAACCATTGCTGTTGATCGGGGCTGGCGTGTTCTGCGGCAGCCGACGGCGTTGCCGCGCGCAGATCGGCGACAAAGTCGGCGATGGTGAAATCGGTTTCGTGGCCGACTGCCGAAATGATCGGAATTTCGCTGTCATAAATGGCTTTGGCAACCAATTCTTCATTGAATGCCCATAGATCTTCCAGCGAGCCGCCGCCGCGCCCGAGTATGATAACGTCGCAGTGCCGGTGCCGGTTGGCGGTGGCTATCGCTTCGGCAATTTCATGCTTGGCGTTATCGCCCTGCACCGCAACCGGGTAAATAATCACCGGTATCGCCGCAAAACGTCTTTTCAATACGGTCAATATATCCCTGATCGCCGCGCCTGACGACGAGGTAATGACGCCGATGGCTTTCGGCAACGTAGGTAAGGTTTGTTTGTGCGCGGCATCGAACCAGCCTTGTTCCGACAATTTTAGTTTTAACGCATCGAAGGCCCGGCGCAGAGCCCCGTCGCCGGCCTCTTCAAGGTGTTCGACGATCAGTTGGTAATCGCCTCGGGGCTCATACAGACTGACTTGCGCTTTGACGATGACGTGCTTGCCGTTTTCCGGTTTAAACGCCAAGCGTCGCTGCTGGGTACGGAACATCGCGCAACGCACCTGAGCGTTAGCGTCTTTCAGCGAAAAATACAAATGCCCCGAAGCCGGCGCACTTAAATTGGACAGCTCGCCTTCAACCAAAACCGACAGGAAATGTTCGGCGAGTAATTGACCGGTTGCTCGATTAAGCTGGGTAACGGTGAGGATGTTGCGGCGTGTTGAAACCGGGACGGAGGTTGTTGTCATTGCTGTTTGCGGATTAAGGGTGTTTTGTCTGCGACCGGCTTGGCTTAGTCCCGTTCAGCCATTTTTTGTATGCTTTCCCGTTGCAGCAGATGCATATAACGCTGAATGTTTGTTTCCGCCGACCGCGATAATTCAACAAATTTACAACTTATTTTTTGAACTCTTTGTGTTTTCGTTAAATTTATCATGCACTTGGTGCTAATCTCAAAGGTAACCGGTTCATCGCTAATATCCGAAAGTACAAGCTTACTGCGATCCACTAGGGTTCCCGGCAGCAGGAGTTCGGAGATGTCTTTGGAGGTATTAATCATGGCAAAGCCTGAAAGGCTGATGTCGTATATCTTGAGGTCGACCGGGGGTCTGCCTTTTAGCACTAAATGGCAAAAACAAGGGTTGGAAAGCGTCGGTTTTACTCTAAAAAATTCCCTACGCTGCATCCAATAAAGCGACTTAGGCATAGGCATGCTAAAGGCTGTTTCACCTTTATAGTCGACTTTTTTCAGGGCTTCTCCAGTGAAGGAAACTTTAATGCCGCTGTATTCGGTATCGAATGCTACTTTGCCTGCATTCAGCAGGCGTTGATTTAAATCTTCTTTGGCGCCGTAATCTAAAATCACCGTATTATTTTTCTCATCGATATCGAGCAATGTCGTGATATAGGATTCATTATTGGCTCCAAAGCGGGCGCTAAGTAGGCATTTATTTTTAACCAGTAATAATAAGTTTTTGCTTATTTGCCTTGCGTTTTGAATGGAAAACGAAGAAATATCATTCATTAATAATAACCCTGTTATTTTACTGATTACTGGAGAAATAGCCTGTGCTCATAAACAATCGCACGCTGTGACAATAGCCTTGAAAGGGCTATAGAATGAGTTATCGGCAATCGTTTCGGCATCATCTAAAGCTTATTATTTCTATTATTTTGAATCTACTTCCTGAGCAATTCGCACCCAATTATTCTTTGCGTAAATTTTCTCGTTGAATCTGCTGCATATAGCGCTGAATAATTTCTTCAGTCGGGCGGCTTATGTCGATGAACTTACAGCCTATTTTTTGAATTTTTTGGACTTTATCCGGGTTGACTATGTACTTGGTGCGAACCTCGAAGGAAATCATGGTTTCGCCTATGCCTGAAAGTATAAGCTTAGATTCAGGAAAGGTCGTTCCGGGAATCAATAGATCGGAAATTTCTTTAGAAACATTAAACATGGCAAGGCCGGTGAGACTGATGTCGTATAATTTCAAGTTAACGGGGGCCTTATCTTGCAGTATTAATTGGCAATAGCTGGGGTTTGCAAGCGGCGATTTTACCCGGTAATACTCTCTACGCTGCATCCAATAAAGCGAGTTCGGTACAGGCATGCTGAATGCCGGCTCCCCTTTTAAGATAACTTTTTTAAGCCCGGATCCGGTAAAAGACACTTTAATGCCTTGATATTCAGTATCGAACGTCGCCTTGCCGGCTCTTAGTATGAGTTGATTTAACTCTTCCTTGGGGCCGTAATCTAAAGCCACTGAATGACTTTTCTCGTCTATAGCGAGTAATGTGGTGATGTAAGAGGCGTTGTCCGCTCCAAAACGAGCGCTCAGCAAACTTTTATTTTTTACCAGTAATGACAACTGATTGACTATTTGCTTTGGATTTTGAATTAAAAAAGAAGATATATCGCTCATTGTTGGTTTAATGTTTTTGCGGACTGTGTCGAAAATAGTAGATCTTCTTTAGTAACGTCAAAGCGGATACTTAGGGAGCGATCATTTTTATCGGCAACAATGCGATTAGTCGGCGCTTCTCTTTTTAAAAAAACAGGGATGAATTTTTACTCAGGATAGCAGATTAAAAAGAGATTTTGTTGTCCATACAGAGCCGCTGAAATTGTTTTAAGTGCTACCGGCTTAGGGGTATTGTAAAATATTTGGCATTCAAGCACAAAGGAAAGGGGTGTCCGTGGCGTGGTTTCTTTTATTTTCCGCTGGACTTGCGGAAATCGTATTCGCTTTAAGTCTTAAATATAATCAAGGTTTTACTAAGCTATGGCCGAGCATTGTAACTATGGTGTCCGGCGGACTTAGTTTTTATTTGTTGATCCTGGCGATTAAAACTTTACCGCTGGGAACCGCGTATGCGGTTTGGACCGGGATAGGCGCGGTCGGCGTGGCGGTGCTGGGTATCGTTTTATTTAAAGAATCCGCCGACTGGTATCGCCTGCTGTCGATTATATTGGTCATCGCCGGCATTATCGGCCTTAAATTAACCGACAAGACTTAATGTTACATCTTATTTTTCAATCGCCTATTGAGGCTGCCGTACTGCAACGCATTGATGCGGAGGATGTTGTGGTGTTTCTTGAAAACGCAGTGCTGCGGGTATTGCAGGGTAGCCACAGCGGCGAAATCATAACGCAACAACTCGGCAGTAACCGCCTTTATGTTTTATCCGACGACATTGCGATGCGCGGCATTGCTCCCGATGCGTTAATTAATGGCTTTAAAGTGATCGATTATGCCGGATTGGTTGAGTTGACGGTTAATAACCCGGTTATTCAGTCATGGACGTGATCGACCGGGATTTAGCCCTGGAAACTACAGACCAAGGCTTTTTAGTCAATCCTGCGGACTGGAATGAAGAGGTCGCCGAGCGCTTGGCGGCGCTCAACCATATCCGGCTGAGCGCTGAACACTGGGAAATTATCGGCTTTATTAGGCATTATTACCGGCACTATAAGCATTTGCCTAATGCGCGGGTTTTTACTAAAGCGATAGCCAAGGAATTAGGCGAGGAAAAAGGCAACAGTCGTTACCTGCACAAATTATTTCCCGACGGACCTTTAAAATACGCCTGTAAATTGGCCGGCTTGCCTAAACCGCCGACCTGTTTGTAGAGCGTATTCTCCCTGTTGCTCTGGTCTTATCCTTGTTTAAACCGATGAATCAGGCGCCGTTCTTTTTTGTTCGGCTTATGGTCCCGTCCGCTGAAATCGAATAACTCGCGCTGTTCACGGTTTTGAATGATTTGTTGCTCGCGCTTGGCAAGGCTTTCTGCGCTTTCTTGATAGAGTAAAACCGCTTCTTTAGCCGAGCGCCGTTGGCCGCTGATAGCTATGATTGTGATGTCCCAGCGATAGTTGTCTTTGCTGATGGACAGCATCGCACCGACTTTGACTTCTTTGCCGGGTTTGACGCGTTGCTCGTTAAGGTGAACTTTTCCGCCCGAAATAGCCTCGGTGGCTAATTTGCGCGTTTTAAAAAAACGCGCAGCCCATAGCCATTTATCCAGACGCAGGGTTTCCAGTTCGGGCATTTAGATGACTTCGTTACCGTTGTCGGTCCATGCCTTAAAGCCGCCGGCCATGCTGACGGCATTGTTGAAGCCCATCTTATTTAACGCGTCTGCGGCCAGTGCGGAACGGCCGCCGGATTGGCAATAAACAATGATATGGGCGTCTTGTTTATCCTGAAAATCAGGATGCGAGCCTATTTTGAACTCCAATACCCCGCGAGGAATGTTAAACGCTCCCGGCAAGTGGCCTGCGGCATATTCGGAAGGCTCTCTGACATCCAAAACCAGGCTTGTTTCCAGGGTGTTTTTGGCGGCATCGATATCGATTTCAACAATATTTTGTTTAGCTTGTGCAACAAAATCCATTGCGGTAAGTGTCATAATCATCTCTAAGAAAAATAAATGAATGTTAGCAATAATGCGGGGCCGAAAGGCCTGCCGTCATGCGTTAAGGTTGGCCGTATTGCGGCGGCTATTTTAGATAAAAACACTAGATGCTGTCTTTATTTTAATTCGAACTGGAAGCTGAATCAGTGTTGGAAAAAACAGGGCCGGGGCGGTCTATGAACTGACCGCCCGGTAGCGGAAGCTATTAGTTAATATGTTTTTTTAGTTCTCTGGGCAAAGAAAACACCACTTTTTCTTCGATGCCTTGAATTTCGATAGTCGATTGTCCGCCCCACCGCTTTAATTGATCGATCACTTCCTGAACCAGCACTTCCGGCGCGGAAGCGCCGGCGGTCACGCCGACCACTGCAATATTGTCAAACCAATTTTGCTGCATATCTTTTGCGGTATCGATTAAATAAGACTGTTTGCCGAGCTGTTCGGCAATTTCGCGCAGACGGTTGGAATTGGAACTGTTAGGCGAGCCGACCACGAGAATAATATCCGCTGTTTTAGCCAATTCATAAACCGCATCCTGCCGGTTTTGGGTGGCGTAGCAAATGTCGTCCTTTTTTTGTTCCTGTATGGCTTTAAAGCGTACTTTTAACGCGTCAACCATGATTTTGGTGTCCGTCATCGACAAAGTCGTTTGGGTGACATAAGCCAAATTATCGGGATTTTTTACGTTCAGGTTTTTGACGTCTTCCGGCGTTTCCACCAAATAAATGCCGCCATTGTCCATGCAGCGTTCATATTGTCCCATGGTGCCTTCGACTTCGGGGTGTCCGGCATGACCGATCAGGATCACTTCACGTCCTTCTTTGGCATGTTTGGCGACTTGTAAATGAACTTTGGTCACCAGCGGACAGGTCGCATCAAAAACCGTTAAATTACGTTCCTTGGCTTCCTTTTGCACTTGTTTGGATACGCCGTGAGCGCTGAAAATCAGGTAGGAACCCAGCGGCACGTCGGTTAAATCTTCAATGAAAATAGCGCCTTTTTGTTTAAGCCCGTCGACCACGGTACGGTTATGGACGACTTCGTGACGAACATAAATGGGCGCTCCGAAAGCCTGGATGGCTTGGTCGACAATTTCAATAGCCCGGTCTACACCGGCACAGAATCCACGGGGGTTAGCGAGTACAATTTGCATATCTTGAGTTCTTTGCTAGGTTAATGTGGCGTTATTCTAACTCAACAAGGTTTCCGAGACGATAATTCCATCGGCATCGGCATATAAAAAATGATTTTGCTTGAAATTGATGCCGGAAAAAGTAACCAATAAATCACGGTCGCCGTGGTCTTTTTTGTGGCTTTTTAACGGATGGGTATGCAGGGCCAGAATACCGATAGGGAGTTGCTTCAAGAGTGCGGAATCCCGAATGCTGCCATGAATCACAATACCCTGCCAGCCGTTGGCGATGGCGGTCTTTGCCATATCCGCGCCCAGCAAAGCGCAGCGGTGGGAACCGCCGCCGTCGACCACCAAGACCCGGTTTTGAACTTTTTCTTCCAACACCGTTCTGATCAGGACATTGTCTTCAAACACCTTTACCGTGGTAATTTGGCCGCAAAAACTCGAGTGGCCGCCGTAAGATTTAAGCCGCGGCAGCGGTTCGGCAATCTGGAAATGGTCTTTATCCGAATGGGCATCGCAAAGGTCGGCGGTAGTAAAAGTCATAATTTAAATCTCAACGGGCAAAGGGCAAAGGGCAAAGGGCAAAGGGCAAAGGCAGCAAGCTTTTTTAGCCTTGTGCCTTTCGTCTGTTGTTAAATATACCGCGCCAACAAGCCGTTATCGGCGTCTAGTTCCGGCAGCGGTATTTTCACTTCATAACCGCCGCCCGACGCTTCTTCCATGTCTTGTCCGTACATGCCTTCCATGCGTTCGACGATAATATCCCGGTTGCCTTCAGGCAGTATCAATTCCAACTTGTCGCCGACCGAAAACTTGTTTTTGACGTCAATCGTCGCCAAGCCGCTTTCCCGGTCGTAACTCCTGATTTCGCCGCAAAACTGCTGTTGATGGCTTTTGGAATAACCGGTCATGTAGTTTTGATGTTCGTGGGTATGATGGCGCTGATAAAAGCCGTCGGTATAACCCCGGTTGGCAAGATTTTCCAGTACGCCGATCAATTCAGGCTGAAATGCGCGCCCCGCCATTGCGTCGTCTATCGCCTGACGATAGGTTTGCGCGGTGCGCGCCACGTAATAATGCGACTTGGTGCGGCCTTCGATTTTAAGGCTGTCCACGCCGATTTCGACCAAACGCTGCACATGCTCGATGGCTCTTAAGTCTTTCGAATTCATGATGTAAGTGCCGTTTTCGTCTTCCATGACCGGCAGCAATTCGCCTTTGCGGCCTTCTTCTTCCAGAAAATACACCTTGTCCGCCAACGGATGCCGTTCCGCGCCGCCGCAACTGGCGTTGCTGATATCGGACATCGACAAGGCGCCGCCGTCCAAGACATAATCGCCTTCGGCATTTTCATGCGCGGGCAGGGTGTCGTATTTCCAGCGGCAGGAGTTGGTGCAAGTGCCTTGATTCGGGTCGCGATGATTGAAATAGCCGGATAACAAACAGCGGCCGGAATAAGCGATGCATAACGCGCCGTGAACAAACACTTCCAGTTCCGTATCGGGGCACAGTTGGCGGATTTCCTCGACTTCGTCCAGCGACAATTCGCGGGATAAAATGACCCGTTCAACGCCCATGCTTTTCCAGAAGTTTACCGACGCATAGTTGACGGTATTGGCTTGTACCGACAAATGTATCGGCATATCGGGCCAAGCTTCGCGGGTCATCATAATCAAGCCCGGATCGGCCATAATCAAGGCGTCGGGTTGCATCGCTATAATCGGGGTAATATCTTTAATAAAAGTTTTGACCTTGGCGTTATGCGGAATCACATTCGTCGCCAGAAAAAACTTTTTGCCCAGTTGATGGGCTTCAGCTATGCCTTTAGCCAGATTATCGGCAAGAAAATCATTGTTGCGCACCCGCAGGCTGTAACGCGGCAAGCCTGCATAAACGGCGTCCGCGCCGTAGGCAAAAGCATAGCGCATATTTTTAAGGGTTCCGGCGGGAGAAAGTAATTCCACTTGTTTCGTGGCCTGACGCCCTTCGGGTAAAGGTAAATCTGTTCCAGACATATTTGTCATGTTGTTGTATGTAAATGATTGGTGTGGAGGTATTCTATCGTAACCGGCCTAAGCAAGCCAAAAATGGGGGAAGATTGATGTGGATCGTATTGTTTATTGTCGCGCTGTTGTTTGTTTTGGGCGGCGCGTTAATCCTGTTACGTTCGGCCAAGATGCCGAAAATACCCGATAATGTGAAAACGCAGCCTTATGAGGATGACGACGATGACTAGCGTAAACCGTCAATGCTAATGAGTTCGCAAGGTAAAAGTAACCGGCCCGTTATTGACCAGCGAAACCTGCATGTCAGCGCCAAACTGACCGAATTCAACGTTGGGGTAGGTTTGTTTGGCCACCTGTTGCAGATAATCGAATAGCTTTTTGCCTTGTTCCGGCGGCGCGGCTGAAATAAAACTGGGCCTATTGCCTTTTTCGGTATCGGCTGCCAGTGTGAATTGCGGAATCAGCAGTAAGCCGCCGTTAATGTCCCTCAAACTTAAATTCATGCGGTCATCGCTGTCGGGAAAAATACGATAGTTGAGGATGCGTTCCAGCAAACGCTGAGCGTCTTTTTCGGTGTCCGCTTTTTCCACTGCCACCAGCGCCATAATGCCGGTATCGATTTTGCCGATGTCCTGATGATTGACGGTGACTTTAGCGGTGCTTACGCGTTGGATAATGGTGATCATAGCGGCGGCTTGTTTAAGAAATTCCCCGACTCAATTAGTTCCAAGCCTTCGGTGGGATGATTGTAGAGATAGACCCATGCTGTCATCGTGCGCCCGTTTTTAAGTAACAAGGCTTGCTTTCGCCGTGTGTATTCGTTAGGTTCCGGAAACTCCGGACCGAATTCTTCATATCGGTCAAGCAGAGGCAATACGGCATCGGCTTGATGAAGCTTATAAACTTCGCCTTGCACCGCATCATCGGGATCATCGGAAGGAACCGCGCCGGGGTAAGCATCGATTTTATAGAGTTTGCCTTGATAAGCGGCGTTATCGATAAATTCGGCATGTTTCGTCAACAGCTTGGACATTTCGCTGTGGGTGCCACGCCTGAGCGTTCCGTAAACAAAAATATAGTCGGGGTTCATTACAGCGGCAACCGTTTTGGATACAGTTCAAGCTCCGTTCCATAGAATATCCACGAAGCTACAACAGTTTGTAATGGCAATTTGACCAAATGCCAAGCCTATTCCCCATTTAATCAGGCGGTTTTCCATATCCATTAAGTCAGCCTTGGTTGCTAGTTGTGAATCCATCGTTTTATCTCTGAAATACTTGCAACGCAAGTTAGCACGGGAGTTTGATGTGTCGACGGTAGTTTGGAGTTCCCAATCCGGAGGCTTGGGAACTCCAAACAGATTTTGACCATGACGCTGGAGCGGCATAATTGCATTCCCACGCTGGAGAGACTGTGAAAGTATTCGTTTTAGAACAAAAGCAAAAGCCTTCACCACGAAGACACGAAGGACACGAAGTTTTTAATGCGTTGAGTTTAATCAATTATTTTTTCTTCGTGAGCTTCGTGTCTTCGTGGTGAATAAGTTTTTAAACTGATTTTGATAATACTTTCACAGCCTCTGGAACGTGGGAACGATACGATCCGGTTTTAGTGCCCAACCTCAACCTTCGCGCCCTTAGTTTGACCGATGTCAGCCAATGTTTGAGTAAACCACGCGGTATCCAAATCAAACGGCTTGCCGCCTTTGATGCGTGGAAACTCAATCGCTCTCAGCACAAATCCTTGATCGTCATCGTGACCGATAACGCCTGACTCACGGCGGAAAGCGCACTCGACAGCCAAATCGGCGCACGATTTGATCAAGCGAATGTCTTCAACGTTAGCCGCGGAAGCGCGGGCGAAATAACCGGATTTTTGCACCAGCGTTTTTTCCGCGCCGATCATTTCTGCAAACTGATCGCCGAACCATTTGCCCGGATTAACCGCGTCCAACTTAACGTGGCCGAACGCATCGCGCGGCACTTCCTGGCCTTTGGCTTGCATTTCGGCGACGATGGACTCAACGCCCGCGCCTTCGGACACAAAGATATTGACGCAATCGACTTTATCCATCACCGCGCGTAGGCGATCCGCTTCGGCGGCCAGATCGATCGTCATTTCAGGAATAAAAACGCCATGCACTTCATAAGTGGCGCGATCCAAACCCAGCTCAGGCAACCACTCGGCGCGATCCAGCAATTTGCGATATTCCACCGCAGTCGCCGCCGTCAGCCAGCCGCAGCTGCGGCCCATCACTTCATGAACAATCAGCATACGCGGATTGGAATTGTTTTCGGCAACCACGTTCCAGAAGTAGCGTGCGCCTTGCTCGGCAGCGGTCCAGGCGCCCAGCGATTGTTTAATCGGAAACACGTCGTTATCGACGGTTTTAGGCAAGCCGATAACGGTCAGGCCGTAGTCGTTTTTCGCTAAGAAAGCAGCAAGATCGGCCGCAGCGGTATTGGTATCGTCGCCGCCGATGGTGTGCAAAATATCCACGCCGTCTTTAACCAGTTGGTCGGCGGCCACTTTTTGCGGGTCTTGGCCTTCCTGAACCAAGCCGCGTTTAATGCAGTCTTTCACGTTGGTCAATTTAACGCGGCTGTTGCCGATCACCGAACCGCCGAAGCGGTGCAAAAGTCCGGCCTTTTCGCGGATAGCCGGGGTAACGGTGTAAAAGTCGCCCAACAACAGGCCCTTATAACCGCTACGGTAGCAGATGATTTCAATCGACGGATCGATTTCAGTGTAACGCTCGATAAGACTGCCGATGGCTGAGTTTAGGCAAGGGGCCAAGCCGCCCGCCGTGAGAATCGCGACTTTTTTAGGTTTATTCATGGGAAACTCGAAGGGTGAAATTAAAAAAAGCGAGATTTTATCATACAGGCGGGCGGCTCAAGCAAATACCTTTTCGCCTTAAATGAGGCCCGGCACTATTGTTTCAGATCCCGCCGGTTTATCCCCTGGCCGGCAAAAAAACACAGGCGGGCTTTCGATGATATAGCGACGGCAACAGATTACCGTCACTATCAATGAGCGTAACAACGTCGGGAATAATCTACATGCCCGGCTATCGGTTATTAATAAAGCACCGCGCCGCTGTTTTTGGCTGCGACGAAACCAGCATAATCCAACTTTACCTGAGCGGCATAGCTAAGCGCGTAATTCAGCGTTTCGGTTTTTAAGCCCGACACATCGCCATTGATGAGGTCGGTGATTTCTTTATCCATGCTGTACGGAATCAATGTGGCATCGTAATCCTTATCGGCTAAGGCGTGGTTTTTAGCTACAATTTTGCCCATATATTTCACCGCATCGTTAAATGTCGAATAAGTGCTTAACAAGGTGTAGTCAAAATCTTCCTGGTAAGGCGAGCGTTCGCTTAAGAAAA
Source organism: Methylobacter sp. (assembly GCA_026399025.1). Lineage (GTDB taxonomy): Bacteria > Pseudomonadota > Gammaproteobacteria > Methylococcales > Methylomonadaceae > Methylobacter_A. The sequence goes on from JAPLRU010000053.1 coordinate 15,113, forward strand.
ACGGCAAACTGTTCATAGCGGTGTAGCCCGCCAAAACGTCGGTATTATTCAGCATGGATTTCATGCCTTTAACAACGCGCGAACTATTGTCATAGCCATAAGTCCAGGCAGGCATGTTGCCCGGCGCAGCGATAGAAACCGCGCTATCCGTTTCTTGTTTCATGTCCAGAATGACATCGTCGCTGGTGTCTGTCGATGGGCCCTCAATCAACAAATAATAGCGATAACGGCCTAAACTGCCTGTGCCGGAGCCCAAACGCGCCGCGGCATCTTTGAGCGCGTAATAACTATTGCTTTTACGTTTCGATGAAGCAATGGAATTGATATAAGCGGGCATCGCGGCGTTAATAGAGGAAAAAACGGTGCTGTTAACCGGTTGCAGAGAACCGTTGATAGTCAGGAAGCAGCGCTGCCCCGAACTCACCGCAGTGTATTTTGCGAGCAGGCTGGAACGGTTTTTGCCGTCGGCCGCCTGAATAGTGTCTTTAACAATGCCGTTGGTATTGCCGGTGGTCAGACGGTAAGTTAATTCGTTGTCGTTACCTTTAAACGCGGCAATCTGGGTGGCGTAACTGTCGACAAAGTTTTTCACCAACGATTGACGGTCGGTACTGCTAATGCCTTTTTCCTCGGCGGCTAACAGGATGGCAACCGCCATGCGGCGCAAATCCCAAGTATAAGAACCCCAGTACGCTTCGTCGAAGTCATTGGTGTCGAAGACGGCATTATTGTTGGCGTCGCGCAATCCGCCCATGTTTTGCATGTGCATATCGCCTTCCAGCCACACCCCGTTAGTAATGGTGTTGGTGTACCAGGATGCCGGCCATACGGCACTATTCTTGGTATCTTCATAGAACAAATGAGCGGTGCCGCGATAAAAAGAAAAGGCGTTGACCGCCATCTTGGTCATTTTGGTACTCAATTCGCCGGGCAGATTTGCGGCAAACGGGTGGTTGTAGTTGTAAATCTGTTGCACCACCCAAGACTGGCGGCTGGTAGCCGCTTCAGCCGGAGAGGGTGCGAGAGTGGCGGACAAGGCTGACAGGGCGAAACCTGTAGCGAGTAGCGTGCGTAATGTCATGGGAATATCCTGCGGAAATGGTATCGATACTGTCAAAGTTGTACAGCGCACTGGATTATAATCAGGCTATATGATTATTCGATGACGCTTGGGTGACAATGTAGCAAGATCGGGAAATATCTTCTCGTTGCCTCGGTAGTCGGAACGAAAACCTACACTGCGTGTCTTAGCGGTAAGTAAAAATACCTAATTCCATGATGTCGTTTTAGCGAAATCACCTTAAACTGTTCATCACATTTTGTTTTGCACGAGATAAAACCATGCTATCCATAAGGGTCGGCCCTATTCTCTACTCGCTGCCCGGCGAACAAGTCACCCATATCGATTATTTGAGCCTCGTTACGCCGCTGCCTTTTGTCCGGGCGCCGATTGAAGGCTTGGTCAGTTTTAATACTCAACCTTTATTGCAAATCAATGTTGCCGACGCGCTGGGAGTTGAGCCGGAGGCGAAAACGGGTAATAAAAGGCTGATCGTCAATACCGCTCAAGGCAATTTTTCGCTGCGTATCGACGAGGTTGTCAAGTTAAGCAAAACGAAAACGCCGGCGCCGGATGAACATCAACAACCGCCGCCTAGATTGCGGTTGGAAGACATTTTGCGACCGCTGCTAAAAGCCGAAAAATCAAGTGCCGCGCTAAAGCCAAATAATTCCCCGGTCCAAGTTACCCAGCAAAACTTAACCGTATTATTGGTTGCTACCGGGGATAAAACCCTCGCGTTGTTAGCTCATAATATCGATCGCATTCAGGAAATGACTTCCTTGGAGATCCTTGATAAACAAAGTGGGCAAGACGATCTGCTGATTAAGGTAAAGGATCATTTGTTGCCCACGCATTCCTTAGCGCATTTGTTACAGCTCAACGAAGCGGGCGCCGAACCTCTTGCCGTCATTGTGCGCGGCGCGCAAACTCCGTGGGCCTTGCGGGTGCAACGGGTGATCGGCATCGAAACTATCGAGCGGGTCTATGCGTCCGGCACCGATGCCCGCGCTTTGTGGTATGTGACGCAAACCGGGCAAATCCGCGAACTTATCGACGCCGATTCTTTAGTGAAGACAAGCGCTTGTTCCCCGTCGCGCTTATGGTATGTCACCCGGAATGGGCATATTCAGGAATTAATCGATGCGGATAATTTACGGGGAGCCCATAACGGCCTGACGACGCTAACGATCACAGCGCCGCAGGCAACCTCCGGCGCGGTGCAACGCAGTGAACGTTTAACCACCGAAGGCTTACGCATTTATTGCGGGGCAGGCAGTTATATCCTGCCCTTAACCATGGCGACGCAAGCCCTGGAAAGTATGGATTTAGCCGGCATGACCGCCTCGCGTTTCGCCAACGCCGACCGCTCGAACCGGGCTCTGCGCATCCCCTGGATAGACGCGGCGGTTTTGCTTTTCGGCAAATCCTCCGTAGCCGTTAAAAACACCGTAGCGGTCACGCTGGCTGACGGTGGGCATATCCTGCTCGGCGTTGATCGTGTGGTATTATCGCAATCCTTGTCTTCCGCTGAGCAATGGCGCGATGTTGACTTGCCCTATCCGGTAACATTATTTTTCGATGCTGCATGTTACGATGAACAATCAGGGCAATGGATTCTGCGGGCTGTTAACGCGATTACCTTTGCCGGTTTGCCGTGGGCCCTTAAAAAATCCGTGGCGAAGGCAATCCTGGGCTGGGTTGATCGTCAGCCCCGACACCTTGAAACGCCCCCAAAAAATCATTCGGTATCGCCCAAGCCAGAAATTTAAATCTTATGAATCTAAACGCCAAAAATAAAATCTACTTGATGTTCGCCGGTATCGCCGGTTTCTTCATTATTTTCGCTTTATTGCTGTTAAATCAGAGCATCGCGATAAAGCGCTACAGTGACGATATTGAAAGCCATTGGATGCCCAATATTGTCGCTATTAATGCGATTAATACGGCGGTCAGCGACTGGCGTTCCACCGTTTCGCAAACCGTCATCACCACGGATCCGGAAGAAATGGACGAATACGAACAAACCCGGCAGCGGCTGACTGATGAAATCGCGACTTGGCAAGCTAAATACGAGCCAAAGATTGTTTCCGATAAGGAGCATACGCTTTATCAAAAGTTTGCGAGTAGTTATGAGAGTTATATTGAAGCCAGTAAACAAGCCCTTGTATTTTCGCAAAATGGTAATAAAGAAAAAGCCGCCGTTCAGTTTAAGCGCAACCGCAGTTTGTTTAATGCGCTCAGCGGCGATTTACAGCAACTGCTTGAGTTGAACAATAAAGGCAGTCTCGATGCCGCGCAACAAAGCGCCAAGGCTTTGGCGCAAGTCAAGATTGTAATTGCGATCGGCAGCGGCCTGCTGATCATAAGTCTCATCGTTTTTATGGCGCTGTTGCGGGGCAAGGCTAAGCTAAGTCCTTATAAACTGACTATCGATGCCGCAACCAAGAAAATTACCTGGAGTTTTTTGGCGATCATGGTTTTTTTCTTAGTCTTTAGCGGAGTGTTTTACCAGCAACTCACACGGGTTAACCTACAAATTAACGAACTCAACAGCAATCGGCTGCCGAGTATTATTGCCGTTAATGCACTGAACACTAAAATCAGCGATTACCGCATTACCGAAGCGTTGTATGTTTTATCGATCATCGACGATGAAATGGCGCAACTGGACCAAAAGCTGACAGCGTTGGCGGATAACATAGCCGAGCTGCGGCAAAAATATTCAGCGCTGATTTCCTCCGAGCATGAGCGCGATTTTTATACCGAGTTTTCCAGGAGTTATGACGACTATATCGCGGCGAGCGGTCAAACCATGACTTTTTCCCGGAACAAGGACAGGGTTAATGCGGGCAGTCAACTTAGGCAAAGCGGCGTTTTGTTTGGCGATTTCCGCTCGATACTGGTGGACTTGGTCGCGCTCAATCAACGTGGCGGCGTTGAAAACAGTTATGCCGTCGATGCGGCCTTACAATCCTTAAAAATCGTTACCCTGGGCGGCGGCGCGTTTGTTTTATTGTTGCTGACCATCGTTGCGCAATTGGTGCAGTCGTGGTTATTGGATGAGCCGCTGGACAGTGCGAGGGAAGGCGGTTCGGGCACCGTGCTAAGCATAAAAATGAAACTGCGCTTGGCTTTTTTGGGTATGGTCGCGACCTTTATTTTGTTCAGTTTGCTGATTAACGGCTTAATGCAAACGATGAATGAACAAACCCGCAAACTCGAATCCAATTGGATACCCAGCATCATTCTGATCAACGGCATCAACACCCTAACCGGCGATTACCGTATCGCGGAAGCGCAACATATTTTGTCGACCGACACCACTGAAATGCTGCTGTGGGATAAAAACCTGACGCGATTGGCGGAGAATATCGCTAAAGCCAGAGCGCGTTACGAGGCGCTTATTTCATCCGAAGAAGAGCGCGGTATTTATCGGGATTTTTCCCATAAATACGATGAATACCTGGCTAAAAGCGAAAAAATGCTCGGCTTATCGCGCAAAAAAGACACGGTTGCCGCGACTAAAGAGCTTCAACATAATCGCATTATTTACGATGCTTTCAGTAGAGATTTACTTAAGCTGGTGGATTTAAATTCATTAGGCGGCATCGAGTCGACGCATCTAAACAAGAGTATTTTCGACGAAGCGCAACAAATTATTTTTTCCGTGGTGTTGACTATCTTCATGATCGCCATTTTGTTCATGATCATTTTCGACAAAAATATCTCGGTGGCCTTGCAACGCTTGACCGGTTTAATGCGCCGTTTAGCGGAAGGCGTGATGAGCGGCGACAATGACAGCTTCACAAACCGGCGCGATGAAATCGGGCAAATGGCCGATGCCTTATTTGTTGTCACAGAAACGTTGCAGACCTTGACCAATGATTCTATCGAACTGATCGATGCGGCGCGGGCGGGTATTTTATCGGCCCGTGTCGATGCCCAGCGCCATCCCGGAGAATTCGGCAGGATTATGTCCGGCATGAACTCGTTAATCGAGGTCTTGAGCAAGCCGCTCGGCGAAGTCGCGCAAATTATGCAGAATTTAGCCTTGGGCGATTTGGAAGGGCGCATCGAAGGCGATTACGACGGCGAGTTGCGCATTTTAAAATCCAACGTCAATCGCAGTTTGGACGGGTTGGTAAGTTTATTGACCGAATTAAGCGTGACCATGCAATACATGGCGCAGGCCGATTTAACGCATATGCTGGCCGGCAATTATCAAGGCGAGTTCTCGGTATTAAAAGCCAGTACCAATCAAACCATTGCGCAGCTGATTGTTATATTAAAAGAGATTATCGACAGTACCGCGCAATCCGCGGTGGCGATTACGCAAACCTCGGAAGCCTCGAAATATGTTGCGGATGCGGCTTCGCGGCAAATGGTGGCGGTTGAAAATGTGTCCAGAACCCTAGAGGAAACCGCCGTTTCGGTCAATGAAATCGCCCAAAAAGCCAAGCATAGCAGCGAGCTGGCTTGCACGACAGCGCAGTCGGCTAATGACGGGCAAGCCCAGCTGAATAAATTGATCGAATTGATTCAACATATTGATGCCGAATACGGCAGAATCGAGCAAATTACCGATGAGATTACCCGGATTGCCGATAAAACCCATTTGCTGTCGCTGAACGCCGGGCTGGAAGCCATGCGGGCAGGGGAGCATGGCTTGGGCTTCGGTTTTGTCGCGCAGCAAATCGGCCAGTTAGCCGAAGAAGTCAGTTTTTCGGCCCGCGACATCGGCGGCGTGATCAGCAGCTCCGGACAAAAAATACGCTTGGGCGTTCATGCGACGCAAGAAACGCAAGCGGCGATGGAGCAAATCGCCCAAGCGGCGCAGGCCAGCGAAACCAATGTGCAAGGCATTTCAGTCGCGATAATCCAGCAATCGGCCGCGGTTAAATCGTTGACCGAACGGGTCGGTGAAATTCGCGTCAGCAGTGAAACCACCGCTTCGGCCTCTGAACAAATCAGTACCACGATGATCCATCTGGCCCAAACCGTTACAGACACCGCGGCCCAGGCAAAACGCTTTAAACTCGCTGACTAAATAGGCAACCCAAAGTTTTGTAGCTATTCAGTCCCCCTCTTTGAAAAAGAGGGGTTAGGGGAGATTTTTTAAATAAATCCCCCTCAATCCCCCTTTTTCAAAGGGGGAGGTGAATAATTACAAAGTTTTTTAGCACATTGTAAAAAGCAATTCACCACGAAGGCACGAACGACTTGCACGGATGCAGGAGGTAGGGCAACGCATAAGGCCATGGATGGCCTGTAGTAGGGTAATGCAGGAGCAATTACCGAGGAGCAGTTGCCGAGGACACGAAGTTTTTAATGCGTTGAGTTTTTTTTCTTCGTGCTCTTCGTGTCTTCGTGGTGAATAATTTTGCTTTTTGTTCTAAAGCGAATACTTTCACAGTCTTTGGAGCGTGGGAACGATAGCAGACCCTCTTCAGACTTTGCCTCGCTCTATTAATTCCGGACTCTATAAAAAACGCCGAAATGTTCTTTCATGGAAATGACCTAAAATGAATACCCCACTTCCCGATCATCAGGAATCGGTGCTGAGAAAGCTCTTAGTCCCCTTAGTTTTAAGCATACTGCTCGGCGGCTTCATCTTTTACGGCAGCGAAGCCTATCAAATCATGGGCTTGGCCGCTCTCGAAAACACCATTGCTATTTTCGGCTATGCCTTGGGCATCGCCGAATTTCTGGTTCTTGCCGTGTTAGTGCAGCGCATCGTTCAGTTGATTTTTCTCGACCGTTTGGTCGCTAAAGCGCTGGGCGCGCCGACGCCGCGTTTGCTGTCGCAAATGGCCTCGGTGATTATTTACACTTTAGCGATTGCCGCGATTGTCGGCGTGGTTTTCAAAAAAGACCTGACCGTCGTTTTAGCGACCTTCGGCGGCGCCAGTATCGTGATCGGTTTTGCGTTGCAAAGCATGATTCAGGACTTGTTTGCCGGGCTTACCATTAACCTGGATCGCTCCATTAACATCGGCGATTATATTTGCATCAACAAAGCCAATAACGTGGAAGGCGAGGTCAGGGAAATCAGTTGGCGCACCACGCAAATTCTCGATAACAGCGGTAATATCATCATCGTGCCGAACAACCAAGTGTCATCGAGCGTGATCACCAACTTTTCGGCGCCGGACAAGTTTTTTGAATTCGCCCTCGTGGTCACATTGGATATTGAAATCCCGGTAGAAAAGGCCTTGCGCATTCTTCTCGCCGCCGCCATCGAAGCGTCGCCGCTGTTTTCACCGCCGGGCGCGCCGCAACCTACGGTAGCGGTGCGCGCCATTACGCTGCAAGGCGTTGAATATACAGTCTTTGTTTTCCCCAGTTTTAAAACCCGTTCGATGAGTCGGAACCGCGTACAGCAACATATTCTCCGTCACTTAAATTTCGCAGGCTTAACCCCGGCGCGCGAAAAGCGCGAACAGCGCAGTTTTCAACCGCAAGCGGCGAACGATACCTCGTTTATGCATCTTGCCTTGCTGTTGGGCGCGAAAGAATTGTTTCAAGATTTTGCCGAACCCGAACTGCAACTGCTGGCGAAGGCGGCGATTATCCGGCAATTGCCGGTTGATAGCGTCGTGGTGCAAGGCGGCGAAATAGCCGGTTGTATGTTGTTAGTGATTGAAGGTTTATTAGTAGCCGAAGAATGGCGCAAAAAAGTAGGTAAAAAGGCCCCCGTAGTCGATACCGTATTAGGGCCGGGCTGCTTAATCAACAGCAGTGCGATGCTGGCGGGCGGCAGTTGCGATGCGACGATACGCGCTAAAAGCGAAGTGCTGCTTTGCGAAATTAATTACGCGGCTATTGAAGCACTGTTGCTGCAACAGCCGGACAGCGGGCGCTATTTGAGTCGGCGCGTGGCCGAGCAATTAATGTTGGATATGGCCTCCGGCAAGCACAGCCCTTATCAACATGACGGTTTCAATAATGTCGAAGAACTCGGCGCGATGGTGTTTAAAAATTTACGCCGTTCTTATGCGCATTTGAAATTGAATTGAAAGCTTAATGCGGCTTGCAATAGTGAAAATGGTACGCGGATGGCGCGGATAATTATGATCAACGCGGATTTTTAGGGCCTATCCGTGCTTATACCTGGATTTCATTCTTTTATTTCTCATCTAACGAAACAAAGAAACTGTCGGCTAATAATACGTTAAAATCAGCTCAACTTATGTGAAGGTATGTTGCTTATGTACGGCGATTTTGACGATAATTTATTGATGCAATGGTGCGAGTTGTATGACCGCTTTGTCACCAAGGATAGGCAGCGCTTGGCGGCAGTGGTCAGGTTCTGTTCTAAAAGACGGTTGGACGAGCACCGGTTAAAGAGTCACGATATTTTATCCTTATTAACGAAATCCACGCTTGAAGACGATGATTATCTGAGTGCTTACGGTTGTTTGTCCGTCTTGGATAGGCTGTTTTGGCATAAACACCCGCCGCAGTTACTTAATGGTGTTATCGAGGTACCCTTAAAGGGGACGCGTTACATTCTGACTTGTGTGGCGGAACATCCGATTGCCAAGGCCATACCGAAAAATCAGCGTTTTCAGCTTAATGCTGAAATTGGTGTAAACCATGTATTGTGCTTGCGCCACCAATGGCAGGCTATAGAGCATTCCGCCAAAATAGACATGAGCCGTAGTGAAGTGTTCGATGTGTTCGTAGCCTCATCCCAAAAGCAGGTGAACATCGGTTTGTCGCCTTTTGCCGGTATAGGCGATATGAGTTGGCGGTATGGCGCTGAAAAGATGCATGACGGCAGCATCCCGTTCTGGTGCGACGGCGCTCAAAATGAAGATGCGCTCTGGGAGCGGCTTTGCCTTGTGTTAGCGGCAGCCCGTGAGCGGAAAGTTCATATTCTGCTGTTTCCGGAACTGGTCATGACCGAAGTCTTACAAACAAAACTTAGGGCTTGGTTGCTGCAATATAATGCTTTTGAACCGATCATCCGCTTGGTCGTCGCCGGAACGCGTCACGTTATCGATGTCGGTGGACATAATGCTTACGCTAACCGTTGTACGGTACTTAATCATTGCGGCGGAATAGAGTGGGAACAGGAAAAACGCCAGCCCTTCGTTATGACGGTTGAAGAAGCCAGTGAGTTTTTCGGCATTCAGTCATCGGCTTCTGAATTTACGCAATTGTCGCAATATTTGATCATGCGCCACACCGCTTTGGGTAGGATGGCAACCCCCATTTGCCTGGACTTTCTGTGTGATGATCAATGGAAGCTTATGCCGGTGGATGTGTACTTGGTGCCTGCTATGTCGGCAGGTTTGAGCCGCTTCAGGGATACTTGTCGAACGGTTGGTAATCTATGGGGGGCGGCGGCGTTTGTTTGTAATGTGCCGATGGATGATGAGCGGCATTCCGTATTGGCTTACCGACCGGCAAAAGATGCTTTGCAGATTGAAAAAGAAAGCCCATCCTTGTTCATAGTAAAGGTCGATATAGATATGAACTGATTTTAACGGGTATAATCGTTTCACAGATTTATCCTATTTTGAGTGAACTATGAATAAACTAAGCCAACATCGCGATACTTATAAACAAGCGTTACGAAGCGGCGACAGCAAAGCTTTATTACAGGAAAAAGCTTGGCTGACCGCCGCCGCTGCGTCGGCGTTGCTGAATCAGGATATTCAGGCCATGCAGCAGGTCAGGGCATGTTGTGCTGATTTGTCTTCACTGGCCGATCATTTCGATAATACAGGAAAACCCGGAGATCGCTGGCGTACTCTGGGCGATGTCTTGACCTTGGCTTTGGGAAGCGGCAGACCGTTGGAACAACTGCGCTTGGCGTTGCCGACCACGGTCAGCGGTTTAATATTGAAGCGTATCAAAGATCAGCCGGGCATAACCCCTACCGAGTTATCCCAACATTGCGACAAAAAACCGAACCATATCGCCAACGAAGTCAAAAAACTGGAAAACGCCGGATTGATCGACCGTCTCAAACGCGGCAACAAGCATGAACTCTTCCTATCGATATTGGGCAAAGAGGCTCTTGATACGGTCAATCCGCAGAAAGCTCCTATTCAACAGGGGGCGTTTATGGATTGTAAACATGCCGACCGAAACCGTCTGAAAAAAATAACTGAATCCGGTAACCCTCTTCTTCCGTTTAATCAGGCTGCATGATGATTGCTCAAACTGAAAAACTCCCCACGCTGACCCGTTTCGTCGCTTTTTATTCCTACAAAGGCGGCGTTGGGCGCACCTTGGCAATGGCTAATTGCGCACGGGCGTTGGCGGCGCGCGGCAAAAAAATCGTGTTGCTGGATTTCGATCTGGAAGCGCCCGGTTTGCTGCATTTCGATGCCTTCCAGCCCAAAAATAATAAAAAAAAACCGACGGGCTTTGCCGAATATCTTGAAGTCTGCCTGCAAGACGGGCCGCCGGAACAGTTGGATGATTATATTCACGAGTGCAAAGGGCTGGACAGCGATAAAGGCAAAACCTGGCTGATGCCTGCCGGTCGCCACGGCGAGCCGGGCTATTTGGGATTTTTGAACAGGATGACCTGGAGCGAGTTTTACACCGGCCGGGACGGCTACCGAATTCTCGAAAACCTGCGCGGCCATATTATCGAGCGCTACCAACCGGATTATGTGTTCATCGATTCGCGCACCGGGCTGTCGGAAATCGGCGGCATCGCTACGCATCAACTGGCCGACATCGTCGTGCTGGTATTCAACTTAAACGGGCAAAACTTGCAAGGCGCAAAGCGCGTGTTCGATTCGATCCGTAAAGCGCCGCTCCATCCCGAAGTTATCCTGGTGGCTTCGCCTGTACCGGTTATGCCGATGGATCAAGGTACGCCGTTTTATAAAAAAATGAAGGGCATCAACAAGGATTTTTCCGGTGCTTATAATGCAGAGCAAGCGCTGGTTATTCCTTATCATCCTTTGTTGGCTTTTGAGGATCGCTTGCTGGTTGATGACGGCGATTTATTCAGTTCCGATGTACCCTACATCCGCTTGATGAAAATGATCCAAGAGGTTGCGGCGGTCGATGCGGATTACTACGTGCAGCAAATGACCGGCCCGATGCAGCGTGGCGATTGGCAACAAGTACAAGTCATTGCCCTGCAAGGTTTGGCGGAAAATCCAATAAATATCCGTTTACTGATGAATCTGGCCTCGGCTTATTATTTCACGGGTGCGCTGGAAAAATCGCTTGCAACTTATAATGAATTATTGCTTCATCATGCCGACACTGCCGAGCCTTCCCAACAGCAAACCGTGGCCCAAGCTTTATTCAACAAGGGCTTTGTGTTGGCGCAATTGCAGCGGAGCAAAGAAGAAATCGCCGCCTATGACGAGCTGTTACGGCGCTTTGGCGACTCTCAGGCGGTGGCTTTGCAAGAACCCGTCGCCAATGCTTTGTTCAACAAAGGCGTTGCATTGAGACAATTACAGCGGAGCGAAGAAGCAATCGCCGCCTATGACGAGCTGTTACGGCGCTTTGGCGACTCTCAGGTTGTGGCTTTGCAAGAACAAGTCGCCAAGGCGTTGGTCAACAAAGGCTTTGCGCTGGGGCAATTACAGCGGAGCGAAGAAGCAATAGCCGCCTATGACGAGCTGTTACGGCGCTTTGGCGAGTCTCAAGTGGTAGCTTTACAAGAGCGGGTCGCCAAGGCGTTGAACAGCAAAGGCTTCATTATATTGCTCAATGCAAAAAAAGCCCCGAACAACTTTGAACAACGGCAAAGTCTATTGCAAACAGCATTGGCTCATTTTGAACGGGCGTTGTTTCTCTGTGCGCTGGAGGATCACGCAATGATCCTCGGCAATCAAGGTTATGCACTGTTTCTATTGGGACGCACAACTGAAAGCGAACAAATGTTGCAACAGGCGCTTACCCTAGGCGGCAATAAACTCTACGAAGATGAATTGGCCGACAGCCGCATCAATCCGCTACCCGAAGACGAAGCATTCCGTGCTTTGCTCGACCGCTTGTGGGGCGAAATCAGTGAACAGACAGCGACCGCGAACGGCGCATAGTCATAGAAAACGCACTCACGTTCTTGGCGAATTCGCATCAAAAATGGTTGGGCAAACGAAATTCGACTCAACTCAAACACGCTAATCGCCTCACTTGGCATGTCATCACGGCATTTTCTAAAGCTTATTCATCCGTCTTATCCGGACAGGGGAATCTCACCAGCTTGCTTCTGTTAGTTTGGGATAGGGCAGGGCGGAAAACGAATTTACTGCGGGGTAATTTTCGAGACTGATTGATAAGCATCAAACGCGTTCGGGTGGACAAAATTGCCCACCCTACTTGTGTTTATGTTAAGGAGTAACGTTGACGGTAATCGGGCTCACACTGTGCTCGATAGTGCCGTCACTTAATTCATAGCCGATCCAGAAATAATAGGTTCCCGCTTTAAATCCAGGCAGCTTAGGATTGGTAGCCGCCGCTAATTTACCTTCATAGATAGGCACTTGGATACGGTCGGGGAACTTTTCAATGGCGGGCAGAAAGCCGGGAATTCGATTAAAGTTTGGCGCCTGGATAGAGCCGTTCACCGTTTCATTAAGCGGAACAACCGTACTGATCATTTTGTCGTTTAAGGTGCGGAACTTTTTGAAGGTGGTCCATTGGCCTGCCTCGGTCGGTACTGAGGGTTTGTAATAGGAGGCTACCATCACTTTGCCGCTCATGCCTTGGTGAGCAATCGGCGGGTAAATCTCCGCGGCAATGTCAACCGTATCCCCGAGTTTAGGCGCCGATAATGCGGGTCTTGGCGGCAGTGGCGCAACCTGTCCGATTTGAGGCAATGTGGGTACATGTTGCAGCACGCCGTAATTCACCTGAGTGCCGCCTAATAAAAAGCTGCCTGCGGCGCTGGGGTCCATTTTCAAGTCGGCAATAGGAGAGAAAATGCGCGGACCTACGTCGACGACATGATTTTGAGCGGCATAAGTGTCATACAAAGACTTCATTTTTTTGTAGACGGCAGGATTGCTAGTGGACAAATCGGTTTGTTCAAACGGGTCGTCGGCCAAATTAAATAAATAAACATGGCCATTCCAGCGGTTAAGTTTGGTGTTCCAGGATTGGGCCAGTTTCCAATCGCCTTTACGCATCATTTTGGCGCTGTCTTGCTCGAAACCTAAGGCGCGGTTGGGTTGTTTACAAGAAAGATCGCCGTTGAACACATCGCTCATCGGTATGCCGTCGATCGGCATAATGGGGTTGCCTTGGTAGCTTGTAGGGTATGCAGTTCCGGTCATATTCAAAATAGTGGCGGAAATATCCATCACCGAGGACAAGCAATCGTATCTTGCACCTTTTGCTTTAGGATCGGCTTTGGGCGCGAACACGAAGGCTGAGGTATGTATTCCGCCTTCAAAGGTTTCCGCTTTATACCGGTTGAGCGGGGTGTTGCTTAACATGCCCAAGCCTTCGGAGGCGGCGATAAACGAGGTGCTGCTGCCTATAGTCGATAAGGCGTCAATCGTGTCCTTGGTAAAGGTGGCATTAACGTAAGTTTGTTTCGCCGGACTGCCCGACTCTATCGCCGCGGCGCCGTTATCGGACATTACGAAAAATACGGTGTTGTTGTATTCGCCAATGTCTTTCAGGTGTTGGATGAGTTTGCCGACGCTTTGATCCAGTTTCTCAACTAAACCGGCGTAAGCCGCCATCCGCCGGGCTTCTATTTGCTGTTGATCGGCTGACAATTGATCCCAAGGCGTGACTTCAATATCGCGTGGCGGCAGCACGGCATCCGCTTTGACTAAGCCTAACGATTTGAGTTTTTCAAAGCGATCGGCCCGCAATTTATCCCAACCTTGACTGTAAGTAGGCAGGTATTTGGCGATCAAATTGTCAGGGGCCTGAAACGGCGCATGGGAAGCGATATGGGCGATATTCAGGTAAAAAGGTTTGCTTTTATCCCGATGATTGAGCATCTTAATGGCTTCGTCGGTGTAAAAATCGGTAGAAAACGCATTCGCCGGGAAATCGGAAAATTGATGACCGTTTTTATTGTAAGGCGTAGTGACAGGTACGCCTGCATCCGGACTGGTAAGCCCCGAGTAATAACTCGGCGGTTGGCTGGTGATTAGTTTGCCGTTGGCGTCGGACAGAAAATGAATGTCGCCGCCGGGCAATAACACTAAAGAATCGTTAAAGCCGCGGTCGGAAGGGTATTCGCCGGGTTTGTCGCCTAAATCCCATTTACCGGTCATCATGGTGTAATAACCGTTGCCTTGGAGCAATTCAGGAAAAGTCGGCAAGGTTTTGGTTAGTCTGCCTTCATAACCCGGAACGTTTTTTTGCGGAGGACGATCCGGAGAATAACCGTCCATATTACCGACACCTGCGGCGTGGTTGTCTCTACCGGTAAAAAACATGGCTCTGGCGGGTGTTGACGTCGGCGCGGAATAGTAATTAGTCAGTTGCGTTCCGTTAGTGGTTAGCGTATCTAAAGTGGGCGTATCGATCTCGCTGCCGAATTGGCCTAAATCGGAAAAGCCCATGTCATCGATCATGATGGTGACAAAGTTAGGTTTTTTAGCGGGGGCGGCATAAGTGCTCAACGAGGCGCTCATGCAGGCGATAGCAATCGCTGTTTTTAAGTTATTTTTCTTCTTAAACATTTTTAATTAATCCTATGGTATTGTGGGGCGTTAGGTGAAGCGTATCTATTAATTTTGCCAATTAAATATTACATGATGACGGTGTTGACCCGATCAACAAACGATTAGTCTTTACGCTATAACTTTTATTTTATAATCAGCGTTATGACCTGATTATAACGCCGCTTTTCATGAGTCAAGGGTAGAAAATAAATCGGTGAGTTACTGAGTATAAAATCGATCATTCACGGGTTATAATTCAAATTTTTTAATACTAAACAAGCTTAGCCTATAGGGTTATAATTCGCCAATAATAAATAATAACCTTAATATCTTTAAAAAATCGATAAAACGGTAATAATACCTAAAATTCTGCATTATTAAAGCTTATTTTAAAGAGGCTATTTGTATTATTTAATAACAAAAATTCTTAATAAAAAAAGCTGATTTTTTTGTGCATTTTTAAGTCTTAAATATATTTTATATGTTTGATTTTAAGGTAATATTTTTATATATTACAAGGCTTTGCTTTAAAGTCTTATCCGGCAGCACTATTCTTTAAAGACAATTGATTATAGGAGAACAAGGCAAAAAATAAAAGAGCTTATTATTTAACTAAAGCGTATTCTTTTAAAAGTTAGGCAACGCGCGTCCGTTATTAATTTTTTTATCTAAAATACATCAAATTTACATGTTAGTCTTTATCTCGACCGTAAAAATTAAAAGGGGTCAATAATGTTACAAAGTATTGTGCTTAAGCCGATGGGGGCTTTTTGCAATTTGCGCTGCCACTATTGCTTTTATTTGGACAAACAGGCTCTGTATGCCGGTGTGCCCTCAGGGCATCGCATGACTGAGCTGACTTTACGCACCATGATCGAACAAATGTTTGCCTGTTCGAATAATCCTACTTTTGTTTGGCAGGGTGGCGAGCCGACTATTATGGGCCTGGAGTTTTTTCAGCAAGCGGTGGAACTGCAAAAATATTTCGCTAAAGGGCGTATATTTTCCAATTCGTTACAAACGCATGGCATGCTGCTGAATCAAAATTGGATGCATTTTTTGCGTAAAGAAAATTTCTTGGTCGGTCTTTCGCTCGACGGTCCGCAAGCCGTGCATGATTATTATCGGGTGGATGCTTTGGGCAAAGGAACGTTTCAATCGGTATATGACAGTGCGTTGTTAATGCAGCAAGAAAAAATCCCTTTTAACGTTTTGGCTACGGTAAGCGATTATTCGGTCAACTACGCTCGGGAAATTTATCAATTTTTTGCCGAAAACGATTTTCTTTTTATGCAGTTCAGCCCGATTGTGGAGCTGGATCCTGAAAATTCGCGGCAGGCCGCCGCTTATACCGTTGACGCGTTGGCGTATGGGCGGTTTTTATATGAAATTTTTGAGTTGTGGGTAAAGGATTTCGATTACCCGCGCCTGAAACAAAAGACCTCGATTCGCTGGTTCGATTCGGTTTTACAAAGTTATGTCGGTATAACGCCGGATCATTGTATTTTTCATAAAACCTGCAACGATTATTTGGTCATGGAACATAACGGCGATATTTTTTCCTGCGACTTTTTTGTAGAAAAAGACAAAAAATTGGGCAATATTCACCAAACCAGCTTGTATAAAGCCTTCCAGTCGCCGGAACATACCGCTTTCGGCTTGGAGAAAGCCAATTTAAACCAGGAATGCCGTAGCTGCGAATGGCTGAAACAATGCTATGGCGGCTGCATTAAAGATCGGGTTCGCGATCCTAAAGATCATGGACATAATCATTTTTGCGAATCTTACCGTTATTTTTTTAAACACGCCGATGCTACGCTGAAAGACTTCGCTGATTTATATCGTAAATATTATCAGTAAGTTAAATCTCCTTTAACCCTCATGAGCGGCAACGAACAATGAACTCTTTAAAAGCAATTTATTCATCCATTCTCTTCATCCTGTTGTCCATGCCGGCGTTTGCTGCGGAAACAGTGCTTGTCCCTGATTTGGCAAAAGTCCCGCAAAGCGAAGCATGGACTGTGCATAACCGCAAAGCCGCTTTCGATGTCCGACAAGGCAGCGTTTATTTTAACGCCGAAGCTGAGACGGGCATCGCTTGGTTAAAAACGACGGATATCGGCGAGGGCGTCATTGAAGTCGATCTGAAAGGCAATGACGTCAAAGATAAAAGCTATCTGGGAGTCGCGTTTAGAGGGCAAAACGAAAAAACCTACGAGGCGGTTTATTTTAGGCCGTTTAATTTTAAAGCGCCCGACCCGCTGCGTCAAAGCCACTCCGTTCAGTACATAGCCGAGCCGGATTATCCCTGGGAAAGATTAAGACAAGAACACCCTGGGAAATATGAAAATGCCGTAACGCCCGCCGTCAATCCCAATGAGTTTTTTCACGTTAAAATTGTTTTAGAAAATCAGCAACTGCGCGTTTATGTCGATAACTCACAGGAACCCACATTGGCTGTCGAAAGCTTAGCGACGCAACAAAGCGGCTGGATCGGTTTTTGGATGGGAAAAAATGCCGACGGCACCTTTAAAAACCTGAAAATAACGCCGATTAAGCAAAAATAATCGGCGTCGGTCGATTACAGCACTTTCAAATTCAGTTAGCTACTAAAGGCGACGCTGGAGTGCAAGCTTTGCTTGCCTATACTGCATAAGTATCTACATAAGTCCAGGCCCTCTCTCCTTTGAAAAAAAGGTTGAGGTAAGTAAAGTGTAAGTAGTTGATTTTATTCTCCTCACCCCAACCCTCTCCAGCAGGAGAGGGAGCTATGTCGACTTATAACTCATTGTATTTATAAAGAAAAAGTTGTTTAGATAGTTATGCCTATGCAGGCAAAGCCTGCGCTCCAACGGTCATGCTAACGACATAGCCTTTTAATCGTATAACTTATTTAAATTGAAACCGCTGTAAGGCAATGCTAGATAGTCCTTGGGTTAAAGCGGCATGACGATTTAAAGCCATAAAAAAAAGGCGAATTGCCTGATTGCTTTTCGCCTTTGCTTCTTGCGGTAATCGTTTTTAGCTTTTTTTACATCATATATTTGCATTCATTGCGTGTACGCGAAAGAACGAAATGAGTGGCCGGAGTCACGCTAAGATCTTCGGTTCTTTCGACCATTGCCGCTAACGCTACAGGCGCGGAAATCATTCCACCGGGCGTTGCGCTTTGCACAGTGAAAACAACATTATACCAACTCACTAAACTTGGGTCGGTGCCGCCGACGCCGTCTACCGGGTAGATCATGCTGTAATCATGTGGAAAGCGAACCAGCTGATGCGGACTTACCGTCCATTTAAAAAAGCCGCCGGTATCGGTTTCCAAGGTTGGCGCGCTGTCCGGGGTTAAACTGATAATTAATTTACCGTCCATGCCATAAGAATCTATTTTTGTGATCGCTAAAGAATCGGTGGCCGAAGTGTTAGTAATAAGCCAGCTGGTCTCGATACCTTTTTGCTGTCCCGAACCGGAGACAGTCAGCAAAGGCACATCTCCGGTTAAAGAACCCGTGCATATGATTTTGGCTGTTTTTATCATAGCCATCGTGCCTTGAGGTTCGGCGGCGTTTGTATTGGCGCCCGCCAAGCTGCTTAGGATACCGGCAAAAAGCAAAAGTTTTTTTATGTTCATCATCTTTCTCGATTGTAGTGTTAAAGGAATAAGCCAAGCATTTTAACGATACACGCAATCCGCGCGGATACGATCAAGCACGCCGCCGCCATTCAACGGAGTCGCTTTTTCTATATAATCGGAATAGACCAGTGGGGCGATAATTTTTGAGCCATCGGCGCTGGCGACGGTAAACACAATGTTGTTCCACAACAACTCAGGCTTGGATTGTTGTAGGGCGGGCAAGGTGGCTTCATGAGGTAAACGCGTGGTTTCATGCGGGGCCAACTTCCATTTGAAAGCAGGATCGCCAACCGGCGTGGCAATCGGTGAGCCGGGAGTCAAAGTGGTGATCCATGCACCGGTCATGCCGTACACCTCTATTTTATTAATTTTAAGTGCCGTATTTCCCGAAGTATTTGTAATCAAAAAGTTGGTTTCCAAGCCGCCGACGGCTTCGTTACTGACGATCGTGGTTGCCGGACTTCCAGGAAAGAAACGGCTGGCGCTGCAAAGAACGGTGGCCGATGTGTGTGCAGGAATGTAGCCCAATCTGTTCGGGAGAGCCACTCCGGTAAAACCGGCACTTGCGTTCAGCAGCCCGGCTAGGACCGTAAGGCCTAATAACGATTTCTTCATTTTCATGATATTCCTCATTTGTAAAATTTAAAGGTTGGAATTAATTAGTGTAGAGTCAATTTCAGAAAAGTACAATTTTAATTTTTCGATAAATATCAATATTTTATGTTAAATGTTTAGTGTTATTAGATACCTGACGGAGGGCGATGCGGTAACTCATGGGTTATAGCGTCGGCGCCGGATCAGGATGTGAAAAAGCTAACGCCAAAGCTTCTTGTGCTATACTGCTGCAAAAGTTAAATACAAGCATTTTTGCATTATTACTGGTATAAGTTTAATTGTTTTTTATAATAAAATCAATGTGATAATGAAAGTACTGTGTCAAGTCCACACAACTTGACGTCTACCCGGCGACATCGGGAAGAGCCATTAACTTCATGTCAGTATTTTTTAACTTAACTTACAGCGTTGTCAAATTCACTTAATTACTAAAATAACAAAACTCCGGCGGCAATAAGGATGACATCGCCATGTTAATGGATAGTAACTCATTTAAATTAAAAACGCTGTAATTTAATTGCCTAAATTAACTGAATTATTAAGATAAATCCGGTATCGCATTTATTCGTTTAGTGAATATAATTTATTTTTGCCATACAGACATAGTTTTTTAAAAGAAAAGACTAATTAAAAACAAAATTATTTAATAACAACATATCGCTGTCGTTATTTCCTTTTCCATCCGCACGCTGGATAGGATAAGTTGAATAGATTATTTAATATATTTTTACCTATATAAATCTTAGGTTTGTCTTTAATCAAAGTTGTAATTCTTCTCTAAATGTTATTTTATAATTTATCAGCCTATGAATTCTTTAAAAAATACTCAAGAAAAAATCTTAGAATTAACCCGTGGTTTTCAATTATCTCAATGTCTTTTTACCGCGACCGCATTGGGCATTCCCGACTTATTAAAAGACGGCGCAAAAAGCTGCGAAGAATTGGCTCAAGCCACTCAAACTCATGCACACTCCCTATACCGCCTGCTACGGGTATTGGCAAGCACCGGTATTGTCACTGAAATTGCCCCGCAACAGTTTGAGGTAACCGCAATGGCGACTTGCTTACAACAAGACTCCCCGGATTCGCTCAAGGATTTTATTTTATTACGTGCCGAACAGGACTATTTGTGCTGGAAAGAATTGCCTTACAGTATTAAAACCGGCAAAAGCGCTTTCGAACGCACCTTCGGCATCAGCCGCTATCAATACAATCAACAAACACCGCAGCTCTCGGAACGCTTCGATAAAGCCATGAGCACTTTGGCGCGCAAACAAAAAGAAGCTATTTTATCCAGTTACGACTTCTCCACGGTTGATACCTTAGTTGATATTGGCGGCGGGCAAGGCAGTTTATTGATTTCGATTTTAAAACGCTATCCCAACATCAACGCGACCCTTTTCGAGCAAGCCGAAACCATACAACGCGCCCAAGAGTTGCTGGAGAAAGAACATTTGAACGAGCGTTGCCAAACGGTTGCAGGCAGTTTTTTTGAGGCTTTGCCCGAAGGCAAAGAGGTTTATATTCTTAAACATGTTTTGCATAACTGGGATGATGAGCAAGCCTTGCAAATTTTACAAAATTGCCGTCGTGTGATGGCTGTTGGGACAAAACTATTGGTTATTGAGGGCGTCATTTCTGAGAAAACCGCGCAACGTTCGATTTTGCTGGATTTAACCTTGCTGGTGTCATTCGCATCCGGCAAACTGCGTACCGAATCCGAGCTTGACCAATTACTGCAAGCCGCCGGTTTTGCTTTAAACCGGATTATTTCCACCCCATCCGATATCAGTATTGTTGAAGCCCTCGCGGTTTAACCTTAAGCTTGACAGCGCAATTCCTAATACATTAAGGAGAAAAACCCATGAAGAAATTCAAGCTTATGATTTTTATTATAATTTATATAGCGTATGCAAAAAGTTACGCAGGTGGATTTTCCAGCGATCCTTCTATAAGGGAAGCGCCGCCGCCGGCTACCGATACCCAAACACAGGGCTTGATTCATGCGCTAACAGGAATAAATCCTAATGACGTTGACTTATTAAAGGAGAGAAATATCAGGTTCGGTGGCGCGATTGGGGCAGGAATTACTTACAATCCGGCCAGTCCTACCGACCGCAGTAACGGCCCCATGATATTTAACGACCGCAGCAACGAATTCCAATTCAATCGTTTTCGCTTATTTCTACAGAAGGATGTCAATCTTAGCGGTAATAATTGGGATATAGGCGGCCGCTTCGATTTTGTTGTCGGCGCGGATGCACGCTATGCCGCCGCAATTGGCTTGGATGATAAATTCACTACCAAAAACCGCTTCAATAAAGTTGCTCTACCTCAATTCTATGCACAAATTTTTGCACCTTATGGTAATGGGATTACTGCGCAAATTGGGCATTTTTTCACCTTAATCGGTTCTGCGACTCCTTTCTATTCCTTATCCTACACGGCTTTCAGCGAACCGTCTTCACATACCGGTGTGTTATTGAACACCCCGCTTAACGATAATTTAACTATTTCTGCGGGTGCGGTTTTAGGAACGGTAGATACGTTAGATAATTTCGATAACAATCCCGGCACTTGGAATTTTTTAGGCAGCGCCACTTGGGCTAAAGCAAGCACAGCGGCGATGCTGTCGGTGGTCAGCGGCGATGATAACAGCGACCTTTCGGGCTTAGGCAAACAAAGCTCTAACCGCACTCATGCCAGCTTGGTCTTAACTCAAGATTTTGCCCAAAAATGGCATTACAAATTGCAACACGATCATGGCTATCAAGCCCTGGGTTTCAACGAAAAAAGCGCGCGCTGGTACGGCATTGAGCAAGACCTGATGTACGACGTCAGTCAACAAGTCACCGTCGGTTTACGCGGCGAATGGTTTAGGGACCAAAACGGCTTAAAAGTCATGTTTGACGGAGTACCCGCGACTTATTACGGCATCACCGCAGGCTTATTTTGGAAGCCGGTTAAATGGATCACCCTTCGTCCTGAACTTCGTTACGACATCAGCAGCAACCCGGTTTATAATGACTTGACCGACCGTCAACAATTCACTGTTGCAACCAGTTTTGTAATCAAACTTTAATCAGACAAATACTTTAGTGATCAAGAAGACCTATTTCTCCCGGCTTTAAGCTTCGGGAGCGGATTTGAAACAACTTTAATAATATTCTTATGTCAACTCAAACAACGCCGTCATCCTTTTGGAAAGCGGTTAGAAATAATGTTAAATTACAACGCAAAACCCCAGCTATTTCTCCCGCCAACCGCTCGCAAATACTCCCGCTTTCCTTAGGACAGCAACGATTATGGCAGTTAGAACAATTGCAGGTTCACAATACCGTTCACAATCTGCGCGCCGCTTTTCGTTTGCAAGGCGAACTTGATGTGGCCGTCTTAGAGCAAAGCTTGCAGGCGATTGTTCAGCGCCATGAAATCTTACGCACTGAATTCCCGGCCCGCGGCACGCAAGCCAGCCAATTTATCTTGCCGGAGCTCCCTTTAAGCTTGCCCTTGATTTCCTTGGAGCACTTAAGCCCCGCCGAACAAGAACAAGCCGTTATCGATTATGCACAAGCGGAAAACCAAGCGCCGTTCAGCCTGGAATACGCACCTTTGTTACGCGTGAAATTGCTGCGTTTATCCGCCACTGAACATGTATTGTTGAGAACCACGCACCATATGGTTTACGACATGTGGTCGGATAGCGTGTTCATGCGCGAACTCGCGGTGTTATATCGGGATTTCTTGCTAGATCAACCCTGTTCCTTACCCGCATTAGCGATTCAATATGCCGATTTTGCCGCTTTCCAGCAACAGCATTTGGACACGCAAACCTTGTTGGCCTATTGGCAACAGCAATTGGCCGGTCATTTGCCGCCGCTGCAATTACCTATCGACCGTACGGCCCATTCCGGCTATCAAGGCGAAACCGAGTATTACCTGCTCTCGCCGGAACTGACGCAAAAACTGACGCAATTTTCTTTGCAGCAAGGCACTTCTTTATTCGTGGTCTTGCTCGGCGCTTTCAAGGTGCTGCTGTATCAATACACGCAACAGGAAGATATGCTGCTGTGTTCGCCGGTAGCCGGACGTTATCAGGTTGAAACCAAAAAACTGATCGGCTTTTTTAATAATTTATTGCTGTTACGCACTGACTTAAGTAACGATCCCAGTTTTAGCGAGCTGCTTGTGCGTATCGGTCAGGTCACGTTAGACGCTACCACTCATCAAGACTTACCTTTGCAGGCGCTGTCCGATAGCCTGAATATTCCGGCAAATTTATTATCCCGAGCCATGTTCACGTTACAGAACGTGCCGTCCCTGCCGCAAAAAATGGCCGATGTGGCCATTACGCGGTTGGACATTGAAGAAGGTATCGCCAATTTCGACTTATCGTTGTCGGTACGCGAAAAAGACGACGGCTTAATCACCATCGCACGCTATAAAGCGGAATTATTCGACAGAAGCACTATTCAACAGCTGCTAAGCCGCTTTGCGGCGGTGTTGGCGCAATTAGTCGACGAGCCGCAGACGCGCTTAAGCCAATTGCCACGCTATGACTACCAACAAATCGCCATAGCTCAGGCAACTTATATTGCACCCGTGACCGAGCTGGAAAAAACCGTCGCCGAAGTCTGGCAAGACGTTTTACAAACGCAACAAATCGGCTTGTACGACGACTTTTTCAGTGTCGGCGGTTCTTCGCTGGCGATGCTGCAAGTCAGTACTCAACTTGAACAACGCCTCAAGCGCAGCTGCGCCATTGTCGAACTTTTTAAACAAGCCACCGTCAGCGCAATGGCGAATTATTTGGCGAATTCCGAACACGCCCCGGAAACGTCGCTGGATATCGATGATGTTAAACAACGCGCCAACCGTCGCAGAAATGCATTAAGCCAACAAAAACACCTTAAATCCAGGAGACCCTTATGACTGAAAACACAAATACCGATGCTTTAATAGAACCCCTTGCGATTATCGGTATGTCCGGCCGGTTTCCGGGGGCGAAAGACTGCGAGGAATTTTGGCAAAATCTCAGCAACGGCGTCGAGTCTATTCAGTTTTTCAGCGATGAAGAAGCCTTGGCGGCAGGAGCCGATCCCGAACTGATCGGCAATCCGCATTTTGTAAAAGCCCACGGCGTATTGGACGGCGTCGAAAATTTCGATGCCGGTTTTTTTAACATGAGTCCGCGCGAAGCCCGGATTTTAGACCCGCAACACCGCGTTTTTCTGGAAGCCGCTTGGGAAGCGATGGAAAACGCCGGTTACGATTCCGAAAAATACGACGGCCAAGTCGGCGTTTATGCCGGAACGGCGTTCAGTACCTATCTGTTACGCAATATTCTGCCCAATAACCTGGTGCGCTTTCAAACCATAGACCGTTTGGAAATGGCGCTGACCAACCATAAAGACACCATGCCGATGCGGGTGTCGTTTCATATGAACTTGACCGGTCCCAGCATTTGCGTCGGCACCACCTGTTCGACTTCGCTGGTGGCGGTGCATTTGGCCTGCCAAGCTTTGTTAAGTTATCAGTGCGATATGGTCTTGGCCGGGGCAAGCTTTATCAGAACGCCGTCAAAAGAAGGTTATTTATTTCAGGAAGGCATGATTTACTCGCCGGACGGCCATTTGCGCACCTTCGATGCCGATTCCAAAGGCATCGTCACCGGCGCGGGCGTCGGCGTCGTCGTTATTAAACGTTTGGCCGACGCCTTGGCCGACGGCGATAACGTTCAAGCCATCATTAAAGCCACCGCTTTAAATAACGACGGCTCGACCAAAATCGGCTACACCGCGCCCAGTATCGGCGGACAAGCCAAAGTGATGGCCGAAGCCATGGATTTAGCGGGCGTCAGTTCGGATTCGGTGACTTATGTTGAAACCCACGGCACCGGCACCGAATTAGGCGATCCGGTTGAAGTCGCGGCGATGACCCAAGCCTTTAACGCCACCGCCCTAGACCCGGACAACCGGAAAAAACAATATTGCGCGATCGGTTCGGCCAAACCCAACATCGGCCATTTAAACCATGCCGCCGCTATTGCCGGTTTGATTAAAGCGGTATTGGCGTTAAAACATAAACAATTACCGCCGAGCCTGAACTTTAACAAACCTAATCCGAAAATCGATTTCGAAAACAGCCCGTTTTACGTCAACACCAAACTGCAAGACTGGAATACCGGCGGTGCGCCGCGCCGCGCCGGGGTTAATGCATTCGGCATCGGCGGCACCAACGGCCATGTGGTGATGGAAGAAGCGCCGCCGGCGCAACCGTCTACCGGTGCGCGTCCGCATCAAGTGTTGATGCTGTGCGCCAGAACCCAAACCGCCTTGGATAAAATAACCGCTAATTTGGCGCAACACCTCAGCGATCATCCACAGGCTAATTTAGCCGACGTTGCGTTTACCTTGCATATGGGCCGTAAAGCCTTCGATTATCGTCGCATAGTCATTGCCGACACGGTCGAAGAAGCGATTGAGCGTCTGCGCGATAAAAATCCGCAATACGTTTTCGAGCATTACCAAAAAGCCTCAACGCGCCCGATTGTGTTCATGTTTTCCGGCCAAGGCTCGCAATACGTCAACATGGCCAAAGAAGTCTATCAAACCGAAGCCGTGTTTAAACAACAACTGGATTATTGCGCCGATTATTTAAAACCGTTGTTAAACCTTGATTTGCGGGATGTGCTTTATCCGACCACGCTGTCGGTAGAAGACGCCGCCGCGCAACTGCAACAAACCGCAATAACCCAAGCGGCATTGTTTAGCGTCGAATATGCGTTGGCGCAGTTATGGCTGTCCTGGGGCGTCAAACCCAAAGCAATGATAGGCCACAGCATCGGCGAATACGTGGCCGCGTGTATCGCCGGTGTTTTCAGTTTGGACGATGCGCTGGCGTTGGTGGCCGCGCGCGGACAATTGATGCAAACGGTTGCGCCCGGCACGATGTTGGCGGTTTCTCTGCCTGCCGAAGAATTGCGCGAAGTGTTACCGGAAGATTTATCGCTGGCCTTGATCAACAGCTCGTCGCTGTGCGTGGTTTCAGGAACCAATGAAGCGATTGCTGCATTTGAAGCGCAGATGAAAGACCGCGATGTGCGTTGTCAAGCTTTGCACACCTCTCATGCCTTTCATTCGCAAATGATGGCCGGCATCGTCGAGCCGTTCACCGCGCGGATGCGTCAAACCACCCTGAACGCCCCGCAAATTCCTTATTTATCTAATGTGACCGGCACCTGGATTACCGCCGAACAAGCCACGGACCCGGATTATTGGGCGCAGCATTTACGTCAAACCGTGCATTTTGCCGAAGGTTTGGAACAGCTGTTTTTAGACCATCAACAAGTTCTGCTCGAAGTCGGTCCGGGGCGCACGCTCAGCAGTTTGGCAAGACAGCATCAAGCGAAAAAAGCCGAGCAATGGGTATTGACTTCGTTGCCGCATCCGCAGGAAAACCAAGCTGACGGGGCTTTCTTGCTAACTACGCTGGGACGTTTGTGGTTGGCGGGAGTCGTCATTGACCATAAAGCGTTTTATAAAGGTAGGAAATTACACCGCACCGAATTGCCGACCTATCCTTTCGAGCGTCAACGTTATTGGATCGATGCGCCGAAACCCGGCCAAAGCAATGTGACTCAACCGCAAGGTTCATTGTCGCGTCTGAGTACCCTGGATCAAGACGAGGTGGTTGAACACATCCATTCCGCCGAGGAAAAAATCCGTTTTGCCCCACGCAACGCAAAAGAACAGCGCTTGACCGATATTTGGAAAGAGGTTTTGGGCGGTCATGTCGGCATACACGATAATTTCTTTGAACTCGGCGGCAGCTCGTTAGTAGCCAGCGTCGTTGTCGCGCGCATTTGCGAGTGCTTGCGCACGGAATTATCGATCAGCGAATTTTTAAACGCGCCGACGATTGCGGAATTAGCGTTGGTGGTGACCGCCGATGTGCCTGAAATGGGCGTTACGGCTGAGACTGAAACAGTTTCAACGAATACGGCGCAATGCTTAGTCAAAATCAAAGGCGGCGACGAAGCGCGCCCCATCTTGTTCTTAGTGCATCCGATAGACGGTTATGTCAGTTTTTACCGCGACTTGGCGCAAGATTTACCGGCGCATCAAGCGGTTTACGCGTTTCAAGCCTTGGGACTCAACAGCGGCACACAAGCGTTAACCGACGTTGAACAGATGGCTGGCGCTTACCTTCAAGAAATGCGCGGAAAACAGGCGCACGGGCCGTATTTGTTGGGCGGCGCTTCATTCGGCGGCTTAGTGGCTTTTGAAATGGCTCAGCAATTACAGCAAGCGGGCGAGACCGTAAAATTGCTGTTTATGATCGATAGCCCGGCGCCCGGACAAAACCTGTTTAAAAGCGAAAAGGACAGCGACATTCTCGCCTTTATCGCCCGTTATTTGTTGAAAATGGGCGATAAGGCGCCGAGCGCTGCCGAGTTGGAATCCCTACCAACAACACAACAGCTTGAAACCGTATTGGCACAAGCTAAGCAGCTGAACAGTTTACCGGCTTCATTTACAGCGGAGCAATTGCACTGCTGGCTGAGCGTTTTTAAAGCCAACAGCGTCGCGATGGGGCGCTATGTGCCGAAGGACTATGCCGGACATCTGACTTTTTTCCGGGCGCAACAACCGTGGAACGCTGAAAATCCAGGCCACCCCGAGCATTTCTGGCTGGAAAAAGCGCAACAAGGCATTGAAATTTCGAAGATCACAGGAACTCATATCAGTATGAATCTTCAACCGCACGTTGGAGAAATTGCGCAAAAACTGGCGCGTTATTTTTAACCATAACGCGGTTTGTTGCTTTGTTAACGGCGAGTCGATGGGTTTCAACAAATCGGCTTTCCGTTTAACAAAGCATAGACCTGAGCGCTTGATAAAAGCTGTCAGGTCTCAATCCGGGGCTTTTCGGCCCACTTAAAATTGGTGGCTGTAAAGAGTTTCATCTGTTGTTAAATCAGCTTAAACCGCCAATTTCAATCTTTAGACTTTTACCCAATGAGGAATGCCATGAACATGAAGAAGTCGTTATTAAGTCTCACGGCGATAGTCGGGCTGCTGAGTGCAAGTGTCGGTTTTGCGGTCATGCCGAACAATAGATCGGGCTATATTGATGCAAACACAAGCGCCACCGTTGACTGTAGCGCCAGCCGCTTCTTTCCCGGCGCGCCCCCCGGAACCACCGTCGAAAACGAACAGGCGGGCGGATTGCAAACCGATTTTTTAATCACCAACATTTCCGAAAATAAGACCTTGATGATTACCCAAATAAACGTTTACGCGATGACTACAGGCGCAGTCATCGCAAGCTATACGCCTCCGTCGCCGCCACCGCCGTCATCCGATCCCGGCGACCCGGTCTTTAAATGGAAATTAAAACCGCACGAAACCACTCGTTTATTTAAGGAAGCGGTTTTGCCGCCACAGGAAGTCGCCAATCCTAATTTGTTATGGAATAGCGTTTCGTTCACGGTCAAAGCCGGCAATGATACGAAAATTCTCGCCCCGATGGTGTATGCCGATTACGCGGAATACAAAACTCCTGCATTAGGCGGCGCCATTATCGACCGTATTCGCGCCAATTGTGTGTATCGTTAAAATGCTTGGCTTATTCCTTTAACACTACAATCGAGAAAGATGATGAATATAAAAAAACTTTTGCTTGGCGTCAGTGCTTTAAGCGGATTAATAGGCGCTCATACTGCGATGGCCGTTCCTGTCGGCGGCAACGCCATGATAAGCACCGCTAAAATCGTATGCACCGGGTCTTTGTCGGGCGATGTGCCTTTGTCTACGGTGACGGGGGCGGGTCAACAACAAGGGATAGAGTCCAGTTGGTTGATTAATAATCTCTCGGAAACGGATTCGTTAGCTATTACGCAAATAGATTCTTACGATATAAACGGTAAATTACTCGTCAGCTTAACGCCGGCTTCTAATTCCGAGTTGCCGACTGAAACCAATGGTTTCTTCACGTGGTCGGTGCTCCCTCATCAAGTCGCCCGTTTTCCGCATGACTACAGCATGATTTATCCGGATGCCGCAACCGGTGCTGCCGGTACCGAGCCAAAGTTGGTACGCTGGTACAATGTGGTTTTTACCTTGGCCAACGCCACTCTGCCAGGGGCGGAAATTGCGGCGCCGTCAGTTTCCGCCGCCATGGTCGAAAGAGGTCCCTATACCGTGCAACCGACCCCGACGGTGTCGGGGCAAGCGCCTGTTATTTCGCGGACGCGTAATGAGTGTACTTATATGATGTAAAAATGGCGGGCTCAGCCGTAACTATTCAGTGAAAAAAGAATCGGCTTTATCAAGGAGCCGCTGCAACGATGCGTTTATGTTATGCGGCCGAATAGAGATGCCATCAGGCAGTTGGAGTGCAGGCTTTGCCTGCTTGCAGGCAAAGCCTGCACTCCAACTGCTTCGGTTTGAATTGATAACTGTCATGTTGCTCGATTAATTCAGTGTCCTATATCCATAAGTATCTACACAAGTACCGGCTCCTTCTCCCTTGAGGGAGAAGGTTGGGATGAGGGGGATATAAATAGTTGTTTTTATTCTCCTCTCCCCAACCCTCTCCAGCAGGAGAGGGAGCTAGGCCGCTTTGTAACTCATTGTATTTGTAATGCAAAAAAGTTATGTAGATAGTGCGGCCAGGCAAGGTCGTTTATTCCAACGGGTGTGATCCCCGTCCCGGAAGGCGGGCCAGCCACTGGGTAGAGGACTCTGGGTCGGCGGGGGTAACTCCAAAGATTGAGCACAGAGCGTTTCAAGACAATA
>JAPLRU010000055.1:0-19767 GCA_026399025.1 Methylobacter sp.
GGCGTAAAGAGCGGCTTTATGACGCCGCTCAATGCCGTTCAGATGCGCATCTTGGCATTGCTTGGATTTTCGCCCGCCCTTTATCAAGGCATTGAGGTGCAATCGGGTGAACTGGCCGTTAAAATGAACGAACGGTGAGTTTATAATTCATTTTTCATAAAAAAAGGGGCCGGTTAAGTTAACATCCCCTTTCCTAAGTTTTTCCTGCATATTCCCCAATGACTCGTCATAGGGCCGGCCCTCAATCAGTACTATCAGGATATCGAATCAATCCTGCTGACAATCTCACTGGACGCCAATTCCAAGCCTTGTTTATAACACTCGCTGGCTCTGTCTTTATCGCCTTGCGCGAACAGCAAATCGCCGAATAATTGATAGGCCGGAACGGTAGGTTCTATGGATAAACTTTTGCTCAGGTAAGTTGTCGCTTTTTGGTTATCGCCGCATTTTATGCTCAACTTGCCCAAAACGGTCAGGAACACCGCATCACGGGGATGCATCGGCAGCCACTGCTCGGCTGTTTCCAGCTGTCTTGCAACGTCAATCGATTGGACATTGCCGAACAATACCACCAGCGTTTGATCCCAAGTCGTCGACAAGGCTCTGGCCAAACCGCCTTCGACCTTTGCGCCCGCTCCCGCTTCAATCATCGCGGCAAAATAAATCGCCGAAACGCCTTTCATGTTTCTGATGTAATCGGGAATTTGCGCCCACAGCGCCTCAATGTCGCTCACACTGCCTTCTGCGGCGGCCTGCTTTAACAATTTGCTGAAAGCTTCGGTTTCCAGCAGTTTTATTTCGGCTTCCATCAAGACTTTATTGTTGTTCAATGACGGGATCAGTTTACGGACGCCTTCCCAATCGCCGGCTTGTTGATAGGCTTGATGCAATAACTTTAACACGCTGGCATGGGTCGGATCGATGGAATGCAGGCGGGTCAAGGTTTCCAGGGCTTGTTCGAATTGTTTTTCGGATAAATGCAATTCCGCTTGAGTCAAGCCTATCGCGACATCGGAACCCGGTGCTTGGTCGGCCGCTTTTTTCAGGTATTCGTCCCTTTTGTCATAAGCGCCGCGGGATTGCGCGGCTCTGGCTGCGGTCAAATAATGAATCAACGGCGCGCCGCTGTGCGAGGCATGTTTGATCAATACTTTTTCGGCTTTTTCCCAATTACCTTCGGCGGAATCGACCAAGCCGGCAATCAGGGCTTCTTGAGAACGGTTGAAATTAATGTTTTTGCCGCGATTTTTGACGTGGCCCGGCAATCTGAGCAGCCAGCCTAAAAATCTGAAAAAGACGTAAAACGCAAAAAATCCCATGATCAAGCTAACCGTAAAAACGACTAACGAGGTTTCCAGGGACCAATATCCGATGCCTATTAAGACATAGCCGGGGGTTTCAAATCCGCCCAACCATTGATAGGCAAAAAAAGCGGCGGCGACGGCAATCAGCAATGAACCCAGAAAATACATTATATTTTTCATTATGTACTCTCTAGATCATTGTTCGGCAGGAGCCGGTTCAACGGCCGGCTGAATCGATTCTTTGGTTGGATCACCTTCAATCGGAGCCGGCGATTCAGCGGGCGGCGCGGTCTCAATGGGGGTTGTGGTGCCGGCGGGAGCGACTGGCTGCGGCGGCTTTATCGGCTCAATCGGTTTTGCCGCTTGCCCCGGCTTGGTTTCTTCCGCGGGCAGCATGGCTTTATCGACTTCCAGTCTCAGTTTGGTGATGTCTCTGAGCATTTTTAACGACAGGCTGATGTCGGGGAAATGGCTGCGGATTTTAATCGCATTGAATCGATCCAACTCGGCAATAAATTTGCCGGTTTCGGCATCCTTGGCAAAGTTTTGCTCGGCCCACTTTTTCGCATCGGCCAAGCTGGATTGATAAAGCCGCTCGTTCTGCTGAACCAGCGCGATTTTGACCATCTCCAACTTGACGCTTAATTGCTCACGGATAAATTGGGCTTCTTCGGGAGTCAATATTTCCTTGATCGGATGTTCGGTATGACGGATCGTCACCACCCCTTCCAATTGTCCTAAGGCGGAATCCAGCAGATTCTGACCTTCGGCCCGTTCCGGCGTCGGCTGGGGCTGAGTCAAGGTTTTGCCGGTATAAGGCAAAAACAAGGTTAAGCGATCAATTTGATCTTGCAAGGCTTGAATCGAAGCGTACATGCCGACAATATCGGCAACTTCAACATTGCGAATTGCGGTGATATCCTTGGCGATTTGTTCGCGTATTTTAAACGCTCCGGCGTCCCCGCTCTCTCTGAGTCGTTGATCCGCCGCTTCCAGCGCTTCGCGAGTGGTGTTGACATCGCCCATTAAATACAGGCGTTGATTGGCGATGCTTAACAGGTATTCGGCATCGGCGATTAACCAGTCGCCGCGGGTTTTGCCTAATTGGCGCTGGACCTGCGAAATCGCGCCGTTTAATTCATTGCGCGTCGTATCCAGTTTTTCGCTGTGTAACTGGGAAAAATCCGCCAAGGTTTTAGTAAAATGGGATTCCTTACCGGCGACATCGGCTTCCACGGTTGCCAATTGAGATTGAATGGCGGCCAGTTGCGCCTGATAGCCGCTAATCTGTTTGCTCAACTCGATCAGTTGCATGTCGCCCTTATTAACTTCGCCGCCTAAATTATCCTGCTGAGAGCGTAATTGCTGAAACAGATAAAAGCCGAACCCCGCCACGCTGATGATAATAAGCAGCACAATGACGCCAAACCAGAGTCCGCTACGCGACCGGTGAGCCTTTTTATTTTCGCTCACATTCTGTTCTTGTTGTTCACTCAATTCGGCCACTCTATTCCCCTGTCACACACGTAATTACTGTCTCAAGAATTGCTGTATCGATAGGACTATCCGTCACAGTAATTCGGTTAAATCCCATATCGAAGGCTTGTTGCCTGATTCTATCGCTCACGACCACCAACGGTACGGATAGCAATAACTTATTATTATTTTTACCCAACATTAAACTTAAGTTTTGCAGCGCTTCGGCACTGGTCACGGTAATGACATCCAGCTGCCGTTGTGCAAGCAATTCGACAACCGGCGAGCTATCAATGCGGGGGATTACTCTTTTATAGACTTCCAGATAACTAACTTCTGCGCCTCTGCTGCGTAACGTCGTCGCCAGCTGTTCACGTCCGCCTTCACCGCGAACGATTAAACAGTTCTGCCCCTCGACTTGCTGCAATTGAGGCATTGCCAGCAACGCTTCGCTGTTATAACCCTGTTCAGGCACTAAATCGACGGGCAACCCGGCTGTTCTCATGGCTTGCGCTGTTGACTGCCCCACTGCGGCGAATCCCCCCCGGCCCGCATTTTGCAAAGAGAGCCCGGAGATTATCCGGGGTATTTTGCCACTATTCGCCTTTAGAGCAAAATTTACTGCATTGGCGCTGATAAAAATAAGCCAGTGAAAGCGGTCCAAATTCGCCAGGGTATTTTTTATCTCATCGCCCGGATCATCCCGCGCAACAATCTCCAACGAGGGAAAGCGAACCGCGATTCCGCCTTGTTGTTCAATTAAACGGCTCAGGTTTTCCGCCTGATGTTCGGGCCGCGTGACTAAAACATGTGCGCCTTGCAAAACCTTACTCACTCAAACAGCGCTTGCAGAATTTTATCGGCGCCTTGGGCTAATAAGTCCTCGGCAATCGTTCTGCCGATGGCTTCGGCCGTATCCGGGCCGCCCGTCCGTTCAGCCCGGTAAATCACGCTGCCGTCAGGACTACCGACCAAGCCGCGCATGAATAAGTGCTCTCCCTGCATCCGGGCAAAACCGGCAATCGGCACTTGGCAGCCGCCGTTCAGACGCGCGTTCATGGCTCTTTCCGCCGCCACGCACAGCCCGGTTTCGCTATCGTGCAGCGCGCTCAGCATGTCATTGATTTCAGTGTCATCGGTCCGGCATTCGATACCGATAGCTCCTTGCCCGATCGCCGGTAGACTGACCGAAGTATCCAAACATTGACTGATACGCTCGGCCATACCCAACCTTTTTAAACCGGCCGATGCCAAAATAATCGCGTCGTATTCGCCCGCATCCAGCTTGGCTAAACGGGTGTTGACATTGCCCCTGAGCGACAAAATTTCCGCATCGGGATAAAGCTCTTTAATCTGGCATTGCCGACGCAAACTGGAGGTGCCGATTCTGGCAGTGGCCGGTAAATCCTGTAAGCTCGCATAACGCGTGGAGACAAAAGCGTCGGTCGGATCTTCGCGGCTTAAGATGGCCGCCAAATGCAAGCCGTCTGGAAACGCTACCGGTACATCCTTCATCGAATGCACCGCAATATCGGCCAAGCCGTCCAGCATACCTTGCTCGAGCTCTTTGACAAACAAGCCTTTGCCGCCGATTTTGGCTAAAGGCGCATCGAGAATTTTATCGCCCTGAGTGGTCATTTTGATCAACTCGGTCCGGCATCCCGGAAACCTCCGCTGTAAACGCTCGGCAACATGCTCTGCCTGCCACAATGCCAAAGGACTTTTACGCGTCGCAATACGGATAATTTTTTCAGCCAACGGAACACCCTTCATTTTTTAACCATAAATGGCGGTATTGTAACCCGTGTCCGTTAATGACGGTTAGTCGAACTTGAACCCTGCGAGTACCGGTACCGAGGCAAGCAGCGTTAGCAGGAGCAAGCGCTTTGGCTGTATAATTTAACCATTTAAGCCACAGACAAAAGCTATTATGACCAACGTTAATGCCGACAAACTTTCCAGCGCCCGTTTTGCCCAAGCCACCGATGCCTTTGTTGAGGTCTTCACCGCTTCCGTCGATTTCGATCAACGCATGGCGCAACAGGATATAGAAGGCTCCCTCGCTCACGCCAAAATGCTGTGCGCCTGCGGTATTCTGACCGAGCAGGAACGCGACTCTATTATTAACGGCTTGGCTCAAATCGCCCGGGAAATCAGTAACGGCGACTTTGTTTGGTCGATTAAACAGGAAGATGTTCATATGAACATTGAAGCCCGACTGACCGATTTAATCGGCATCGCCGGTAAAAAACTGCATACCGGCCGCTCCCGCAACGATCAAGTGGCAACCGATATTCGTCTGTACCTGCGCAGTGAAATCCAACAGATTTTAGCCCAGCTCACCCGCTTGCAAACCGCCATTCTGGATCTGGCCGAACAACATGCCGACACCATCATGCCGGGCTTTACCCATTTGCAGGTCGCCCAGCCGATTACTTTCGGTCATCATTTGATGGCTTGGTTTGAAATGCTTAAACGAGACCGGGAAAGATTGCAGGATTGCTGCAAACGCATCAACATCATGCCTTTGGGCGCTGCGGCCTTAGCCGGAACCAGCTATCCTATCGACCGCCAAATGACTTCCGATTTACTCGGCTTCAGCAGACCCTCCGCCAATTCGCTGGACTCGGTCAGCGACCGCGACTTTGCGATTGAATTTGCGGCCGCAGGCAGCTTGATCATGATGCATTTATCCCGTTTTTCCGAAGAACTGATTTTATGGTCCAGTGCCCAGTTTGATTTTATCGAGATGCCCGATGCCTTTTGTACCGGCTCTTCGATTATGCCGCAAAAGAAAAATCCCGATGTCCCGGAGCTGGTGCGCGGCAAGTCGGGCCGAGTCACCGGTCATTTGGTGTCGTTGTTGATGCTGATGAAAAGCCAGCCCTTGGCTTACAACAAAGACAACCAGGAAGACAAAGAACCGCTGTTCGATACCGCAGACACTTTAATCAACTGCCTGCGCGCCTATGCCGACATGGTTCCGCACATCGAAGCCAAAAAAGCCAACATGTACAATTCGGCCAAACGCGGTTTTGCCACGGCGACCGACCTTGCCGATTATCTGGTGCGCAAAGGCATGGCGTTTCGCGACGCCCATGAAGTGGTGGGTCTTGCGGTGCGTTTAGGCTTGGAAAGCCAACGCGATCTATCGGAATTGTCGTTGCCGGAACTGCAACATTTTTCAAACCTGATCGGCGACGATGTGTTCGGCTATTTAACGCTGGAAGGTTCGGTCGCGGCCCGCAAGCATATCGGCGGCACCGCTCCCGATACAGTCAGACTCGCCATCCAAAGCGCACGGCAAGATATAATGGTGTAACCTGCCCGACAACGGTTTGAAAACGTTGGGCCACGCTGTCGCCGGCCCAACTGACTCGGCTAAACGCATTATAAAAATAACGACCCACCATGATTAAAGCACACCCAGAGTCTGCTATTTATCTAGGCTCACCCGGCGAAGAAATCAGCATCCAAGACCTGCAAACGATTAAACACCGTTTTAAGCGCTTGAATCAACTGCGCGAACAACGCGTTCAAGAGTTTCTACAACCGCGTCAACGCGCGTTCTTGGAACTGTTACCGCTGCTTTTCCATTGCAACTTCCCGATGTTGCCGGGCTTTATCTCCTCGGCGACCCCCGCAGGCATCCCTGAATACAGTCCCAGCACCCAAACCATCAACGCCGCAAAGCAACTGGCGAAAAACTTCAACTATAACCGCGCCCCTTCCCATGTTTATCCGATTGAAGGGCTGTTTTTAATGGGCAGTGTCGGCAGCATTGCGTTTTCCAAAACCAGCGATATGGACATCTGGCTGTGTCATCAATCCGAGTTGTCGGCCGATGCGCTTGAAGAACTGCAAAGAAAAGCCACAGCCGTTGAAAATTGGGCGACATCGTTAAACTTGGAAGTGCATTTTTTCCTGATGGACAGCAAGCAATTCAGGCTGGGCAAAAACACCCCGATTTCCTCGGAGAGCAGCGGCCAAACCCAACATTACCTATTGCTTGAAGAGTTCTACCGGACCGCGATTTACATCGCCGGAAAAAGTCCGGCATGGTGGCTGGTGCCGCCTCATGAAGAACACAACTACGCCGGCTATATCAATCATTTAATAAGCAAACTGTTCATTCCCGAGCATGAAATCATCGATTTCGGCGGCTTCGATGCGGTTCCGGCCGAGGAATTTACCAGCGCAACCCTGTGGCATCTTTATAAAGCCTTGCATTCGCCGCACAAGTCGTTATTAAAACTGCTGCTAATGGAATGCTATGCCAGCGAATACCCGAACACCCAATGGCTGTGCCAAGACATCAAAAAAGCCGTCTATCAGGGCGATTTCATGACCACCGACCTTGACCCGTATTTGCTGATTTACCAAAAAGTCGAAAAATACCTGCAACTGGCGCATAGCCATGGAAGACTGGCCTTGGCCCGGCAAAGCTTTTACTTAAAAGTGATGGGATCGTCGGATAACACCATGGACTCCCAAACCAGAGCCGCCCGCGAGAAATATATGCTTTATATCGCTCAACGCTGGAATTGGCCGACAGCGACCATTGATAACATGAAATACCAGCGGCTCTGGAATATCAAAAAAGCCACGTCCGAACATGCCGTTATTGTGCAGCAACTGACCCACTGTTACCGCATGATCATGGGTTTCGCCAAAGAGCATGTCAGCCCAAACCAAGCCAATAATAACGACCTGAAATTGATCGGCAGAAAACTGCATTCATTCTTGGAAAAAAGGCCGGGCAAGATCGAAATCATTACCACGAACGCGGAAGTTCACGCCAAGGAAAGCACCTTATCCATCGTGGAACACCGGCTTCCCGGCGGCAACGACGGCTGGGCCTTGTACCTGAAAAACGTACAAATGAATAACGCCGCCGAGTTCGAACCCATCCAGAAATGCCGAACCTTAATCGAAATCCTGTGCTGGCTGGTCATTAACGGACTCTACTATAAACAGTTGCAGCTACAGTTCAGCTCGCATTCGCTGAAAATGCCGAATGAAGAACTGCATTCAACCCTGAACCAGATCAGCCTTTTTTTCAGCCAAAACTTCGACTGCGACCCGCCGCTGGAAGCCTACCAAACGCTCAGAGCCCAGCTGAACTCGTTGGTCATTATCAATATGGGCATCTCCGATGCGGACGGCTTGTGCGTAATGAGCGAACGTTCCGATGCCTTAAGTTACGGCATGAACCGGCAGTGTTTTATCGAATCAATCAACCGGGTTTCAGTGTCCAGTTGGAGCGAAATCACAACCAGCCAAGACGAAGGCATAGAAGCACTCTTTAATTGCTTTACCGACATCATTAATAACAATAAAAAGCCGCTCTCGCTGAGCAACCTGAAGTTCATCTGCCACACGCCGGCTCGCGCCAAAGGCATTATTCTGCGTGTCGAAGCGGTCTTTAACACCCTGATTAAACTTTTTGCCAAGCCGCATCATAATCGCTCGCCCCGTTACATCCTAGCCGGCGGAGCTTCGTTTTATGTCTTTCAAACGATCAACAAAACCTTAAACTACAAAGAATTGGCGACCAAAAAACTGGTGTTAGCCGAATTAGCCAAGGCTCAGGAACACTTCAGCAGCGTCCATTTTGATCAAGCCGTGCTCGAAAACACGCCGATCAGCCTGATTTACTCACGGAACAGACCGGAAACGATCCAGCTGTTTTACCAGGAGGGCAAAACCGACATCACTCTTTATATTATCGATGAAAAAGGCGCCTTGTATATCCAGCAACACAGCAAAGTAAACCCCCACTATTTATTAAAACAGTACTCGGCTTTTTTAGAATCGGTTATTTCCCGCCATCTTTTTGAAGCGTTTTTGAGTATTGAATATTTCGAGATCACCAAAAGCGCCGCCGACGTCTTCTCTTGTAACCCGGTACAACTGAAAGCCGCACCCTCAAGCAAAGAATTAAGCCTGCGCATCACCGGGGAAGATACCCCTAAAGGCATCGTCTTCACCATTTACTGTAACGAAAAAGAATTTTCCTCGCTGGACTACGGCAACCAAGTTTTCTTTGCCGCCTATCAACACATACTCCAATTTCGGAACGGCAAAGCCAATTACCCGATTCACATCACCGATATAGACCTGCCCCTTTCCGCATTCCGCATCAACAGCCTTGATCAGCTGCAAACCATCCATTATTTAAACTACAAGCAAAAAATAGAAAGCAAATTTAATCTCTGATGCCGGGCAAAGCCTAAAAAACGCCAGGTATTGCTCGAGCCCGCTCGCCTGAAAGCTGCCTTGCGGCGCTAAACTAAAGCGCAGTATTAGCGGGCATGAGAGTGATCGTGGATAATAGGGCTTAATTTAAGCGCTAGGGGATAACTATGACGGAAGCACTATATCACCGGTATTGGGGCAAGGCCGGTTCGGATGATGGGCAGCGTAATAGTTACCATCTGTTGCCGTATCATTGCCTGGATGTAGCGGCATTAGGCCGGCAATTATTGAAGCCCGACATGCCGCTTTGTAAACAATTAGCCAAGCAATTGAAAGTAGAGCCCGAATGGCTAAGAACATTATTTGTTTTCTGTCTGGCGCTACATGATCTGGGTAAATTTGCCCGAGCTTTTCAGGGTTTGAGGCAGGAGCTGTCAGTCGATTTGGTAAAAGCCAACTCCAGAATGCCTTATTCTGAACGACACGACAGTTTAGGCTTTTGTCTTTGGCAAGAAACACTGCAAACCAAACTGCTTGAGCAATTGCCAAGCAATGAGTCCGCAGGTAACGAATGGCTATTTCATTTAGAGCCTTGGCTGGAAATAGTCACCGGGCATCATGGTATGCCGCCCAAAACAAAGTTACGAACACGGAATTTCTTTGAACTTGAAGATGAGCAAGCGGCAATGGCATTTGTACAGGATGCTATTGCACTTTTTCTTGGCGATTTCGACTTCCAACCGTTATTGGACAAGGCGCTTAAGAAACGCTTGAAATCCGTATCCTGGCAATTAGCAGGGGTCGCGGTATTGGCCGATTGGTTGGGCTCGAATCAGGATCATTTTAAATACTGCGATAAACCAAAAGATTTGAATGTGTATTGGCGTGAGATAGCTATAAAAAAAGCGGAAGATGCTGTTAATGCTTTACCGAAAGCACCCGATGTTGCCTCATTTCAAACTATCGAAAATCTATTTCCTTTTATTCAGCAACCTACACCGCTGCAAAAATATGCCATTAACGAAGCGCTTACCGAACTACCGCAACTCTTTATTCTGGAGGATGTCACCGGAGCCGGGAAAACCGAAGCAGCCTTGATTTTGACCCAGCGCCTGATGGCGCAAGGCTTGGCCGACGGTTTATATATTGCCTTACCCACCATGGCGACCGCCAATGCCATGTATAAGAGACTGGGCAACGTTTATCGCAAGTTTTATCAATCGGGCAGTGAACCGTCGCTGATTCTGGCTCACGGAGCCCGAGAGTTGTCCCAGGCTTTTCAGGATTCTGTTGTTTTAGCCAAGCAGTCGATAACAGACGGCGATTATCTGAATGGAAAGAACGAGGAGGATCAGGAATTAAGCGCCACCGCCTACTGCAATGCATGGTTGGCCGACAGCCGAAAAAAAGCATTGCTGGCCGATGTCGGCGTCGGCACCTTGGATCAAGCGTTGTTAGCGGTTTTGCCGGCGCGTCATCAGTCGCTACGCTTGCTGGGATTGGGCCGAAAGATATTGCTGGTCGACGAGGTCCATGCTTACGACAGCTACATGCAAAAGTTGCTGGACGCTTTGCTGGAAGCCCATGCCCGGCAAGGCGGCAGCGTGATTTTGTTATCGGCAACCTTGCCGCAAACTATGCGCGAAACCCTGGTCAACGCCTTTCATAAAGGCCTGGGGCAAGCTGCTCCAACGCTGAACGATCCGGCTCACTATCCTTTAGCCACGCACACCCCGGCAGCAACCGTTGAACAACAGATCGATACCCGTGAGGCCGTAAAACGTACCGTCAACATTCAACGCCTGGACAGCGAAGACGAAGTGATTGCGCAAATTCGGCTAGCCGTTGCTGCCGGACATTGCGTGTGCTGGATACGTAACACGGTAAAAGCCGCCAGACAGTCTTATCAAGATTTACTGGATGCCGGTATTGATGCGAATCGCTTAAGTTTGTTTCACAGCCGTTTTGCGATGATCGACCGCCAGGACATTGAAAACCGCACGTTGCAATATTTTGGTGATGGCTCAACCCCTGAACATAGAAAAGGTCAGGTATTGATAGCCACGCAAGTGGTTGAGCAATCGCTGGATTTGGATTTCGACGTGATGATTACCGATTTGGCCCCTATCGATTTGATCATTCAGCGGGCGGGAAGATTGATGCGTCATGTCCGGGATGCGCAAGGCAAGCGGATCGGACAGGAAGGCGTAAAAGACCGGCGAGGCACACCAACGCTTTACCTGTTTTCACCGGACCCGATAGCGGATGCCGATGCAAATTGGCTGAAACCGGATCATGCCGGGACGCAGGCGGTTTACCCGCATATCGGACAACTTTGGTTGACGGCGAAACATTTGCTTGAGCGCGGGCAATTCACCATGCCCGATGATGCGAGAGATTTAATTGAAGGCGTGTATTCGTTCGATGCCGAAGCGGACATACCGGATGTGCTGTTGGACGGTTCTATGCAGGCGACAAGCAAAACCATGGTGCAAAAAAG
Organism: Methylobacter sp.; assembly: GCA_026399025.1. Taxonomy (GTDB): domain Bacteria; phylum Pseudomonadota; class Gammaproteobacteria; order Methylococcales; family Methylomonadaceae; genus Methylobacter_A. The sequence goes on from JAPLRU010000055.1 coordinate 11,479, forward strand.
CATGGCCGATTTGAACGTGCTCAAGCTCAATAAAGGCTATACCCGATCCAGCGGCGACTGGGATGAGGAAACCAGAATTCCGACTCGATTAACTGAAGAAGAAACCGTATCGGTAGCTCTGGCGATTTTAGAAAACGGCCAGCTAAAACCTTATGCCAAAGCGGAGCCTTATGCCTGGGCGTTGAGTACCGTTAAGTTGCCTGAACACGAGTGGAAAAAAGCGCAGCAGCGGATCCCGGCAAATCTGAGAGTTTTGATCGAAACCTTGAAAACCGAGCAAAAAGCGCTGCGCTGGTTGGAAATTTTACCGTTAGAGGAAGGGCAAGTTATTTATTCATCGCGGCACGGGTTTATGGGATAGTCTACGCTGCCGGGACACCTATCAAAACAGCAGGCCAATTTTTAGAACATGAGGAACCAACAATGAAACTTAAAGTAATCGTACACGAAGCGGAAGAAGGCGGTTTTTGGGCGGAAGTACCGTCAATACCCGGATGCGTAACGCAAGGCGATACCTTCGATGAATTGCTGGGCAATATTTATGAAGCTGTGGAAGGTTGCTTGGCCGTTGATATTGATGAAGCAACTATAACCGGAAACGACAGAGTCATGGAGATAGCCGTGTGAAGACGGTCAGCGGCAAAAGGCTTTGTCGACTATTGGAAACCAGAAGCTGGGAATTAAAGCGCATCAACGGTAGCCATCATATTTACGCCAAATCAGATTGCAATCTTCGCATTTCCGTCCCGGTACATGGCGACAGTGCATTAAAAATCGGTTTGCAAAAGCAGATTATGAAAATGGCCCACATCGACGAATCCGAATTGTAATAGACGGCTTGCGAAAGCCAAGGAGAAGACATGAATTTAATCACCGACCGCTGGATACCGGTCATTCGTCAAAATGGAGTGCCGGACACTATCGCCCCGTGGCAAATTGTTGAAGCGGATAATCCTGTTGTTGAAATCAATGCGCCAAGACCGGATTTCCAGGGCGCTTTGTACCAGTTGTTAATCGGTTTGTTGCAAACTTGTTTTTCACCGGAAGATGAAGAGCAATGGTTTGACTATTGGCGGAAAATGCCGGAGCCGGAGGAATTGGAAGCCTATTTTGAGAAAGTGGCGTTTGCATTCGAATTGGATGCCGCCGACGGCCCTGCATTTTTGCAGGATTTCGATTTGCCCGATGGAGAAACCAAAGTAATTTCGGCATTATTAATCGAAGCACCGGGCGGAAAAACGCTTAAAGATAATCTTGATCATTTCATCAAACGCGATAGTGCGAATCAGCTTTGCCCCAGTTGTACTGCAATAGCTTTATTTACATTGCAAACCAACGCACCTTCCGGCGGTGTTGGTCATCGTGTCGGACTTCGCGGCGGCGGGCCGCTGACAACCTTGATATTTCCAAAAGCCCCATCGACTACTTTATGGCAAAAGCTTTGGCTGAATGTGTTGAACCAAGAGGAACTTGAGCCTGCTGAAAAAATTGATTCGAGCATTTTGCCTTGGTTGGGTAAAACCCGAGTTTCCGACAAGGGGCAAATAACCTCGCCTAGCGAAGTCCATCCATTACATGCTTACTGGGGAATGCCGCGTCGTATCCGTTTGACGACAAAAATAGAAGATGCCAATTGCGATCTATGCGGCAACCATGCGGAACTTTTATATCAGGCCTACCGAACCAAAAATTACGGCACCAACTACGAAGGCGCTTGGGTGCATCCTTTAACACCTTATCGCTTCGACCCGAAAAAGGTCAATCCGCCCTTATCCTTGAAAGGTCAGCAAGGCGGTTTAGGTTATCGGCATTGGCTGGGACTTACCTTGCAAGACAATGATAACGGCGATAAAGCGTCAAAAACCATACAGTTCTATAACGAAGAGCGCGGCAGAAGCTTACGGGACAATGGCGGAGCTTCGCTTTGGTGTTTTGGCTATGACATGGACAACATGAAGGCACGGTGTTGGTATGAATCGCGATACCCCATCTATTACCTTAGCGAAATGCAACGCAACAATCTGACAGATTGGGCTGCTGAGTTCGTTAATGCCGCCAAAGAAACAGCCAAAATGCTGCGTGAAGAAGTGAAATCTGCCTGGTTTAATCGCCCGAAGGATGCCAAGGGCGATATGAGCCAAATCGACGCGCAATTTTGGCAAGCTACGGAAACGGATTTTTATCGGTTACTGGAACAACTTGCGATGTTACCCGAGGATACGCGAATGGCACCGAGTGAAATTTATGCAAGCTGGCATGAAACCCTCAGAAAACAAATGGTCCATGTTTTTGAAACGGCAACCTTGGCATCAACGCCGGAAGACCTGAATTTGAAGCGGATAGTAAATGCACAAAAAGCCTTACGGATTAAGTTTTACGGCAATAAAACACTCAAAGCACTTAAAGCAAAAGCCCAATCAGAGGAGACAGCCGGATGAGCGAAGACTACTATTTTTTAAATACAGCTGAAAGAAAAGCGTTACAAAGTTGGTATGTATGGCTGGACGATAATCGCGGCGACCGCGCTCGGTTACGCCGCGCGGAAAGTCCGGAAGATATTTTATTAACCGATGCGTTTTTTCATTTTTTAGACAAGATGAATAAGGCGTCTCCACAGTGGTCGCAAAACAAACCGATGTTGACCAGTGCCGGCATCGCCGGTGCGCTGTCCCATGTTAAAACTGACAAACAAACGCCCAGCAAGCTACACAACAGCAAAGCCACCGATGCACCGAAGCAATCGGCCAGCTTCGCCGAACAACTGGCAACCCCGTCGGAAGGCAAAAGCAAAGCCCCGATGAGCGAATTGCGTTTTCAACAATTACAAAAAAGCCCAACCACCGATGATTTTTATCGCCGGATTATCAGAGCCATTCGCTTGCTGGGCGGTAACGTCAATATTGTCTCGTTAGCCAACGATATTATTCATTGGCATCGTGAGTTTGAGCGGCAAGTCGACCACCGACAACCTGCCAACCGCCTAGCTGTGCGTTGGGCTACCGATTATTTCACTGCTTTACCTAAAAATTCCGACTAAGGAGAGACTGTATGAGCCGCTTTATCCAATTACATTTATTAACCGCTTATCCACCTGCCAATTTGAATCGTGACGATCAAGGCAGCCCAAAAACCGCCAAGATGGGCGGTTATGACCGCTTGCGAGTTTCTTCGCAGTGTTTAAAAAGAACGTGGCGCACTTCGGATTTATTTCAAGCTGCAATGAGTGACCATTTAGGCACACGCACCAAATTATTAGGAATCGATATTTATAACCAGTTAATCGCTGGAGGGATAAAGGAAAAGGACGCCAAAGATTGGACGAAAGCCATAGCGGGGGTATTTGGCGCTTTAAAAAAAGCGGAAAAAGACAAACCGTTGGCAGATATTGAGATTGAGCAATTGGTTCATGTCAGCCCTGCCGAACAACAGACGATGAAAACGCTGACTGAAAAACTCATTGCTGAACAACGAGCACCGGACGTTGATGAGCTTAAGCTGCTTCGCTTGAATGAACAGGCAGTGGATATTGCCCTGTTCGGTCGTATGTTAGCTTCCAGCCCCGCTTTTAATATTGAAGCCGCTTGCCAAGTAGCTCACGCCATAAGCGTCCATCCGGTAGTCATCGAAGACGATTACTTCACCGCTGTCGATGATCTCAATAACGGCCTGGAAGATATGGGTGCCGCTCATATCGGCGAAACCCGCTTCGCTGCCGGTTTGTTCTATTCCTACATCTGCATTAACCGGAAATTGCTGATTGAAAATCTGGACGGCAATGAAGAATTGGCAAACAAAGCCATTCGCGCCTTAACCGAAGCGGCGGTTAAAGTCGCTCCCGAAGGCAAGCAAAACAGCTTTGCATCCCGCGCTTATGCCTCGTATGTGCTGGCTGAAAAGGGCGATCAACAACCCCGCTCGTTGTCAATCGCCTACCTCAAACCGATCAATCATCGTGAGAATGAAGATTTCATCGCCGATTCGATCACGGCCATCATTAAACAAAAAGACAGCTTCGATAAAATCTACGGTGCCTGCGCGGACACCCGCTGTGAACTGAATGTACCCAAAGAACAGGGTACTTTGGCTGAACTTCTGGATTTCGTCGGTCAATAAAGGGGCAAATCATGGACATTCTGGTATTCCGTTTATACGGGCCGATGGCAAGCTGGGGTGAAATTGCCGTCGGTGAAAGCCGCCACACCGCCAATTATCCCGGTAAATCCGCCATTATCGGCTTGCTGGGTGCCGCGTTGGGCATTGCGCGCGACGAGGAAGAAAAGCAGCAACAACTGCAACAAGGCTATGCGTTGGCCGTAGAGTTATTGACGGCTGGTAGTTTGCTACGCGATTACCACACCACTCAAGTACCTGACTCAGTGGGCAAGTTTACTTATCGCACCCGACGGGATGAACTGATTTTAGGTAAAGAACGCTTGGGTACGATTTTATCCAGCCGCGAATACCGCACCGACGCTTTGGCGCTGGTTGCAGTTCGTGCTTTAGCCGATGCGCCGTTTACCTTGGCTGAAATTCAGGCGGCTTTGCTGCAACCCAAATATCATCTGTACCTGGGACGCAAGTCCTGTCCTTTGGCGGCACCCTTGCAACCCCAGCTGATAACCGATCAGTTAAACTATTTTGCGGCATTTAAAGCCTATCAACATAAACCGATGCTGCCGACGTCGATAGCAAGCGATGGCACGTTGGCAAAGCGTGATTATGACTGGTTAGGTCGACCCAATGATCGCCATTATTACTGGGAGGGGCTGCCGGAAGATTTTTCGGATACTTTGGATTTAACCCGGCGACAAACGCGCACCCGGCATGATCAGCCCTTATCTCGCAAACGCTGGCAGTTTATGCCGCGCCAAGAGCATTATTTATTCTGTTCGGGAGACGCATAATGTATTTTTCCAGAGTGCGCATTCGTCCCGCTATTTTTAAATCATCGCAATTAGGTAAAGTGCTGGAAGGCAATGTTTACGGTATCCATCGCCTGTTATGGGATTTGTTTCCTGATGACCAACAAAGAACTTTTTTATACCGCGAAGAAATCGCTCGTGAACAATTGGGGGCATTGCCCACTGCTCGCGGCGAAGCTGTTTATTATCTGGTATCGCAAACAAAGCCAAGCGAAACCGAATTATTCAACGTTGACTCGAAGGACTATCAGCCGCAACTGGAAATAGGACAGCGCCTGACATTTGAATGTCGAGCCAATCCAGTGGTGACAAGGCAAGGCAAAAAACATGACGTGGTCATGGATGCGCAGCAGCAGTTTTTAAAATTATGGGTTAAAGAGTTAAATCTTGAAGCCGAGTTGCCTACCAAACAGGAAAAGAGCGCTTACAAAAGACTACTGCTGGATAAAGGTGGTGAAGCATTCAGTCAGCGGCTTAGCGAAATACTGCAAAAGGATCCGGTTTATGCCGAACGTCTACAGCATAGCGGCCAACTTTTTGACTTGTTGGAATGGGCCATAAAAGCCAATATTGACCGGAAGCTTGAACACTGGTTCATTAATCAGGGCGAACGTCTGGGATTCAAGCTGGTTGCTGATAGTAACAATTTAAGCAAGCTGCAAAACAGCGCTTATCAATGGCATGGTTTGTCAGCAAAAGGGGGGAAGGGCGATAAAGCAGGTTTCAGCTCGGTCGATTTTACCGGCGAGTTGCAAATTACCGATATGGAAAAATTCAAGGAAGCTTTGTTTAGCGGTATCGGGCGATCAAAGGCATTTGGTTGTGGATTGCTGTTGGTTCGGCGATGCGGCTAAGCCCAAAGCCTTCGGTTGCGGCCTACTTTCTTTAGCACGGATTTAAAATAAACCGAATTTGGTTTATATTCAGGTCTTTGTAAAACACGCGAGAACACTATGAATTTATCAAAAAACATTAAACCCATTAGCTATCTCAAGGCTAATGCCGCTCGGGTGGCTTTGGAATTAAAAGATTCCGGCGAAGCGATGATTATTACTCAAAACGGCGAAGCCACTATGGTGGTCCAGTCTGCTGCCGACTATGAACGCATGCAGGAAACATTAGCCTTGCTAAAAATGCTGGCGCAAAGCCAGCAAGCGCTTAGCCAAGGCAAAACCGTTTCCAGTACCGATGCCTTTGCTCAATTGCGGGCGCGGCGCGGTTTGGCATGACACGGGAGATTGTTCTCTCGGAACCGGCGCTGGCTGATTTGTTGGACATTAATGATTATTACCTGGCGGAAGTCAGTGATCATGTTGCGGGCAAGATCATCGCTAGTTTGGAAGCCGCGGTAAACAATTTAGCCGCATTTCCCGATAGAGGCAGCTTCCCCAAGGAATTATTGTCTTTGGGGATTCGGCAGTATCGGCAGGTGATTGAAAAGCCTTATCGGATTATTTACGAAATAGTTGCCGATAAAATTGTAGTCCATGCAATACTCGATGGACGGCGCGATATGCAAAGCTTACTCATTCTGCGTATTTTACGTGACTGAGATGAGGACTGTATCGGTGATCGGAATTTGACGCCGTAGTCCGTATGACAAGTCATACAAAAGGTAATGTTATTTCAGCCCGTTTCCAAGTTCCAGCTTGAGGACGAGCCAACCCTTCCCCCTCTATTACCGGAATAACCATGCTGCCACCCCTAAAACCCATCACCATGAAAGAACGCGTATCCATGGCCTTTATCGAAAAAGGCCAGGTTGACGTTAAAGACGGCGCTTTTGTCGTCATCGACGAAACCGGCATCAGAACCCATATCCCGGTCGGCAGTATCGCTTGCCTGATGCTCGAACCGGGGACGCGGGTTTCTCATCATGCCATTGCTTTGGCCGCCAGGGCCGGAACCTTGCTGGTTTGGGTCGGCGAGGCCGGAGTGCGGCTTTATGCGTCCGGCCAGCCGGGCGGGGCGCGTTCGGATCGCTTGCTGTATCAGGCCAAATTGGCGCTGGACGATGTCGCGCGGTTAAAAGTCGTGCGCAAAATGTACGAAATCCGTTTCGGCGAAAAGCCGCCGGAACGGCGTAGCGTCGAACAACTGCGCGGCATCGAAGGCGCTCGGGTTAAAAAAACCTACCAATTATTAGCCAAACAGGCCGGAGTCGAATGGAAAGGCCGCTCTTATGATCGGACCGACTGGGATAACAGCGACATGCCGAATCGCTGCATCAGTTCGGCAACGGCCTGTTTGTACGGCATCAGCGAAGCGGCGGTGTTGGCCGCAGGCTACGCGCCCGCCATCGGCTTTATTCACACCGGCAAACCGTTGTCTTTCGTTTACGACATCGCCGACTTGTTCAAGTTTGACGACATTATTCCCCATGCCTTTAAAATCGCCGCCAAAAACTATCATAACCCGGAACGGGAAGTGCGCTTGATGTGCCGGGACATTTTCCGGCAAAGCAAAATCCTCAAAAAAATCATCCCCACCATCGAAGACGTGTTGGCGGCCGGTGAACTTGAGATACCGGCGCCCGCTGAAGAAAATATCGCGCCGGCCATTCCTAACCCTGAGAGTATCGGCGATGTTGGTCATCGTAGTTGAAAACGTCCCGCCCCGGTTAAGAGGCCGATTAGCCGTTTGGCTGATTGAAATCCGGGCGGGCGTCTATGTCGGCGATTTATCGGCCAGAGTCAGGGACATGCTGTGGGCCGCTTGTGTCGACGGGATTGAAGAAGGCAATGCGATTATGGCCTGGAGCACCAATACCGAGTCGGGTTTTGATTTTCTTACCTTGGGCAAAAACCGCCGTCTGCCGGTCGAGTTCGACGGCCTCAAACTGGTGTCTTTTTATCCGCTTGAAGATCAACCGGATGAAGATGCTCTTTAACAATTTGGGTAAAAAAACAGCTGTTTTTTCCGGTGGAAAAACCGGAGCCGTTATTTCTGTGAATTAACAATATGTTATGATCAGTGTGTTCCCCACATCCGTGGGGATGAACCGTTTTTATATTTTTCCAGCGCTGCCTTGCGCCGGTGTTCCCCACATCCGTGGGGATGAACCGGTGAGTTCTTTTTTATCGTCATTATCGAGTGGGTGTTCCCCACATCCGTGGGGATGAACCGGCTTTCATGTGCCGGTCTTCGGCGACTTTTTCGTGTTCCCCACATCCGTGGGGATGAACCGATCGATAACAACCTGGGGCTTATCCCGCATTCGTGTTCCCCACATCCGTGGGGATGAACCGACCTCAACAAAAAATACCCGGCCACCCAAGAAGTGTTCCCCACATCCGTGGGGATGAACCGACAGCGCCTGTATTGGATGGCCCACCACGACGGTGTTCCCCACATCCGTGGGGATGAA
>JAPLRU010000055.1:19881-20643 GCA_026399025.1 Methylobacter sp.
ACAATCGCGCAGATTGGTGTTCCCCGCATCCGTGGGGATGAACCGCACCCGCAACATGCCCAGACATCTGCTCAGCAGTGTTCCCCACATCCGTGGGGATGAACCGTTTTTAGCTGTCTTCAATTAGACTAATAATTGGTGTTCCCCACATCCGTGGGGATGAACCGCCTGGGAGGAAACCTATGGCACCGCTATCCGTGTGTTCCCCACATCCGTGGGGATGAACCGTTGACGCCGGTAATCTTGTATCGATTGCGGCGGTGTTCCCCACATCCGTGGGGATGAACCGAATTTTTAAATACATGTGGAACGGTATGCACCGTGTTCCCCACATCCGTGGGGATGAACCGCACCCAGCGTTCGAGCATGGTTTTTTCGCCAGTGTGTTCCCCACATCCGTGGGGATGAACCGGAACTATTGCCTGGCGTGAAAAGCTGGATAAGGGTGTTCCCCACATCCGTGGGGATGAACCGTTGAAATGCTTGGTTAATTAATTTGTTTTTCAGTGTTCCCCACATCCGTGGGGATGAACCGTCTATATTTCAGGGCTCGGGTTATTCATCTATGTGTTCCCCACATCCGTGGGGATGAACCGCAAAGAACAGACAAAAATTATCGAATTAGTCAGTGTTCCCCACATCCGTGGGGATGAACCGTTAGTGTGTCGAAATTTTGCAACCGATTTTTGGTGTTCCCCACATCCGTGGGGATGAACCGCATTGCCGAAATCGACCAGGTTGATGGCGATTGTGTTCCCCACA
>JAPLRU010000021.1 GCA_026399025.1 Methylobacter sp.
AAGCCTCGGGATGCCGGAAACGCCGGTCCTGCGCTAAAGCGCGGACCGGCTTATTCCGGCCTACATCGAGATGTGTATAACGATGAGCGCTCCGGCGTGGGAATACCGAAGTACCGCTCCAGCGGTACGGGACGCAGGAGCGTCCCTCACTGCATTCCCACGCCGGAGCGTGGGAACGATAGGTATAAAACTTCGTGTCCTTCGTGTCTTCGTGGTGAATTCTTTAAGATTTTCAACCGAATTTATCCGCTATTAACGATAAGTTACGCGGCCTCACAACAACGCCTTAATCTCCGGTATGCAAGAACCGCAGTTGGTTCCCGCTTTAAGACAACGCCCGACGTCCTGATGGGTTTTAAGACCTTTCTCCTTGATCGCAGACTGAATGGTAAGTTCCCCGACATTAAAACAAGCGCAAACGATGGTGCCGACATCGGCGACGCCTAAGGGCGGTGTTCCGGTCAATAAGGCCATGCGCTCCGCTTTTTCCAATTCCGTTTTTGCAAACAATCCGGTCAACCAGTTACGGTCCGGTAACGCGGATTCGGCGGCGATAAAAACCACGCTCTCCAAGCGATTATTGAGCAAACGCGCGGCCCGGTAATTACCCCGAGCGGAATCTTGATATTCCTGCCATTGCGCAGTTGCGCCCTCGTTATCGCTGAGGTTTTTTTGCGTCCACTCCGGCCAGTTTTCCGGCAAGCTAAGTCCGGCCAATTCATAGCGGTAAAATTGCTCGCCTTTGATTTTGACCCAATAATCCGGCTCATGAATGGCCAACTCGCGTCGGGACAGGATAAAACCTTGCCAGACCGGTTGATAAGCTTTGATCCGCACCGGCGTATGCTTGCTTTCCGGCTGATTGGAAATCGGATCGGTAACCGCATTAACCAATGCGCCCATGCGGCCTCGACCGGCATATTGTTCGGTCCAATGCATCGGCACAAAAAGATTGCCTTGAAGTTGGCCGTCAGTGATTTGCACCCGTGCAATCATTGATCCCCAAGCGCTTTCCAGGCTTGCCAACGTGTTGGCAAGCAGGCCGTAATGCTGGGCGTCAGCCGGATGAATCTCGACAAACGGTTCGGCTTTATGCTGATTTAATTTGGCCGCAATCGCGGTGCGGGTCATGGTATGCCATTGGTCGCGCAATCGGCCGGTGTTTAAAATCAGCGGGTAAGCGTGATCCGGCGAATTAACCGGCGGTCGCGGAGTCACAGCAATAAATTTGGCTTTGCCCGATGCGGTAAAAAACCGCCCGTCCTCGAACAATCGGGCCCTGCCCTGCGGATAAGCCCGATTGACCGGCCATTGGGTCGGCTGCAAACGGTCGTAATCGCGTGGACTTATATCCGCAAACGCCGATATATCGAAATCACGCGAACCGTTGTTTTCAAAACCGGACAGCGCCGCATGTTCGCGGAAAATCTCTACCGGGCTTCGGTAATGGAAGGCTTGTTCAAACCCCATACGCCGCGCCACTTGGGTGATAATCCACCAGTCCGGTTTGGCGCTGCCCGCGGCTTTAAATAACGCGCGTTGCCGTGAAATGCGCCGCTCCGAATTGGTCACGGTGCCGTCTTTTTCGCTCCAACCTTGTGCGGGCAGCAGCACATGCGCCCAAGCGGTGGTGTCGGTATCGGCGATGCAATCGGACATCACCACAAACTCGCAGCCCTGCAAAGCACGTTTGACTTTATCGGCATTGGGCAAGCTGACTACGGGATTGGTGCCCATAATCCACACCGCTTTAACCTTGCCGTCGTCAATCGCGTCGAACAGGTCAACGGCCGGATAGCCGGGCTTTTGGGCAATATTTTTAGTGTTCCAAAAGCGTGCAACCCGATCTATATCGTCGGCATTGGAAAAATCCATATGCGCGGCCAGTTGATGCGACAAGCCGCCGACTTCGCGCCCGCCCATCGCATTGGGTTGTCCGGTCAGCGAAAACGGGCCCATGCCCGGCTTGCCGATTCTGCCGGTCGCCAGATGGCAATTGATGATGGCGTTGACTTTATCGGTACCGGATGAGGATTGATTGATGCCCTGACTGTATAAACTGATGACTTTTTCATGATCGGAGAACCATTGGTAAAAGCGATGCACGTCGTCTTTGCTTAAGCCGCAACGATGTGCCACCTGATCAATAGTAATACCGGCAGCATTCAGGGCTTCGGCAAAGCCCTCGGTATGAGCTTCGATATAAGCCGAATCCGTTGCGTTGTGTTCGTTCAGAAATTGCAGCAAGCCGTTAAACAAATTGGCGTCACTGCCGCTCGCCAAGGCTAAATGCACATCGGCAATGTCGCAACTGGCGGTGCGGCGCGGATCGATCACTACCACTTTTAATTCCGGATTGGCTTCCTTGGCCGCGCGTATGCGCTGAAAGCTGACCGGATGGCACCAAGCGGCATTCGAGCCGATCAACACGATCATTTCGGCTTGTTCGAAATCTTCATAACAGCCCGGCACGGTATCGGAACCGAACGCGCGTTTATGTCCGGCAACCGAAGACGACATGCACAGGCGGCTGTTGGTATCCATATTGCCGCTGCCGATGTAGCCTTTCATCAGCTTGTTGGCGACGTAATAATCCTCGGTCAGCAATTGCCCCGAACCGTAAATCGCCACCGCGTCGGGACCGTGTTTTTCGATAATACCGATAAAAGAGTCGGCAACCAGATCCAGCGCTTGGGTCCAGGTGGTTTCGCGCCCGTAAACTTTGGGCTGTAGCAGTCGGCCTTTCAGTTCAATGGTATCGCCGAGCGCCGAGCCTTTAGAGCACAGCCGCCCGAAATTGGCCGGATGCGTGGTATCGCCGCTGATTTTCAGGCGATGATGGGCTGCATCGACTTTCGCGCTGATGCCGCAGCCTACGCCGCAGTAAGGGCAAGTGGTTTGTATGGGTTTATTCATTAAAAACGGTTAGAAGTAAGTGGGTTAATTCACCACGAAGACACGAAGTTTTTATCGGCTTCCCATTTAAAGCGGGACACATGCAAGGTCTTCTTTATCTTCGGACTGAAATGCTTTAATCGTTTGCACGGTCAGGGTCACTGCCATTAAGTTAAGGCTGGACAGTCCCTTCTCCCTCCGGGAGAAGGTTAGGATGAGGGGATCAAATAAGGCCTTTTTCCTTATTTTTATTCTCCTCACCCCAACCCTCTCCAGCAGGAGAGGGAGCTTTTTTCTTAACTTAATGGCAGTGACGGTCAGGGTAACATCGTCCTACCCCGCATAAGCCCGACCAAAAATCAGTGCATCTCTTATATCGGAAATATTGTCTTTCTGTTCCAGCAAGTGCTGATACCAATTGCCGTCGGCGGTTTCACCGTACAACACCGCACCGATCAGCTTGTCGGCTTTAATAACCAGCTTCTTATAAATACCTAAAGCGGGATCGGTAAAATGAATGCTTTCACAGCTGTCATCGCCTTGAAAATCGCCGACCGAAAACAGGTTGATGCCGGTCACCTTCAGCTTGGTTGCGGTCGGCAAAGTGATGTATTCCGCCGCGCCATGCGCGCTGAGATGGTTGGCGCAGACTTTGGCCTGCTCAAACAATGGGGCGACCAAGCCGAAAGTGGCGCCGCGATGCTGAATGCATTCGCCGACCGCATAAATGCTGGGATCGTAGCTTTGCAAAGTATCGTTGACGACGATGCCGCGTTCGCAATAAATGCCCGCCGCTTGAGCCAGCGCCATATTGGGACGCACGCCGATGGCGGTAATAAACAAATCGCAGTCAAGCCGGCTGCCGTCTTCGAAATTGACTGCGGTAATGTGGCCTTTTTCATCGCCCGACAATTGCGTGGGCTTAGCGGCCATTTTAAAGTTCAGGCCGCGTTGTTCCAGTTCCGTTTGCAGCATTTTTGCCGCCGGTCTGTCCATTTGCCGGTTCAGCAATATTTCATTGCTATGAATCACGGTCACGTCCATGCCTCTTGAAACCAAGCCGTTAGCGGCTTCCAGGCCTAACAGTCCGCCTCCCAAAACCACGGCTTTATGATGGCTGCGGCTATAAGCCAGCATTTTATTAACATCGACAATGTCCCGAAAACTGATCACGCCGTCCAGATCATTGCCCGGAATGGTCGGTATAACGGCTTTAGAACCGGTCGCGATTAACAGCCGGTCATAGCCAGCCAAAGTACCGTCTTCGGCATGGACCTGTTTGCGTTTCCGGTCTATGCGCACGACGGCTTTATGTTCGCCCGCATGTAGCGTTATGCCGTTATCGCTGTACCATTGGCGATTATTGATCACGATATCCTCAATGGTTTTCTCGCCGCACAGCACCGAAGACAGCATGATGCGGTTGTAGTTACCGTAAGGCTCGGCGCCGAACACGGTAATATCGTATTTATCCGGTGCGGCGGTCAGCAATTCTTCTACGGTACGCATACCCGCCATGCCGTTCCCTATGACGACCAAGCGTTGTTTCATCGAGTTATTCCTTATGATTGAAGGCCATCAAGTCAGGCTGGTTGCAATTCATAAGCAAACCGTATGCCGACTTTAATCGTGCAGGTAGGAATAAGCCTGTTCGAGCGATGCCAAGCACCGGCTTATGCCGGCGAATTTGAGTCGTGCTTGCCGGAGCGCTACGCCCTTCGATAAGCTCAGCACAGGCCTGGACGCGCTTATTAGGCCTGCGTCCAAATCTTTTACGCGCTAAAATGGTGCATAAATAATTTGCAGCCCAGTTAAACGAGCAATAACAGTGCAAAAGGAAAGACAGAAGCCATATAGAGGATATAGCAGCCCTTTTTAATGGCGCTGATGCCCTGAAATCCGTAAAGAGTGCGCACTGCGCACTCGACACAACTTCGTATAAATCGGCCGTGCGCGCCTCTTCTGCGCCCGGATTAAATCGATATTTAACCTTACTCAGCGGCGCGCGCATGGCGCTTCCTCTTTTAAAACGACAATTCTGATTATTCGGCCTGCAAATTGCTATGCAAACTATAACGCCCTTACTTTAAACGACTTTAAAGCCCATCATGCATAAACGTATACTGGACCATCTTAACGGCGCAATCTTACTATTCGATCGCGGCCTCATCCTGACTTACCTTAATTCCGCCGGAGAAATCCTGCTTGCCGACAGCTCGCGCCACTTGGTAGGCCTTAGCGCATCCGAGTTATTCAAAACCTCCGATCCTGCTTTGCTGATGAATTTACAGCAATGCTTAACGATGGCGGAACCGCTGGTAGACCGTGAGCTTGTTCTGGAGCGGATGAGCCACAGCGTCACCGTCAACTTGAGCGCGACGCCGCTCTTGGAAAATGAGCGGGTCAACGAGATTCTGCTCGAATTGCAGCAAGTGGACAATCATCTGCGCATTTCCAAGGAAGAACAGTTATTAACCCAGCAAAACACCGCCAGATTACTGGTCAGGGGCTTGGCCCACGAAATCAAAAACCCGTTAGGCGGCTTGCGCGGTGCCGCGCAATTACTGGACTTGGAGTTGACCGACCCGGAACTTAGAGAATATACCCGGATTATCATTGCCGAATCCGACCGCCTGCAAGGCTTAATGGATAAAATGCTGGGCCCCAATAAACTGCCCAACAAAAAGGCCATCAATATTCATGAAGTGCTGGAGCGGGTCAGGCAATTGGTTCAAGCCGAATCCAGCCTGACCATTAAATCCGACTACGACCCCAGCATTCCCGACATCCTGGCCGATAAAGACCAGTTGATCCAGGCTATTTTAAATATCGCCAAAAATGCGGTGCAGGCGCTGAACGGCGAAGGCGACATTACCATCAAAACCCGCATTCACCGGCAAGTAACCATCGGCCGCAAACGCTACAAGTTGGCGGTGAAATGCGACATTATCGATAACGGGCCGGGCATCGACGCCGACATGATGAATCAAATATTTTATCCGATGATTACCGGTCGCGCGGACGGCACCGGCTTGGGCTTGTCCATAGCTCAAGCGCTGATCAACCAGCATAACGGCCTAATCGAATGCAGCAGCGAACCGGGCAACACGGTCTTTTCAATTTTCTTACCTATTTTCACATCGGGAGAGACGCCTAATGACTAAGTCCGAAACTGTATGGATCATCGATGACGACAAATCCATTCGTTGGGTCGTGGAAAAAGCCCTGCAAAAAGCGGACATCAGCACCCGCAGTTTTTCCGGCGCAACCGATTTGCTGAGCGCATTGCAAAACGATCTGCCCGATGCGCTGATTACCGATATTCGCATGCCCGGCATGGATGGGCTGGAGCTTTTGAACAAAATTCAACTCAGCCACCCGAATTTGCCGGTGATTGTGATGACCGCTCATTCCGACCTGGAAAGTGCGGTTTCGGCATTCCACGGCGGCGCTTTCGAATACCTGCCCAAGCCCTTCGATATAAAAGAAGTCGTCGATTTGGCTCATAGAGCCTGTATTCACAGCAAGCAACAGCAAGTTGCGGTGACTCCTGATATACACACCGAAGAATCGACGCCCGAAATTATCGGCGAAGCGCCTTCCATGCAAGAGGTATTCCGCGCCATCGGCAGGCTGGCACGGTCGCATATCACCGTATTGATCAACGGCGAATCGGGTACCGGCAAGGAATTGGTCGCCAAAGCCCTGCACCGTCACAGTCCCAGAGCCGCCAACCCGTTCATCGCGCTGAATATGGCCGCTATTCCGAAAGACCTGATGGAATCGGAACTGTTCGGTCATGAAAAAGGCGCTTTTACCGGCGCCCAATCGCGCCGTGCCGGACGCTTCGAGCAAGCCAACCGCGGCACCTTGTTTCTGGATGAAATCGGCGACATGCCCGCCGAACTGCAAACCCGTTTATTGCGCGTGTTGGCCGACGGCGAGTTCTATCCGGTCGGCTCGCACGCATCGATAAAAGTCGACGTGCGCATCATCGCCGCCACTCACCAAAACCTGGAAACGTTGGTAGAACAAAGCCGGTTTCGGGAAGATTTATTTCATCGTTTAAATGTTATCCGCATTCATATTCCGCCGTTGCGCGAACGCAAACAGGACATCCCGTTGCTGTTGCGCCATTTTTTAACCCAAGCGGCGCTTGAACTTAATACCGAAATTAAACTATTGAAACCCGAAGCGGAAGCTTTTTTAA
This sequence comes from Methylobacter sp., assembly GCA_026399025.1. Lineage (GTDB taxonomy): Bacteria > Pseudomonadota > Gammaproteobacteria > Methylococcales > Methylomonadaceae > Methylobacter_A. The sequence continues at coordinate 7,106 of JAPLRU010000021.1, forward strand.
GCACATTGGACTGGCCGGGCAATGTCCGGCAATTGGAAAACAGCTGCCGCTGGCTAACGGTGATGGCTTCGGGCCGGGAAATTCATCTGCACGACCTGCCGCCCGAGTTGCTAAATAGCGGCTCGGAAAAAAATACCGCCGAAACCGGCTGGGAAGCTTTACTCAGAAACTGGATCGACCAGCAATTATTGCGCACGCATGTCGCGCCGGATAGCGAAGGCGAAATCGCCAAGCAGGTTATTCCGGCTGTTGAGGCCATTTTAATTAAAGCCGCATTAAACTTTACCCACGGCAAGCGCCATGAAGCGGCTATTTTGTTGGGCTACGGCAGAAACACCCTGACTCGGAAGATTCAGGAATTGGGCATATAAGCGGATTATTAAGCCGAACCGGTTTTTGCCTCGTCCTCGTTATGCAACAACACGGTCGGTGCGCCACGCCGCGACTTTTTCCTGATTCCATTCAATGAAATAGGCCGGAGCCGGCCTGCCGCACATTAAATGCGGCACAGGCGTCCGGCTTCAAGTATCAGTCATCGCTCACCCAAACCGAATCCAGATTAAGCGCCTGCTTGATTCTGGCTGTATTTGCGTTCGCTTCGGCTTTAGTTCTAAAGCCTTTGACGCGCAGCCGGTACATTGTTGAATTGTTTCCTTGGATAGGCACTATTTCGGCAATAATACCTCGTCTGGCAAACTCAGCCGCTTTGCTGTTGGCATACCATTCCTGTTTAACCGCGACCAAGTTGACTCCCCATTTTCCAGGCGGCGTTTGTCCTTCTATGAGTGCAGGTTCTTCTTTAACGACTGCTTTTGCGGCAGCGACGGGCTTAGCTCTTACCGGTTCAGCTTGAACTTTTACTTTAGCCGCAGGGGCTTTGTAGGCGGCTTCAACCTTGGCCGGAGTTGCTTCATGCACAACCTCGACTTTGGCGGGTGCCGCTTCAAGCAACGCCCTTTCTTTGGTGGGCGCTGTTTCATGTGCGGTTCCTTCCTTGACTGGAGCAGCTTCATGAGCGGCTCCGCCTTTGACCGATGCGATTTCATGAGAGGCTCCAGCTCCACTCTTGGCCGATGCGATGTCATGCGCGGAAACCTCTTTAGCCAGCGCAGTTTTACGCATGACGGTTTCTTTGGCGGATGCAATTTCATGCGCCGATGCTTCCTTAACCGGTGGTATCTCATGCGCTGCGATATCTTTGGCCGCGGCCGACTCTTGTTCGGATACTTCTTTGTTAGGCGCATGTTCATGCGCAGCTTCGGCTTTGGCGGGTTCGGCAACGGGTTGCGCCGATGCTAACTTTTCTTCTCCTCCCATTTTTGCCTGAACGCTGTCCAATGCTTTGCTGACGTCTTGCAGTTCCTTTATAAATCCGGCAAGCTGCTGATTCAACTGCACAATAGAGTTCTTCACCGAATTAATATCGTCATGAGGATTAGCTGTCGTATCCTTGGCTTGGTTTGCTTCAGGAGTTGAAGCGACGACTGCCTGTTTTGAGATTTCGTTTTTTGCCCCATACGTCATGATCCCCAAGCCCACAGCGGCGCTTGCCGCCACAACGCCGAATCCGAGTGCGATATAACTCAAAAGCCTGGCTTTTTTAACCTTCTTTTCCGCTTCATCCAGTTGTTTTTTAAAATCTTCTTGTTCAAATCCGAATGGACTCAGTTTTAGCTTGTCTTCGTCTTTTGCTTTCGCCTCGCTATCTTCCGGCTTAAGCTTTGCCATTTCCGGTTCAATAGTTTGCTCGACGTTATCTTCATTCAAGAAATCATTCGCGAATTCGTCTTCTATTCCGGCATTATTTCCCATATCGGAAAAATCCATTTCATCGGAAATTTCGGTGTCGGCAGTGATGTCAAAGTCGGGCAGCAGAAAATCATCTTCCAGCTCATCCGGAGCCGATGCTTCTTGAGTATTGTCCGGCTGAGCGTCTTCGTTTTCCTTGGAAAAATCGTCGCTCACTTCATCCAGTTGGAAAAAATCATCCAAGTCCGCATCATCGAACTCATCGGTTTTTTTCCGGGCATCCTCTGTATCGGGCTCGGTCTCCATCAGTAAACGGTCGATGTTATTTTCATCGGAGTCATCGTCCTGAATCAGATCCGATACGTCGAAATCATCGCCAAAGCCTGAAAAATCATCGGCTTCATCGGATAGATCGGCAGCGGCCGAGAGTTCAACCGGCGGTTTCGACTCGTCGGGGGGGGCTACAGTTGCCGCAACCTCGGCATCATCGTCCTGAATCAGGTCCGACATATCGAAATCATCGCCAAAACCGGAAAAATCATCCGTTTCGCCGGATAGATCGGCAATGGCCGGAAGTTCAACAGGCGGTTTCGGCTCGTCGGGGGCCGCTACAGTTGCCGCGGCCTCGGCGTCATCGTCCTGAATCAGGTCCGATACATCGAAGTCATCGCCAAAACCGGAAAAATCATCCACCGGATTAGATAGGTTGACGGTGGACGGCGGCTCAACCGGTGGTTGCGGTTGATTGGAAGGCGCTAAATCAGCGACAACCTCAGCTTCATCGTCCTGGATCAGGTCCAATGCGTCAAAATCATCGACAAAACCTGAGAACTCATCGACGTCGCCAGATAGATCGGCAATGGGAGACGGCTCGACCGGCTGTTTCGGTTTGTCGGCGGGCGCCAAATCCGCCTCGGCCTCGGCTTCATCGTCCTGAATCAGGTCCGATACGTCAAAATCATCGCCAAAACCTGAGAACTCATCAACCTCGTCAGATAGATCGGCAATGGGAGACGGCTCGACCGGCTGTTTCGGCTTGTCGGGTGGCGCTAAATCCACCTCGGCTTCATCGTCCTGGATCAGGTCCGATACGTCAAAATCATCACCAAAGCCTGATAACTCATCCACTTCGTCAGATAGATCGGCAATGGGAGGCGGCTCAACCGGCTGTTTCGGTTTGTCGGCGGGCGCTAACTCGGCCTCGGCTTCATCGTCCTGAATCAGGTCCGCCACGTCAAAATCATCGCCAAAGCTGTCAAAATTAAAGTCTTCCGCTTTTTCGGTGGATGGCTTAACGGCTCCTGCATCAATTGCGGTTGAGCCTTTTACTGCGGGAGTTAGCGTTTCAATTTCATCATCCTGAATCGGGTCCGAGCCATCGAACTCATCATTTAAACCAAAAAATTCATCAATTTCTTCGACTTTAGCCGTTGGCGCAAAATCCTGAGCAACTCTTTTAGGGGCATCGGAATTTTTAAAGTCCGAAAAATCATCCAACTCTTCAAGTTCTTGCGCCGACGTATCGTCCGTACCAAAGCCGGCCATCAATAACCTATCTAAATCATCTTCATCCTCCGGCGCGCTGCCGGATAAATTTTGTACAGCTTGATTAAATTCAGCAACCGTAGCCTGAGTTTGTACCGGTTGATTGACATCATCGTCAAAATCATCAAAATTTAAAAAATCATCTAATTCATCATGCGGGCCGTTATCATCTTTCGCGGTATTTCTTGCGCTATTCGTTGCTGCCGGCATTAACGCGTCGTCGTTATCGAAACCGGCATTCATCAGTAATCTATCGATAGCATCTTCATCATCCAGTGACTCATGAACGGGATGAAGCGAAGATTCCGCCTCGTCCAGCATCGCGTCCAAATCCACATTAGAATTATCACGCTGTGATTTTTTATCGATTGAATTCAATCTACTGTGCAAGCTCTCACGCCGACTGCTTTGGTCGAGTTTTTCTTTTGAATTTTTATCTGTTGAGTCGGTCATATTTAGGCTCAGTAATGAAGTGTAAGACAGCCACAAACTTTATAATGTAGCGGTCGATGCTGACGGCAAAAAACAATTTTGTAACCCTTCAGCAGTTAACGAAAATAGAGGGCGAGTGCTCAAAGTAGCCGCCTCCAGGCGACATAGAGCTGACTGATAAAATGGAGCTTCTTCACCCAAGCTATTACAGATAAAATGACATAAACTATTTTATGTAGGGGTATAACAAACTTGATTTCGATGTTTTAGAAACCCTCGTTGCCCCCTAAAATCAATATCATCCGTGTTCTCTTATGAAGTCAGCGTCAGCTTGGGTAGCTACCTGATTTAATCATTTTAATACCAAACAAACTTAATGTTCATCAAGTTTCATCCATTTAATGCTAAACTCGCAAAAAAACTTTTAAGAAATAACATGCAACTAGCTATCACAGCCTTAGGCCATTATCAGACTAATTTTATTGCCGAAATATTACCCTCCGTGCGCGACTGCAAGTGTAATATTTTGGAAATAAGATCCTCACGGCTCGCGCAGTCTACTGCGGCCTACCTGCTTATTTCCGGTAATTGGAACCAGATCGCCAAGCTTGAAACCACGCTTGACATTATTCAACGACGGCTGGACATCAAGATTCACAGCTTACGGCCCGAGCAAAAAGACAAACCCAAAGAATGCGTGCCTTACTCGTTGGAAACCATCTCCCTGGATCGCGACAATGTCACCGAGTCCATCACCACTTTTCTGCTGGACCGGGAAATAGAAATTGAGGAAATAGCCGGCAGCTGTTATCAGGCTCCGTATATTCAAACCTCGGTCTTATCGACTAAATTTGTGATTTTAATCCCGCCGCAACTTCATCTGCTGTCGCTACGCGAGGAATTCCTGGACTTTTGCGACCGCTTAAATATTGATGCGATCCTTGAACCTATAAAACGATAAATTGAATAAATGATAACTCTCGGCAACGCAGTACCCGATTTTGAAATCTCATCGACCGGCGATAAAACGGTAAAACTAAGCGACTACCAAGGCCACTACCTGATTATTTATTTTTACCCCAAAGATAATACGCCCGGCTGCATCCTCGAAGGTCAAAGTTTTCGCGATAACATCGAAAAATTCACCGCACTCAATGCCGTCATCGTCGGTGTGTCCCGAGATAGCGTTCGCATTCATGAAGGCTTTAAATGCAAACAGCAATTTCCTTTCGATTTGCTTTCGGATGCGGATGAAAAATTGTGCGAACTATTTGATGTTATCAAACTGAAAAATATGTACGGTAAACAGGTTCGCGGCATTGAGCGCAGCACCTTCCTGGTCGATCCCCAAGGTTTATTGGTTCGCGAATGGCGCAAAGTAAAAGTCAAAGACCATTGCGAACAGGTTCTTCAAGCCCTTCATGAACTTGCAGCCGACTAAACATGAATATTCAAACGTCGCCTGATCAAAAACTGTTTGTGCTGGATACCAACGTGCTGATGCATGATCCGGCATCCATTTTCCGTTTCAAGGAACATGACATTTTTATTCCGATGATTGTGTTGGAAGAACTTGACCATGCCAAAAAAGGCTTAACCGAACTGGCGCGCAATGTCAGACAGGTCAGCCGGTTTCTGGATGAACTGATCCGCGACGCCAACCAACAAACCATTAACGACGGCCTACCGTTATCGGCCATAAAACACGGACCCAGCGCCGATAAAGTTGACGGAGGGCGTTTATATTTCCAAACCAGCGCGATGACCGCACTGTTGCCGGAAACCATGCCCGGCAATCTTGCCGATAACTCCATCCTCAGCGTGGTTCTAGCACTGACTAAGGAACTGCCGGACATCACCGTTATTCTGGTGTCGAAAGACATCAATATGCGCATCAAGGCCGCCACCTTGGAGCTACTGGCGGAAGACTACCATAACGATCAGACCCTGGATGATATTGACTTGCTCTACAGCGGAGCAACGGCGTTGGAAGAGGATTTTTGGACGGTACACGGCACCAAAATGGAATCCTGGCAAGAAAAAAACCGCACCTTTTACAAATTGGACGATCCCATTGTCAGCGAATGGTATCCCAACCAGTATTTGTACATAGAAGATGAAACTAATTTCGAAGCCATCGTCAGGTCTACCGAGGGTCAGATTGCGGTATTGGAACTGGCCAAGGATTATCGCGCCAAACATAACAATGTCTGGGGCATAACAGCGAGAAACCGGGAACAGAACTTTGCCCTCAATGTCCTATTGGACCCCAATATTGATTTTGTTACCTTATTGGGCACGGCAGGCACCGGCAAAACCTTATTGGCGCTGGCCGCCGGACTGACTTTAACCCTGGAAAGCAAACTCTACCAAGAAATTATCATGACCCGCGAAACCGTCCCGGTCGGTGAAGATATCGGCTTTCTACCCGGTACCGAAGAAGAAAAAATGGCGCCGTGGATGGGCGCGTTAATCGATAATCTTGAGTTACTGGGGAAAAACGCGGAACACGGCGAATGGGAACAGAGCGCAACCAGCAACATTATCATGAACCGGGTCAAAATCAGGTCGCTGAACTTTATGCGCGGACGGACCTTTCTTAACCGCTTTGTGATTATCGATGAAGCTCAAAACCTGACTTCGAAACAGATGAAAACATTGATAACCCGTGCCGGCCCCGGAACCAAAATCATCTGCATCGGCAATCTGTCGCAAATAGACACGCCTTATTTAACGGCGACAACGTCGGGATTGACTTATGTGGTAGACCGCTTTAAAACGTGGCAGCACGGAGCGCATATCACCTTACGGCGCGGCGAACGTTCACGCTTGGCCGATTACGCTTCCGATATTTTGTAAACATCCGCCTCTCAGTCGATCTGGCATAGAGCATCCAAGTTAACGGTATAGCCTCATCGTCGATTACGCACTTTCCATACAGGTTTACTTGGGATTTTACTCATGCCCGGTTTTCAGGAGATAACATGTCAAAACCCGTCACCCCTTTGCTGGCCGCCGATATTTTAATCGAATTGATCGATCACCCCGAGCGGCCGTTTGTGTTGATCGAACGCGCTTATCCGCCTTACGGCTGGGCAGTACCCGGCGGTTTTGTCGATGTTGGTGAAACCGTAGAACACGCGGCTATTCGTGAAGCCAAGGAAGAAACCTGCTTAGATGTTACCTTGACGGCTTTACTGGGCATTTATTCCAATCCTAAGCGTGATCCCCGCAATCATACCGTCACTGCTGTTTATATTGCCGAAGCAACCGGAATGCCGCAGGCTGCCGACGATGCCAAAAATTTCGGTATTTTTACTTTTGACACGCTTCCCGATGTGCTGGCATTCGATCATGCTCAAGTTATGGCGGATTACCAAAATTACCGCATGACCGGTAAAGTTACGCCACTACGAGTGTAATAGTTATTAACGATGCAAAAATACGAAAAAAACATCATGTCTTCGTGTGAATTAAAAATATAAAAAAACTGTAACTACTCGCCCCCTAAATATCAAACTTACCCGCCAAAGCCAATTGCACAGCAATGAGCGGGTTATATCCCTTATTTGCCATAGTTTGCAAATAGCTTGAAATGCGGCAATAGGCCTTGGCATAATCTTCCGACCGA
>JAPLRU010000038.1 GCA_026399025.1 Methylobacter sp.
GCGAGGAGTTCAATCTACGAAACAGGCTTTATGCCTAAGGTCGGGCACGACTTCCTCGCCATTCGCCCGATGATCAATCGGGGATTCTGGCCTTTTGAGAGGTCAGAATCAAGATATAAGGTCGGGTTAGCTTATTGAGCGTAGCGAGATAACGTAACCCGACCTACCTATCTGTTTCAATTTCAAGGCGGTATTGCCGACTCGGATACAAACAAAATTATTTCTGAGTTGCAAAAACGCAAGCAATTAAAATTGAAGCGCATAAAGTCGTTTATTTGCGGCGTGTTAAAATCAGTTATCAAGCCTAACCACAGATAGGGGATTTAAATAGTATGACGAAACAATTCGATGTAATTATTGAGAAAGATTCCGAGGGATATTTTGTAGCTTCCGTTCCTGCCCTGAAAGGTTGTCATACACAAGCCAAGTCGCTGGATGTGCTTATGGAGCGTATTAGAGAAGCTATTGAGCTTTGTTTGGAAGTTCAAGGCGAGTTGTTGCTCGAACCATTGGATTTTGTTGGCATTCAACGGATTTCTGTTGCGGCATGACATCTTTTCCAAGCTTAACGGGTAAAGATTTATTGCTTGCGTTGAAAAAAACGGGTTTTTCGATAGTTCGAGTTAGAGGAAGTCATTATTTTGTACAACATCCAGATGGACAAGGAACGAACCGCACGGGATACGTGCCTATGTTTGGGTATGCCCAAGGTGCGGTTCGCTATGCTCACCACACCCTACGTCTGGAAATACAAACCTCGACCGCTTAGCGCGCAGTCCGACGTAGCTTACGCTGAGACACGAAACATCGGGATTACCTCCTGTATTGCCTTTATCCAAAACTAAAGCTTGATTGTTTTTAAAGACTTACTCCTCCATTTGTGCAACCGTTCCCTCACACAATACCAACAGGCTTGGCAACGAAAAACACTCGCCCGCCCCGCCGATGATTGGGAATCTAGCTGCGACTGCATTTATAATGAAAGCCTTATTTCTTTCATACACAACAAGCGAGCAAATCAATGACTGACTGGACTTCAGGGTATATAGCCGATATCGACTACACCTATGGCTATTATCAAGAACTTAATCCGCTACGGGTAAAACTTGCCTTTCTCAATGCCGGCCTAATCTCGCCTGAAATGGGCAGCGCTTGCGAGCTGGGTTTTGGTCAGGGGATAAGCGCCAATTTCCATGCCGCCGCTTCGGTGACCCAATGGCACGGTACCGATTTCAACCCTTCCCAAGCCGGTTTCGGGCAAGAGCTGGCCGCTATTTCCGGTTCCGGCGCCAAACTGTACGACGAGGCCTTCGCCGACTTCGCCAACCGTCCTGAGCCGGCCGATTTCGACTACATCGGCCTGCACGGCATCTGGAGCTGGATTAGCGATGAAAACCGGGCCGTGATAGTGGATTTCATCCGCCGCAAACTGAAAGTGGGCGGGGTGCTCTATATCAGCTACAACACCCTGCCCGGCTGGGCCGCTTTCGCCCCGATGCGCCACCTGATGACCCAGCACGCGGAAGTGATAGGCGCCGAAGGCCACGGTATTGTCAGTCGCGTCGGCGGCGCTCTTGATTTTACCGAAAAGCTGCTGGCGACCAATCCCGCCTATATCCGCGCCAATGCCCAAATTACCGAACGCCTGAAGAATATCTCGGAACAGAACCGTCATTACCTCGCCCACGAATACTTCAACCGCGATTGGCACCCGATGCACTTTGCAACGATGGCGGAATGGCTTGCGCCGGCCAAAGTAAGCTATGCCTGTTCCGCCTATTATCCGGATCATATCGATGCGCTGAACCTCACCGTCGAACAGCAGGCTTTCCTGAAAGAAATTCCGGATTCCATGTTCCGCGAGTCGGTGCGTGACTTCATGGTCAACCAGCAGTTTCGTCGCGACTACTGGGTTAAGGGAGCGCGAAAGCTTTCCGCGCTCAGCCAAACCGAAATGCTACGTGTGCAGCGCGTAATGTTGATAACAAATCGCCAAGACATTTCCCTTAAAGCCACTGGAGCTCTCGGCGAGGCCGACATGAGCGAGGCCATATACAGCCCTATTATTGACTTGCTGGCGGATTACAAGCCAAGGACATTAGGCTGGATCGAGCAGTCCGTCAGAGATAAAGGCGTCACTTTCGCACAATTGACTCAAGCCGTCATGATCCTGGCGGGAACCGGACATCTGGCCGCCGTGCAGGATGACGCGTTGATTACCAAAGCGAAAAAACACACCGACAAACTGAACGCCCATCTGATCGACAAGGCGCGCGGTAACGGCGAAATCAGCTATCTGGTAAGTCCTGTCACAGGTGGCGGTGTGACGGTAGGCCGCTTTCAGCAACTGTTCTTACTGACGCTGAGTCAAGGCAAGAAACAGCCTGCCGATCTTGCCGCACAGGTATGGCAGGTTCTGAATGTTCAAGGACAAAAACTGGTTAAGGAAGGTAAAACCTTGGAGACCGACGAACAAAACCTTGCGGAATTAACAGAACGGGCCCAGATTTTCATTGAAAAAAGTCTGCCGCTGCTGAAGGCGCTACAGATAGCCTAGGGTGTCGCCGTCTCCTCGGATAGGAACGACGTTGTGTATAAAAATAAGCCCCGGAGCGTGGAAACGATGTCGCTTGATTCGCTTCGGACGCTATAACTACCGCTTTTGTCGATTTGTTACCACGGAACGCAGCCATTGCGATCGCGTTGCCCAGCCTTTGACAAGATGCGGCGCATAAATCTTTGCCCTTTTAAGCAGCAAAATACCCAGCCGAAACAGCATTAAGCCGCTTCGGTAGAGCTTATCTCGGCAGCGGTAAAACAGCGGGCGTAGCGCCGCCAAATTCACCTCTCTATCTTCGACCTTGCCGTGCCGATGCAGCCAGCGCAACAGACCACTGACATAGAGCGCAAACAGGCCGATGCCGGAAACAAACCAGAGCAAACGGCCGGTGTCGCCCAAAGCTTCGCCGGTATGCAGCGGCCACATCCAGGAAGTGAAAGCCTCGCCGGCGGTAAAACCGGACGGATCGCGCACTTCTTTGATCTGGCCGCTCCAGCGATCGACCCAAACCGTGGTGTAAGGATGCCGCCGGTTGATTTCGCCGCTTAAGCGCAAATTAATGCGATAAATGCCGCTGTCGCCGGCAGGCGTGGTAACCCGCCTGAGTTCGGCGCGGGGAAACGGGCCGCGCGCGACGAATTCGGCCGATTCCAAACCGACCGGGTGATTGTTCGGAGTCGCTGTGCTGACAATGTTCCGCCCGGTTTCGCCGTGTTCCATGCCGGATGAACCCGCCAGCGTTTCCAATACCGCCGGATAGCTCAACTGAAAACCGGTGAACGCCAGCAACACTAAGGCCAATGCGCTAAGCAGTCCCATCAAGCGGTGCAGGTCGAACGCAAGCTGCATCATACCGATAGGGCGATGAATCGTTGGTCTATATGCCGCAAGCTTGATAAATGCATCCCGGATGCCCCGCCACCCCGGCCACCACAAATAAACGCCGGTGCCGACGGACACCATCAGCAATAAGCCCAAAATACCCACCGCCCTCCAGCCGAAGCGCCCCAGATGAAGCTGGGTGTGTAAATCAAGCAACCAAGTTGTCGCCGTTTGTCCCCAAAACCGGCTGGCAACGACTTCGGCGGTGTAGGGGTTTACCGACACCATCAACGGCGCATAAAGTTCGAAAAAGGTTTCCGTCGGCTTGTCGTACCAGACGGTTATCATGCTGTGCGGAGACCGGGGCATTTCCAAAGTCCATGAACCGAGGCGCTTGGGATGCGCACTGTGCACGGCGGACATGATTTTATCCAACGACTGGCGCTTGCCTGCCGGTTGCTCGATAACCAGCCGCGGATTTAACAATTCGTCCAGTTCTTCGCGGTAAACGCTGATACTGCCGGTCAGTCCCATCAGCGCAAAAAAGAATCCGGCAATTAAAGCCAGATAAAGATGGATTTTGAGCCAAGTTGCCCGGCTAAGCAGGCGTTGGAGGGGAATTTGCATGACGGCGGTTATTATTCGATACCGGATTAAGTCGGTTAAAAAATCTTAAAGAGATCAGCACGAAGACACGAAGAGCACCAAGCTTATGAAACTTCGTGCTCTTCGTGTCTTCGTGGTGAATAAGATAACAAGTGGTTTTTTTAATTTTGTAAAAAAACTTTTGCTTAGCTACTTAGCGCTTTTTTAAGCAACGCCCAGCATGTTATCCAGCGCCTTCTTGGCGTATTTTGCGTCTTCCGCGGGCACTGAAATTCGGTTCACCACATGGCCCGACGCCAGATTTTCCAAGACCCAAGCCAAATGCTGCGGGTCGGTTCTAAACATGGTTGAACACATGCACAGCGTAGGCGACATGAAGTGTACGTTTTTGCCTTGCGCCTTACATTCTTCGTGCAGACGATTAACCAAGTTCAATTCCGTCGCCACCAACCAGCGGGTGTTGGGCTCGGCTTCGCGCACGGTTTTTAAAATATATTCGGTCGAACCGATGTATTCCGATTTTTGGCAAACTTCAAACGAGGCTTCCGGGTGCGAAATGACCTTGGTTTCCGGGAAGCGTTTAACAAAGTCATCGATATGCTCGGGCTTGAACACTTGATGCACCGAACAATAGCCGTTCCAAAGAATGATTTTGGCGTTACGGATTTGCTGCTCGGTCAAACCGCCCATCGGCCGGGTGAAATCCCAGGTGACCATGCCTTCCAACGGGATGCCCATCCGGTAACCGGTATTGCGCCCCAGATGCTGGTCAGGAAAAAACAGCACTTTCGGCTTTTTGGCAAAACTCCATTCCAATATCTTTTGCGCATTGGACGAGGTGCAGACGATGCCGTCATGCCGGCCGCAAAATGATTTAAGATCGGCGGCCGAGTTGATGTAGGTAATCGGCGTGACTTCAGCTTCCACGTCAATCACTTGCGCCAATTCATCCCAACATTTTTGCACCTTGATCAAGTTGGCCATATCGGCCATCGAACAGCCTGCGGCCATGTCCGGCAGGATCGCGATTTGCTCGGGCCGGGACAAAATATCGGCGACTTCGGCCATAAAATGCACGCCGCAAAATACGATGTATTCGGCATCGGATTCGGCCGCATCTCGGGACAGCTTTAACGAATCGCCGGAAAAATCGGCGTGTTTGAATACTTCATCGCGCTGATAATGGTGGCCGAGCACCACGCAACGGCGGCCAAGTTGGGCTTTGGCGGCGATAATTTTGGCGTCGCATTCCTCATCGCTGAGTAAGGCGTAATCTTGAATAGGAAATGGGCTATGGGTCATAAATAATACTCCTCAGCGGAGGATTTTGAGGTTAGTTTGCTGCTCAACACGGGCAGAATACGGCAATTTGCTCTCTGGGGAGAAAGAGAGCTTGAAAACAATAGTTAGCTTAAAACAGGCATATCCGCATCAATATTTTGACCTGCATAGGTATGAATAATATTCATGTATTCTTTACCGGTTTTGCTTAATCTTTTCACCACAGCATGAAGAATACTCAAAACTTTCACTAATACCAGCTCATCAACACCGATTACATCTTTGCTTATCACCGCATCGACAAAATCGAATCCGGCTAATAAAAATGGGTTATCGCAGTTTATTTGAGTGTCTTTAAAATGATATTTATCAATCAGCAACTCAAGGATTTTGATCGCATCGGCATCATTTAGCGTCTTGTTATTTTCCATATCATAAGCGCAAAAAGCGCCTTCAACGGCGTTGCTGTAACCCGTCAATTCAGCACTTTCGTGTATTTGCTGGGTGGTAAAAGACGGTACTTCGTTGTATTTCCGTTTCGGCTTTTGATAGTACGAGCAATCCAAACATAAGTCTTCTTTACGCGTAGTTCCGCAGCACTGGCTACAGACTAATCCGTTCGCGATGACGCACTGTCTTTTGCCTTTTCTTGAATTACATACGGGGCATTTAGCCATATCTGCTTTCTCTGTAAATAGGTGTTCCTGCCAAGCCGGACAACATGCCGGAGGACAGTCTATATAAAAGCATCTCACCACGAAGGCACGAAGAACACGAAGGAAAAACTTGATGATCGTTCCCACGCTCCGGCGTCACTGCCATTAAGTTAAGAAAAAAAGCTCCCTCTCCTGCTGGAGAGGGTTGGGGTGAGGAGAATAAAAATAAGGAAAAAAGCTTTATTTGATCCCCTCATCCTAACCTAATCATGCTGGACTATCCTGTCCAGCACCCTACGGGCGAGTGCAAATCCGCTCCCGGCGGATTTGTCCCGGAGGGAGAAGGGACTGTCCATCCTTAACTTAATGGCAGTGACGCTCCGGCGTGGGAACGATAAAACCTTCGTGTCCTTCGTGCCTTCGTGGTGAATAAATGCGTTTAATCCTTAACTTTCTCTTTTCCCGCCGGCTTAATCAAGCGAATGCCCAGCTCTTTCAACTGCTCATCGGTGACCACCGCCGGTGCGCTGACCAAAGGACAAGCCGCCGATTGGGTTTTAGGAAAAGCGATTACATCACGAATAGAGGTTGACCCGGTCATCAGCATGACCAAACGATCAAGGCCGAAGGCCAAACCGCCATGCGGAGGCGCGCCGTATTTCAACGCATCCAACAGGAAGCCGAATTTTTCCCTGGCTTCGTCTTCGCCTATGCCTAAAATTTCAAACACGGTTTGTTGCATCGACGTGCGGTTGATACGGATTGAACCGCCGCCGACTTCAGTGCCGTTTAGAACTAAATCGTAAGCGCGCGATAATGCCGCGCCCGGATTGGCGACCAACTCTTCAACCGAGCAGCTGGGCGCGGTGAAGGGGTGATGGATGGCGTTGTAACGGCCGCTTTTTTCGTCCCAATCGAACATCGGGAAATCGACGACCCACACTGGCTTCCAATCGCCTTGCAGCAGGTTAAGGTCATGGCCCAGTTTGACTCGCAATGCGCCCATCGCTTCATTAACGATGCCGGCTTTATCCGCGCCGAAGAAAATTAAATCGCCGTTTTGCGCGCCGGTTTTGGCTAACACGCTGTCCCAAACTTCAGCCGGGGCGAATTTAACGATAGGCGACTGCAAGCCGTCGACGCCTGCGGACAAGTCGTTGACTTTAATATAAGCCAAGCCTCTGGCGCCGTATATGCTGACATATTTGGTCAACGCATCAATGTCTTTGCGGCTTAAATCGCCCGCATTCGGTACACGCATCGCCACGACGCGGCCTTTCGGATCATTCGCCGGGGCCGAGAAAACCTTGAAATCAACGTCTTTCATGTCGTCGGCAATATCGACCAATTCCAGCGGAATGCGCAAATCCGGCCTATCGACACCGTAGCGCGACACCGCTTCCTGATGGGTCATGCGCGGGAATTTGTCGCCAAGATTCACGCCTATGACTTTAATAAACAGCTGGCGGATCATTTCCTCCATCACATGCATGATTTCGTTTTCATCCATGAACGAGGTTTCAATATCCAACTGGGTAAATTCAGGCTGACGGTCGGCGCGCAAATCTTCATCGCGGAAACAACGCACGACTTGATAATAGCGGTCCATGCCCGCCACCATCAGCATTTGTTTGTACAATTGCGGCGATTGCGGCAGCGCGAAAAACGCATTTTCGTGGGTGCGGCTCGGTACGATGTAATCGCGCGCGCCCTCGGGTGTGGCTTTAGTTAAATACGGCGTTTCGATTTCGAAAAACTCGTGGTCGTCGAGAAAGTTTCTTAACACCCGCGTCACATCGCGGCGCACTTTCATTTTTTCCTGCATCACAGTGCGGCGCAAATCGATATAACGATAACGCAAACGCAGTTCTTCGTTGACTTCGATTTCGCTTTCGACCGGGAACGGCGGCGTTTCCGATTCATTCAGCACGACGATGTTTTTAGCCAGGATTTCAATCGCACCGGAATGCATATTGGCGTTAACCGTGCCTTCGGGACGATTGCGAACCAGGCCGGTAATTTGTAATACATATTCACTGCGGACGCTTTCAGCAGTGGCGAAGGTGTCGGCTACGTCGGGATCGACCACGACTTGCACCAAGCCGGCGCGGTCTCTCAGGTCGATAAAAATAACGCCGCCGTGATCCCGGCGTCTATGCACCCAACCGCAGATTGAAACCGTTTCGCCTAGCTGATGTGTGTTTAATTCTCCGCACTTGTGAGTACGCATAAATTTTCCCTGTTGATTGAGTTAAAGTAAAAGGCAAAAGGCGAAAGGCTCAAGGCAAAAACGTGTCTTTTCGCCTTTGCCTTGAACCTTTCGCCTGTTTTAATTATTGGCTCTTGCAGCCGCCGGCCGGACAACTGCCGGAAGGTGACGGAGACGGGCAGCTTGCCTCGCCCGCTACATTTTTCTTGGCGCCGCTTTTAAAATCGGTTTCGTACCAGCCGCTGCCTTTTAATCTGAATCCCGCCGCGGAAATCTTTTTCATTAATTCCGGCTTGCTACAGGCAGGACAGGTAATTAAGGGCTCAGCGCTGAGTTTTTGTAAAGCTTCATGCTCATGGCCGCATGATTGACATTGGTACTCGTATATTGGCATTTACCGCTCCGATAACAAAAAATAATAACCACGATAAGTGCTGCGTTTAATTTTTCAAGGCACTTACTATAAAATAACCGCCTATTTTACAGAATTTACCTTCGATAATGAAAACATTAACCATCACAAGACCGGATGACCTGCATTTACATGTCAGAAACGGCGCGGTTTTAACAACCGTTATAGCGCATACCGCCCGGCAATTTGCCCGCGCCGTTATTATGCCCAATCTCAAACCGCCGGTGACGACGGTGGCTCAAGCCTTGGCTTACCGGGATGAAATTCTGCAAGCGGTTCCCGTCGGTCTGGATTTTACGCCGCTGATGACGCTTTACCTGACCGCTTCGACGACGCTTGCTGAAATCCAAAAAGCCGCCGAATGCGAATATGTTCATGCTTTTAAGCTGTATCCGGCCGGTGCGACCACCAATTCCGATGCCGGCGTGGCCGACATTAAGGCGATTTATCCGTTATTGGAGGCGATGCAACAACATGATTTACCGTTGTTGATTCATGGCGAAGTCACCGATGACGCTTGCGATATTTTCGACCGGGAACGGGTATTTATCGATACGTCGCTGACTGACATCAGCCGCAACTTCCCCGACTTACGCATCGTGGTCGAGCATGTAACTACCACTGAGGCCGTGCAATTTGTGCAAGATGCCGGTGATAACATTGCGGCAACCATCACCCCGCAGCATTTATTGTTTAACCGCAATGCACTTCTGGCGGGCGGTATCAGGCCGCATCATTATTGTTTGCCGATTATTAAGCGCGAGTCTCATCGTTTAGCCTTAGTTAAAGCCGCTACCGGCGGCAATCCGAAATTCTTTTTAGGCACCGACAGCGCTCCGCATCTGACTTCGTTAAAAGAAACCGCTTGCGGCTGCGCCGGTTGCTACAGCGCTCATGCGGCTTTGGAACTTTATGCGGAAGCCTTCGAACGGGCCGATGCTTTAGATAAACTGGAAGCTTTCGCCAGTTTTTACGGCGCCGACTTTTACCGATTGCCTAGAAATTCCGGTACCGTTACGCTGCAAAAAAACGTTTGGAAAGTGCCGGCTGCTTATGGAGAAGACAGCGTATCCATCACACCGTTGAAGGCGAATGAAGAATTAGGCTGGAAATCGCTCTAAGCCGGTAACTTGTTTATAAAGGTAGCGACATATCCTTATATCCCAGTGCTGTAGGGACATCTCATTTTTTAAAAATCCTCGGTCTCTTTAAGATTATAATAACCAACGCTTGTTAAATACCGAATTTAACAAGTACGGTTACGGCGCGGTAAGTCATCGTTTCAAACTAACGATGCACCGCGCTTTTTTATGGCGTTTATTATGACAACTTGTGATGCTAAAAGCGGCAAAGACAATGGCTAACCCAAAAACTACACACGCAACCTCCGGTTTTACGTTAAAAAACCGCTACACCTTCTGCCTGTTTTTAGCCATGCTGACCGGCTGCTCCGAACCGACCATGCAAAAACTGGAAGGCCCGGCTCAAGGCACGACTTACCATATCAGTTATTGGTCCGAAGCGCCGGTGGACGCTAAAGCCATTAAAGCCGATGTCGAAAACGAGTTCGCCGTCATTGATAAACTGCTGTCCAATTACCGACCCGATTCGACCATCGAAACCTTCAACAGCGTCGAGAACACGGACAGCCAGGACGTCGGCGGCGAAATCGTGTCTTTGGTCAAAATCGCGCAAGTGGTACATCAGGCCAGCCAAGGTTGCTACGATTTGACCATTAAGCCGTTGTTCGATTTATGGGGCTTTCGCGGCGATGCGCTGACGATTCCCAGCGATTCGGCCATTGTTACCACGTTAAAACAAATCGGCATGGAAAAATTGGAAATCGTCGATGACTCGCATCTGCGTAAAAAACAGGCCGATCTGAAAGTCGATTTGTCGTCCATCGCCCAAGGCTATAGTGTGGAGCGGATCAGCAAGGTTTTGGCGCAAAAAGGCATCAGTCATTATCTGGTCGAAATCGGCGGCGAACTGAAAACCAACGGTTATAAACCGGGGCTTCAGCCTTGGCGTATCGCGGTGGAAAGGCCGCTGCCCGACGAACGGACAATGCATAAAATCGTTACGATGCCCAAAGATGAACCGATTGCGGTGATGACGTCCGGCACTTACCGGCATTATTTCGATGATCACGGACAACGTTACAGCCATATCCTGGATGCCCGCAGCGGCAGACCGGTAAACCATAACCTGGTTTCCGTCACCGTCCTGCTCGGCGATCCGTCGGTTGCCGATGCCTGGTCTACCGCGCTGCTGTGCCTGGGCCAAAAAGACGGCATGGCGGCTGCAAATGCCGCAAAAATCCCCGCTCTGTTCATCGAACTGCAAGACAACGAACTGATCGAATCCCGAAGTGACGCGCTGAACGCTTTAAATACTCTCACTCTTCATTAATATGTCATTTAAAACCCGAAGCAACACTATTTTTTCCCGTTGGGGAGACTGGACCTTAAGCAAACCGTTTGTGGTGTTAGCCATCATGGTTGTGCTCGGTATTTTGGGCTTGCAATACACCGCCAAGCATTTGAGCATTAACACCGATACCGCCGAATTGATTGCTCCCGATGCGCCTTTCCAGCAAAACCGGCGCAACTTTGAGAAAGCCTTTTCGCAGGACATGCATACGCTGTTGCTGGTGGTTGAATCGGATACGCCTGAACTGACCCAATCGGCGACTAAAAGATTATGGCGTTTGCTCAGCGCCAACAAAGATCAGATTAATTCGGCCTATATTCCCAACGACAATGCCTTTTTCCGGCAGAACGGCTTGCTTTATCTGGATACCGACGCATTACAGAGCCTGTCCAACAACTTGTCGCAGGCCCAGCCGTTTATCGGCAGAATCGCCCAGGAACCGAACCTGACCGGCTTTTTCTCGATTTTTGAAGATGCGCTGACTTCCACCGACAAGACTCAGGTTGTGCCTATCGACCTGACTTCGCTGGTTGACAAGGTCGCATCGGCTTTGCATAAAACGCTAAACGGCGACAACGCTTTGCTGTCCTGGGAGTCATTGATTAGCGACAACAAAACCCATTCCGCCAACGGCTTTATTATCGTCGCGCCCAAGTTCGATTTTTCGCAAATTCGTCCTGCCGAAGCGGCTATTGAGTCTATCCGCAAAGCCGTCGATCACATTCAGGACCCTAATTTGCCCGCGGTTAAAGTGTGGGTGACCGGCGAAGTCGGTCTTGAAGATGACGAATTGTCAGGCATGAGCACCGGCACTTTTACCGCCAGTATTTTTTCGATTGTTCTGGTGTTGTTTATTCTATTGATTGCCTACCGCTCCGTTTTGCTGACCGTCGCCACGCTGATTACGCTGGCTTTGGGTATGCTTTTTTGCGGGGCGTTCGCGGCGTTTTCGGTCAAAGAGTTAAATCTGATTTCCGTGGCGTTCGCGGTCTCCAATATCGGCTTGGGCGTCGAATACGCGATCCATTTTTGTTTACGCTACCGGGACAATCTGAGCCATCATATTCATAAAGAGCCGGCCTTGCGCAGCACTTTAATGCACACCGCCCCCTCGCTGTTATTATGCGCGGGCACCACCTCCATCGGGCTGTATGCGTTTATCCCGACCGATTACAAAGGCGTTTCCGAACTCGGTTTGTTGGCCGGCACCAGTCTGTTTATCTGTTTATTGATTACGCTGATTGCATTACCGGCCTTATTAAGGATTATTCCGGCTCCGTCAAAATTTCCGGAGGAAAAAGACAGCCACAAGGGATTTTTAAAGCTATCGGAAAAACTGGCGGCTTGTCCGTTGCATTATGCCAAGCCGATTGCGATAGCCACCTTTGTGCTTGCCGCGGTCTCCGTCGCACTGACGTTCAAGGTAAAAACCGATTTTAATCCGATTAACCTTCGCGACCCCAATACCGAATCGGTTATCGCGTTTAAAAACTTGATGAAAGACAAGGAAACCACGCCGTTAACCTTGACCGTTCTAGCCAAAGACGAAAACAGCGCTAAAGCCTTGGAGCAAAAGTTGTCGACATTAGCTTCGGTTGATAAAACCGTCAGTCTTTTTGACTTTCTGCCCACCGATCAGAACGACAAACTCGCTTTAATCGAGGAAATGGGCCTGATGCTGGGTGCGCAGACACAGAGTTTCCCCGCGCTAAAAACCGATGCCGATCCGGTTCCGGCTATTAACCGCTTGATAAGCGCCGTCGACACGATGCTGCCGCAAAAAACCGACGCTCATGAAATCGCTGCATTAACCTCTTTTAAAAAAGAATTACAGGATATTTTGATCGAGCTTGATACCCGGCAACAACCCAGTCGGAGCCAGTTTATAGAAAAAATCCAAACCACGCTGCTCGGTACCTTGCCGATTGTGATGAACGAATTAGCCACCGGCTTTAATGCCCAAGAAGTCACTTTGGCCGATTTGCCCGCCGACGTTAAGGATAAATGGCTGAGCAAGACCGGGCTGTATCGCATCCAGATCTTTCCTAAAAAAGACCTGAACGATTTAACCAGTTTGGAGGAATTTATTACCGAAGTGCAGTCCGTCGCGCCAGAAACTACCGATTTACCGGTTATGTATTGGGAATCGATGAAAGAAGTTATTTCGGCTTTTCAGGAAGCCATTATGATTGCTTTGATTACTATCGCACTGCTGCTGTTTGCTATCCGGCGCAGTATCGCCGATACCGTGCTGGTTATGACACCGTTGATACTGGCTGGCTTGTTTACGATGGCGAGTACGGTTATTACCAATACGCCGATTAATTTCGCCAATATTATCGCTCTGCCGCTGTTGTTGGGCTTGGGTGTCGATAACGGCATCCACATGGTTGAAAAGCTGCACCATTCGCTGTCCGAAACACAGAATATCTATCAATCCAGCACCGCCAGAGCCATGTTTTACGGTGCGCTGACCACGGCTTCCAGCTTTGCCGGGTTGGCGTTTTCGCCGCATGAAGGCATCGCCAGCATGGGTTTGATTATCACTATGGGCATTTTTTGGATTATGGTCTGTACCTTTATTATTCTTCCGGCGCTCAGTAAATTGGTGTTGAAAGAGGCAAGATAAGCAAGGCTGTAAACCTGGACAAGACATGTTGTTGCACCCTTAAGCCGGAATAATCCGGTGCGAACGATAGATGCCCATGTCAACATTTTGGAGTTACAGGCGTCGGCTTTTGCCCGGCATAAGCGCCTGGCAACCGGCTTAATGATCACGAGGCCTTGTTGAAATTGTATTTGTACGGGTATTTGCAAGGCATCCGTAACTACTGCGGGTTTTACAATAATGGCTAGTGATGACTTAGACGATGCCTGATAAATAGCAGAACCCTGTCTATTCGGTTCCGCTATTGCCGGGTATGAAGCAGGGGAAGCTCGCAACACCTTTGTTACGGTTTCCCCATGCCGAGCTTAATTACTTTTTGAGATACGCCAATGAGACAAGTCCGCTGAACTTTCATAACAGACCGACAGACTTTGATCGCCAAATCCGCCTTTACTTTCGGCTAATATCTCGGCATATCGGCGATATTCCTTAGCATCGTCGAAATGCTGACCACGAAGAATTTCGGTTTCTACTTTAAGCTTGAAGCCGGCGTGATATTTAAAATGAGCAAACCAGGCACGCTGTGCAGCAACCTTGACGCCGGCCGCCCCGTGTATCCCTTGCGACAGACGCATCCAGGGTTTGTACCGCAATAACCCGTATTTTTGCGCCGTAAATGTATTGGGCTCTGAAGACGAGATAATGCGATGACGCAAGCTGCTTAACAAACTGGAGGTGTTCGAAAAATGTCCGCAGCTCAAGCGCCATTCGATAAAGGGTGAAGTATCAAACCATTTTGCCACGGCAAAAGGAGACTCTACGGTCAAGTCCGCATCATCCAAATCGGCGAACGGATACATGTCTATCATATCGGTACGGATGCAATCGACGCCCTCTTCCCGCTCAATGCTTTCGATGAATTCAGCTAGCGCTACAGTCTCACAATTAGGGTAGACCAGTAGCTCGTCGGCATCGGCGATTAACACCCATTTGTTTAAACAGAAATTACTTAACAAGGCCTGTTGCCAAGCCACGCCATAGTGGGATCTTTGATATTCGGTTTCGGCGGAAAAAAGCCCGACGTCGGGTTGTTCAAGCAAATATTCGCGAGTGCCGTCATCGGAAAGATTATCAACTATTAAAAAACACTGCACGCCCAACTGCCGGTAATGCGCCAAAAAGTGAGGCAGCATAATCATCTCGTTGCGCACTACGGCCACGACAGTTACAGGACTGTTCAGCAACTCATTTAGCCGCTCCGGAGTACTCAATAATTCAAGCTGATTATCCTGAATTAATGGCGAGGTACAGGTCGGCCAAATTTTCTTCGGCCAAAGTTCTGCAACTGAACGTCGTTTATGCACAATCTCCGTATCATGTTCCGTATCAAGATGAGTCATGACTGTGGGCGTATTGGGAGAGGGAAAAAAGATGTTGTCCCACATCCCTACCGGTACGGCTCCGGCAAAGGTACGGCGGCGCTGATAAGACTCGTAATCCTCATTATTTGGGGCTATGCCGCTGATGGCTAGCAAATCACCCACCAACTTGTCCTCCATTAACGACACAGCAATAAGGTGTTGACCTGCCTCCGTTTGTAAAGCTTGCTGAAGTTTCAGCATAGCAAAACGGGAAAGCACATAGCCGCCACCGCCATCGGCATAAATCGCAGGCTCAGGAGATTTATCGAGCACTTTTTGCGCATGGAGGGTTTGTGACTTGGATTGATGCCAAGCGCGATCCATGCTGCCGGCCACACGCTTAATGACGCGACCGTAATAAGGATGCTTGCGGTAAGTCAGCGTATCGAAGAAACGGGAGACATCCAGATAGCAATCATCGTCAATCTTGTACACATAGTGGAATGCGGTATTTTCTAGCACCCAATCGAAGAGTTTTAGCGTTTTCTTCGGCAGGTCTTCGTATTTATCCGATATATTAAGCGCCAGTATATCGCCATCAATGCTATCGTCACCATCGCCCACCAGAATCAAGTAAGGGATATTACGAGCGATCAGATCTTGTACCCAAGTGTTCCTAATCGCGGCAATGCGGGTATCAAGGTATTTGCGGCAAGAATAGATAACCACCAGAGTGTCGTTTGGAAAAACGCTCCCGCCAGTCGTCAACGCCTGTTGTTTAGGAGTTTCGAATAAGAAATCGAAAGTATCGTCGAATTTCTGTTCAATCAGTTGCTGCATGTCCGCGACAAGGGCGCGAATCATTGCATTGTCCGTATGCCGACTCAATCTGGCAAGTGCGGCTTGAAACGGTGCGGGCAGATGCAAATCCTGCTTTGTTTCAGCAATGACTCTACGCATGCTTCTCGCAATAGCATAAAGCTCGCTGTCTTTGGCAAAACCGGCTTGGTAGCCAAGCTCGTAGGCCAATACCTGCATATCCAGCGATAAAAATTGAGAGTGCCAATTATTCAAAATGGCGGCATAACGGCGTATCTCTTTCAGTTGATCCGCCAACACTTGATGATCATTATCGGCACTGGTTTGCAGCACTCGTAGGATAAGCCGGCCCGCTTCGCTTTGTGCTTGATAGTAAATACTTCTGGAGCGAGGCATGAGTCCGCGCAGTATTTGTAATAAACGACTGCTGCTCTCAGGAAAGTGCGCTTGCAAATTATTGGCGTTCTCTACAGGAAAGGCGGCAAGGCGCAAGCCCTCAGGCGCATCAGTGAACAACATTGTGATAAGAAGCCGCCCTGCGGAGGTAAAGTTATCGCTAAGTAGCGGCAGGGTATTCATCAGCACTTCGCGCAGAAAAATGATTGTTTCCGGATTGCCTTGGGCGCGGAAGTAAGTCAAAGGCGGCAACAAAAGCTCCAGTTGCTCAGACAAGGCCTGAGGACTTTCCAAGACGTCGCGGAGAATTTGCCAGTGCGCGTAGGCACAGTCGAGCTCCTCCTCATGAAAGTCAGGGTACGCATCGGCCAAGGTTTGCCAGAATTCAGGCACCAAACCATAATGACGAATTAATGCTTTAATGATGTCTTTACGGCAATAGTCCGTATGACAGTCGAATACCTCAAGCAGCGCTACGGCTGCTTGAATGAGATCCCGGTCATGAAGCCGGGAAAATCTCTCTCCTCGAAACGCATCGAGTATGCCGATGCAAGCATAAATGAATTTTTCGGCCTGGACGGCTTCCACTTGACCGGAGAGAATTAATCGATTGAGTTCTTTAACGGAAAAATGAATGCATTCGAAATTGATCCAGCCGACATTTAAATGCTGACTTAATCTCCATAGCACATCGACAGACTGTGGAATCATCCGATCGGCTACCAGTGCAGCGAGTGTTATCGTCAATTCCGGAGCATTATAAAGATGGTCGTATCGATGCCAGTGAGTCAGATCGACTAATTCGCGTAACCGAAAGAAAACATCATGCCGGCAAAGCATAGGAACTACCGAACAAAGATAAAGCTCCTTAACATCGCCACTTAGGTCAAGCTCGTGCATGACCTCCGCCACAGTAGTAAAGACTGCGTCTGGCGAGTTTACCATGTTCAAGCGTTCGTTGAGCAATCGCAACGCTTTCCAATGCAATAATTGCGTAAAAGAGTTAGCCGGTTGCCGTGTTACGTTTTTTTCTTCACCTAAAGAAACAAAATTCGCCAAGTTCATCTTCGCGGCAAATTTCTGCATGACACGCAGTGTACCGGGCGTAAGCAGCGTGGACAAATTACCGTATCGAAGATGTTCCAGCGCGAGAAGGACGAGATATTGTTCCTCACTATTTTCGAATAGTTCGACAGTCTCGCTATTATCTAATCGCTTTTGATCTTTTCTGCCATGTGCAGTCTCGACCAAGTTTTCAATCCATTCGGCAACACTCTTACGGGTGAAAGTCACATTAGCTAAAGGTAAACCGTCTGCCAGAAATTGAACTTGGGGGTTTTCATCTGCCGGAATTTCTTCCCAAAGATATCCGGGTATAATAAGCTGGAAACCTAAATCAACGGCTTCGACACCCAGTGCGGCGGCCGCATCCTTACGGTTTCTTCTTATAACTTCACATTCAATGATACGGTCGTTGGCCTTGATCGCGATATTTTGAGCCGAGCGCTTACCCACTACCAGCCAACCATGTAAACAAGGCCCGTCTACTTTGTCAAAATGGTACCTGACTTCAGCAGGGCTGATTTTCTGCGAATCATCGCCAGATCGATCCAAACACTTCTCACGTAGAACAATCTCGCCCGACTCGGTGCCTACCGACCAATAAAGTGTCAGCTTAGCTCCGGGAAGATTAACGAAAGGCGGAATACCAACCAACTGAAAGCCTAAGCCGGCTGCGGGCTCGTTAATGCCAAGCGCTTGAGCGACATCCGGTCTGGCTCCTTTGGAAAATGTAGCGTTTATGCTTTCTCCATTTATCCGCAACTCGACTTTATCAAGCGCCCCAATCACCCAACCGGAGGTACGAATATCGTTCTCATCACAGATAGCTTGATCGACTTTTAAGCCGAAAAACACCCTTCCTTCTGTGTTGCGTAACCAAATCGGTGTTTCCAGGCCGAGCGCGGGAGCTTTTTGTTCTTCTGCTTTGACGGGTTCGGGGGAGGATTTTTTATTAACGGGGCTTTTTCTTTTAACGGCGGGTTTAGCGGGTGTTTTAGCGGTGTTTTCAGTATTTTTCATAAAATTTTTAATAATCAATAACTCAAGGCGTTGGCGGTCAAGCTGATACGCCGGCGTTAGGAATTTAACGCTTCCCAATGCCAAACATGTTTAACGATGGTATTTAAGTCTGCATAGATAGGTTGCCAACCTAGTTCTTGCTGTATTTTACCGGCATCCGCCACTAACCGGGCCGGATCGCCTTCGCGGCGTTGCCCTTCCTGAACAGGAATAGCACGTCCGGTAATACGGCGAGCAGTCTCGATCACTTCGTTAACCGAGTAGCCGTTTCCGTTACCTAAGTTGTAGGCCCTGGTTTCCCCTCCCGATTGCAGATGTTGCAAGGCCAGCCAATGGGCTTCAGCCAAATCGAGAATATGAATGTAGTCCCGGATACAGGTGCCGTCGGGGGTGTCGTAATCGCGCCCGAACACGGTGATATGAGGGCGTTGCCCGGAGGCGGCCTGTAGCACTAAAGGGATCAGGTGGGTTTCGGGGTCGTGGCGTTCGCCCAGCAAACCGTCGGGATGAGCACCGGCAGCATTGAAGTAACGTAAGCAGACGGATTTAAGATTATAGGCGCGATCATAATCGGCCAACACCTGCTCGACCATACGCTTGCTCCAACCATAAGGGTTAATCGGAGATTGCGGGTGAGCTTCGCCAATAGGAACGTATTCCGGTTCGCCAAAAATGGCGGCGGTCGATGAAAAAATAAATTTATCAACACCATGAGCGCGCATCGCGTTGAGTAGGTTAAGGGTGTTGACGACATTGTTTTGGTAATATTTCGCCGGGTCCAGCACCGATTCGCCGACCTGAATAAAAGAAGCGAAGTGCATGACCGCATCGAACTTATGCTCGCCGAATACTTTATCGAGTATCAGCCGGTCGGCTATATCGCCCAGTACGAATTGTCCATGCAATACGGCATCGCGGTGACCGCTGGAAAGATTATCGAGGGTAACGACGTCAACGCCTTTTTGGCCTAAAAGCCAGACCATGTGAGAGCCGATGTAGCCGGCGCCACCGACGACAAGGATGCATTTCGGTGATTTCATAAAGTTTAGGTTTCCCGAATGTTGTGTCAGCAAGATTGAGGTCAAGAAATGGTTCATCCGTGTTTGGCTTTTCATAATACCTTGGGTGAGTACGGCTTTGCAAGCAGCCTTGATTTTCCGCCAATCGTTTTGTTGAGCTAACCTTTGCAAAAAAAATCACCCCAAAATAGAACCCGGACGCCACTGTTCAGTACCGATAAGTGATGAAAAACTTGCGTTAATCATAACTATCCGCGCGCTCTGCGTTTTATAGATTTAGTACGGCTACTTTGAAGAACACCCTGCGGCTTGTAGTTATCCGAAGTTGACAAAAAACTTTTGCACCGTCGGTTGCTCATTAATATAAAGAGCACGTTTACCCTGTGGTTTTATATGCCGGTGTTTATTGTAAAAATAATATCTGTTAATATTCAAAACCGAACTGGTTTAAGTTTGGTTGCTTGGTTAAGCCAAGCGTTAAGTTCCGTAGAACCACCTCAATGCGGAATCTAACTAAACAATAAGTGAGGTGACTTTATGGAAATCTACTATGAACAATCTTACAGCGCTTTCATTGAGCATTGCCGGTCTGGCTGGATTAGCAACATTTTTGGCAGTCGGACCTCTTAGCGGTCTTTTTCTTATCTGGGCCGCAACTATCGCATGGGCCGCTTACTTTTTCTTGGGCGCCAATCAGGACGCTTTAAAAAATACCATCGTCTGCGGCATTTTCGGCGTTTTTATGGCTTGGTTAGCCGCCATTGAATTGACCAATATCCCATCTACAGCAATTCTGGGTTTCCCCTTCTGGGCCGCTATTACTGTCACTTGCTCTGTATTGGCTATGTGCCTTGCCGCTAATATTCCAGCGCTGGGAGCCATACCTGCGAGCGTTTTGGGTTATTCCTCTACATTTGCTTATTTGCTGCAAACGCCTGCTAAATTAACTAAAGAAATACTGTTGAGCGCTTCTTTGGATAATCCCCTGATTTTGATCTCCATTTCTATCGTAGTCGGTACCTTTTTCGGTCAATGGTCAGGCCAACTGAGCGCCAAACTGACTAAATAATTTACCTCAACGGCAAGTCGGCAATGATGTTTCAACTGCCTGTTGTTTCAATAAGATAGCGATAAAGTGGTTATCCTTAATTTTTCGGACTCATACCATTAAAAGAGTCCCTTTTTAAGGTAGCCACTATCATTAAATGATAGGTGAATAATCCATCCGACCGAATCGGCCAATTCATTTCAGCCTATCTGCCCGTCAACAATGCGGATTTTCCGCCGCGCCCTGTCGCCCAAGCTCTGATCATGGGTGATAATCACCAAAGTTACGCCCTGCCGGTTGAGCCCTTCCAGCAACTCGATAATTTCTTTGCCGGATTTGCTGTCCAGATTGCCGGTCGGTTCGTCGGCCAATACAATCTCCGGGCGCATAATCATCGCCCTGGCAATCGCAACGCGCTGTAGCTGACCGCCGGAAAGCTGGTCCGGCCTATGATCGGCTCGATCTTGCAGACTGACCGAGGCCAGCGCTTCCAGCACCCGTTGTTTGCGCTCCTTAACCGCGATACCTGCCAGAATCATCGGCATCTCAATGTTTTCAGCCGCCGACAAGCGCGGAATTAAATGAAAAAACTGGAACACAAAACCGATATTTTCCCGGCGAACTTTGGCGAGTTCATCATCGTCAAGCTGGGTAACCGGCTGACCGTTTAACAGATACCGGCCCGAACTCGGTTGATCCAGTAAGGCGATAACATTTAACAAAGTCGATTTACCGGAACCCGACGGCCCCATGACCGACACATATTCGCCTTTTTCAATAGTCATGTTGATGTCATTCAAAGCATGAACGATTTGCTCGCCGACTTGAAAATAGCGATGGATATGTTCCAGCCTTATCATTTTTGTACGCGGGCATAAGCGCCGGCGACCACGCCTTCCCGGCCTACCGACAACACGACTTTATCGCCGACATTCAAGCCCGACAGCACTTCGACGGTATTCCAATTGACCAGGCCCGGTTTAAAACTGCGCTCTTCCAGCAAACCGTCCGCCCGCATCAGTAAGACCCGGTTATTTTCCAATACCGCCTCGGCAGGCACTCTAAGCGCCTGAGCCTTACCGGCCAACAAGATTTCAATATCCGCGCTGTAGCCGGGCAGCAAGCCTTTAAGATCTTTCGGGTCGGTTAATTTAACTTCAACTTCGACGGTGCGCGCCTGCTTTTCTTTTTCCAGTACATAAGGAGCGATACGGCTTACCGTACCGGAGCAGCGTTTTTCAGGAAATGCATCCAGCGATACGCAGGCGCTCATGCCGGTTTTAATCTGCGGCGCATCGACTTCATCAATCGGCGCGGATACATACAAACAACTGACATCCAACAAATCGATAGCGGGTAAAGTCGGAATGCCGGGCGGCGACGGCGTGATGAACTCGCCCAGTTCGGCATTGATTTCAGCCACGGTGCCATCGAAAGGCGCGACAATCAAAGTGCGCTCAACAGCGGCTTGAACCGCGTCGCGATTGGCTTGACTAACCGCAATAGCCTCGGCGGCGGCATGGCAAGAAGCGCGCTGGGCTCGGGCGCCGGTTGCTTTAATATCGACTTGTTCTTCAGAAACGAGATGATCGAATTTTTGCAAGCGCAACAAGCGATCGGCTTCGCGCTCAGCCCCGGCGCCAAGTTGACAGGCTTGCTCGGCCGATGCCCGGTTAGCCCTGATTTGAGCATCCTGCAAGACGACCTGCGCTTTCAGATCCTTATTCCATATCTCCAGCAGCAACTGATTTTGTTTAACGACGTCGCCTTCCTTGACATGCAAAGTAGCCACTTGCCCGCCTGTCGCCGGGGCAAGATAAGCGCGTCGGCAGGCTTTAACCGTGCCGACGCGGGTATTCGATACCGTCGCCCTCACATCGCCTTGTTCAAGGCTGACGATTTCAACCTCAACGAATTTCGGCTGTTGAGTAAAAAAATAAGCCGCAACGATCAGCGCAAAGCCGATGACGGTAATGAGTGTTTTTTTGCCGGGTAAAGTCATATTAAATTTAAGTGACCGAAAATCGTTGATGTTGACGCGCTGTTAAGATAACTCACAATAAATCATTCCGCCCGCAACGCTTCGAGCGGTTCCAACCGGGCGGCTTTGATCGCCGGAGCGACTCCGGCCGCTACGCCGATCAACAATGAGACCATAAAAGCCGCGGCGATATAGGCCCAAGCCAATTCTACCGGTAAGGCGGGCAACGCCGCATCCAATATCCAAACGAGTGTTACGCCCAATAACACGCCGCAAAGTCCGCCCGCGCCGCTTAGCGCCAAGGCCTCGCATAAAAACAACTGGAAAATGCTTCTGCGTTCCGCGCCTATCGCGCGTAACAAGCCGATTTCCGAGATGCGTTCGGACACGGCAATGGTCATGATGGTTAATATGCCGACCGAACCGACCAATAAGGAAATACTGCCCAACGCCGCTACCGCCAAGGTCAAAATATTCAAAATGGAATCCATGCTTTTCAGCATCTGGTTTTGGGTGATAATCGTAAAATCTTCCCTGCCGTGCCGGGCTATCAACTTGCGCTTGATGGCGTTTTGTAGGTTTTCAACCGAAGTATTGTTTTTATAAAGCAGATCTATTTCCATCAGGCTTTCCCGGTTAAACAATTCCAATGCTTTCACAGCCGGAATGTAAATCGTGTCGTCCATGTCGAAACCGACCATCTGGCCTTTTTTTTCCATGACCCCGATAACCCGAAAACGGTCACTGCCGATTCTGACCCGCTGCCCCAACGGGCTGGCAGCGCCGAACAATTCGCTCGCCAATTTATGGCCTAAGACCGCAAAGGCGCGTGGATTGCTTTGTTCGCCTTCCGGCAAAAAACGCCCATTGATAACCTTGATTCTCCAAATTGTCGGCACAGCGGAACCGACGCCCAGTACATTGCTGCGCCGCTGCTTTGCCTCGGCTTCAACACGCGCATTGCCTTGCACCAACGGCGATACGGCAACAATATTTTCCAGTTTGCTTAAACTGAGCGCATCGGCGATAACCAAAGGCCGGACCGTACTTATCGTTGCGCCCGACAAGCCGAAAGTGGTGGTTTTACCGGGATGAATGCCCACCAGATTAGTGCCGAATTGGGTAAACTCCGCCAGCACAAAGGTATGAATACCGCGGCCTATGGAAGTTAACACGACGACTGCGGCGATGCCGATAATCAGCCCCAACGCGGTCAGCGACGAACGCAGTTTGTGACTGATAAGCGTCCGGTAGGATAATAAAATAAGATCGGAATAGCGCATATTTTAACGTTTCGCCAATGCTTTCACGGGATCGAGAGCGGCCGCTTTTCGAGCCGGTAACACGCCGAACAGCAGGCCGGTAAATAACGACACGGTCAACGCGGCAAGTAATGCCCAAGCCGGCAATTGCAACGGAAAATCCGGGTACAAAACCTGCAAAACCCCAAGCGTTATATAACCCAGCATCACCCCCAACACAGCTCCGGCCAGCGACAACATCGCCGCTTCGGTTAGAAACAGCCACAACAGCTGCCGTTTGGTCGCGCCCAATGCTTTCAGCAAGCCGACCTCGGCGCTGCGTTGGGTCACGCTGACCAGCATCACATTCATCACCAACACGCCCGCCACCGCCAGGCTGATTCCGGCGATGCCGGCTACGGTCAGGGTCAACGCGGTCAATATTTTATCGAAGGTGCTGACTACGCTGTCCTGGGTAATCAAGGTCACATCGTCTTCGCCTTCATGGCGCGCTTTAATGATGCTTTTGATTTCATCGACGGCTTTGTACATGTCCGGCTTGGATTTGGCTTCAACCAGAACCCGAAATAAGGAGTGGGTATCAAACAAAGCTTGCGCGGAAGCCACCGGAATAATCACGATTTCGTCAAAATCGATGCCGACCGATTGCCCTTCCGATGCCAACACGCCGATCACCCTAAAGCGCCGGTCATTAATGCGTAACCATTGCCCCAGTGCCGGTTGATTGGCGAACAATTGTTCTCGTATGGTTTGGCCGATCACGCACACCGACATCGTTTTGTTAACTTCGGCTTGAGGCAGAAAACGGCCCTGCGCCACGGTCAAGCGGCGCACCCGCCGTAAAGCGGCGGTTGAACCGACGATATTGGTTTCGCGCTCCAGCCCTTGCGAAGAAGCCGGCGCGGAACCGATAGTCAACGGTGCGATAGCGGCAATGTGATGACTGCGAAATAATGCTTCGGCATCATCCAAAGTTAAATCCCTGGGTGTTTCGCCGAATATCGGCGGCGCACCGCCTGTCGTTTCGGTGCGCCCCGGCAATACGATAACCAGATGCGTACCTAAAGCTTCAAACTCATTTACCACATAACGGCGGGCGCTTTCGCCCAAGGCCGTCAACACCGACACCGAGGCGATGCCGATGCTCATTGCCAATATAATCAGCGTCGCGCGTAAACGCTGGGTGCTGATTGCGGCCAAAGATTGAGTTAATGCGTCTATAATTAACATCGTTTATCGGACTCGGTTGTTATCCATTTACTGATTTTTTAGGGTGAGATCTTGTGGCGGATAAACATGTGCGGCATGGACTGGCTTTTGATCGGAACCACCTTATACCTTAAGTTGATGCGCATGTGTACCGATGATCGGAAAACCGATCATTATTGTTACTTTGATTGCCCTCCCCTTGTCCGATTTTCCGGGGTTTTAATAGAGCGATAAGCGATAAAAAGCGCTGATAGTTGATACTTGTCCTTTATTTGGCAAAATGAAAAAATATGATTTTTACTATTAATTGTGGTGCTAAAAATGAATAAAAACGGCTGCGTTAATAATCTCAACGAAGATGAACTAGAACTAAAACGTTTTGTTGAGAAAGGAAATAAACTTAAATGGACCTGGATAATCGGAACCTTGGTGATCATTATCTGCGTCATCTATGGCGATGCAGCCCAATGGCTATTAGCCGTTTTTGTAGCGGGTTATATCGTCATTACAACCGTGAATTATTTTAAGCCGGTTTCTTGAACGGTGCTTGGCAACTTCCAACTTCTTAATGAATGTCTTAACCAAAAATAGAACGCAGATGGCTCTGATAGTTAATACAGAGGAATGAACGGGGTCATCATAACCATCCGCGTCCTCTGCGTTCGATTTATTTTTACAGCTTACTTTATCCGATGCACTAACGCTTTAAATGCAGTTTAAATGCCCGCATACCAACACACTTTTCTGACATTTTGCACATTGTATTTAAGCTTCCAGCTAAAGCATATGACATAATAAATAAGTTAAAAATGTGAAATATTCAGCACTTTTTATCGAAAAAACAATCGCAATGCGCTGATTCATCACTTTGTAATGAATGTCATCTACTCTTGCCGCATTTTAAACATGCAGGCAAATCAATGTTAGATCAATCCTTATTAAATAAATCGAGAGCGGGACTTTCCGAAATTGAAGCGGAATACATTGCCGGTAGTCTATTAAAAATCTGTCCTTCGGTTTCGCCGGGGCAAACCAATCATGAAGTCAGCAAGCTGTTGGAAGGACATGCCGACCTGATTTCTATCGCGGTCATAGAAGATAACAAACCGATTGGCTTGATTAGCCGTAATTTTTTTATGGAAGGCATGGCCAAACCTTTCCATCATGATTTATTCGACCGAAAAAGCTGCATTGCCTTCATGGACAAAGAGCCGCTTGTTGTCGATCAAAACATGAGTATTCAAGCGCTCAGTTTTAAGGTGTTGGGCGCCGGTCGTAAGACGCTGAACGACGGATTTATTATTACCGATGAAAACGGCGATTATCTGGGGCTGGGTAGCGGTGAAGACTTGGTCAAGGTGGTTTCTTTCTTACAAGCGGAAAAAAATAGGTTAGTAACGGAAAGCATTAATTATGCAAGCGTTATCCAACAATCCTTTCTGCGTTCGTCAAAAGAAAGCATGAGTAGCGTCTTGCAGGACTATTTCATGCACTGGGAACCGCGGGACAAAGTGGGCGGCGATTATTATTTTTGTAAAAAATTCGAAGACGGCTTCTTTCTCGCCTTGATCGACTGCACCGGACATGGCGTTCCCGGCGCTTTTATGACATTGATCATGGCTTCTTTTCTGGATCATATTCTGCTCGAAGATAATCGTTACGACCCTGCCGGTGCGCTGGCGATCATGAATAAAAAAGTCAAGCTGGCGCTGGGCCAGATAACTGAAACCGGCGTTGAGACCGATAAATTTTCTCCGGCACAGGGCGGACAATCCGACGACGGAATGGACACGGCTTTCTGTTGGGTCAATACGCAAAACAACACGCTCGTTTATGCGGGCGCTAAAACACCGTTATTTTATATAGACAATGCCTCAACCGATGTTAATTTATTGGAACCGGATCGCAAGGGCGTAGGCTATGTCGATACACCGATGGATTATCAATGGACCAATCAACAGCTGAGTTTAAGCAAAGCGATGTGTCTTTATCTGACCACTGACGGTCTCATCGATCAGATCGGCGGCTTGAAAAAAATCGCTTTCGGTAAAAAACGTTTTTCGGCTCTGCTTAAGGACATTTATCTCAAACCCATGCTTGAGCAGGAATCTATCATTATGCAAACTTATTATGACTATCAGGGCAAGCAACGGCGGCGCGACGATGTCTGCTTGATGGGATTCAGATTTTAATTAACCGGAAAATTTTATGCTTATCGATTTATTTACCGTTTTTCGCGAAGAAGCCGATGCGAACGGAATTGTTTTTTATTACAGCGGTATTCTTTCACAAAACGTCATCACCACGATGAGTGAGTCTTTGAAACAAAAACTGCAAATTCAGGACGAAAAAGGCGCCAGATCCCGTAAGGTCTTCTCTACGTTTATTGAAATGGTCCAAAATGCGATGCATTACTCGCCGAGCATGCATGAGTCTATCGATACTAAGGAAGGCTCGATTATTGTCAGCAAGAAAGAAGATAAATATTTTCTTATTTGCGCCAACTTTATTCAAAAACAGCATGAAAACCGTATACGCGACAAAATTGAGCCGATCCTGAAAATGAGCATTGAAGAAATCAAACAAGCTTACCGGGCGCAATTGAAAAACGATCAGCACAGTGACGATACCATTAGCAAAGGTGCGGGTCTTGGATTCTTAACACTGGCAAGAGATTCAATCGAACCTATCGAATACGCTTTTAGAGATGTTATAGGTTATGAAAATGAACTTTCTTGCTTTTACCTCAAAGCTACTATTTAAGGAGCGATTATGACTGACTTATATATTCCAGCCACTAGCGATACACCTGAAATCAACTTTAAATTTTCACGCAATACCTTGAGCATGTCCGGTGAAGCGTACCCTGAAAACGGTGTTGAATTTTTCCGTCCTATCCTTCGGCAATTGCAAAGCCATTTGAAATCACTCAGCGGCGATACGATTGAATTCAATTTTCAACTCACTTATTTCAACAGCGTCAGCACTAAAATTTTTTACAGTATGTTCGAATTATTGAACGAATACGCTAAAAATCATCCAAATAGTGTTTTATTGAACTGGCATCATGATGAAGAAGATGACATGATTTTAGATTTTGGCCTTGATATTCAAGAAGACTTTACCTGGATCGACTTCAACGCAATAACCTTAGCATCAGCGTAAATTTCTGACGCGCATCGTCTAAGCCTCGTTTTCAGCCTTACACGCTTAATAACCACTGTCTTTAGTTGGTGGTTATTAAGCGATCTCC
This sequence comes from Methylobacter sp., assembly GCA_026399025.1. Lineage (GTDB taxonomy): Bacteria > Pseudomonadota > Gammaproteobacteria > Methylococcales > Methylomonadaceae > Methylobacter_A. The sequence goes on from JAPLRU010000038.1 coordinate 28,018, forward strand.
AGCAAAAGTTCTTTTAAATATTAACGCTCTTAGCTTTTATTTTCTGCCAATCAACCTGTTCAGGTTAGACTTCGTAAAAAGATTAAAGTTCAAAATCTCGGTTGTATAACATTCTTGGATGCTTTCGACATGCTAATATTTAAGAGTCAGAGCACATACCATTGACTGTTATGGGATATAGCTTAGCCTGAAAAATGAGCAGAGTGGGTACCCATTATTACGATTCAATACTTGGTATTGATCGAACAAAAACAGGAAAGTGAAAGGGGATAAAAGGAGGGAGGGGGACCGCTTTTTAAAGCATCGAAGCTCTGCAACTGGATTTTGCAGAGCTTCAGCTAACAATTAATCGACTATCTTACATTTTTCCCGTGAAGCATCCACTCGATCGCGAAGCTCCTTGCCCGGCTTAAAATGCGGTACATGTTTTTTTGACAATGCTACAGATTCACCTGTTTTAGGGTTGCGCCCCATACGAGGAGGACGCAAATGTAGCGAAAAACTACCAAAACCTCTAATCTCGATTCTCTCACCGGAAGATAACGCCTGATTCATTTGTTCAATGATGCATTTTACCGCTATCTCTACATCTTTCTGCGCCAAATGCGGTTGATGCTTGGCAAGTGCTTCAATTAATTCTGATTTTGTCACATTCTATCCTGCGAAAACAAATAAAATTAAAAGGACATGCAACTTATGCATGCCCTTTCATGATTTTTATTTTTCCATTTGCTTAAAGATATCGGCAAAAGTAGGTGTAGCTGCGCCAACTGATTGCTGAGAATGATCTTTAATAGAATGAGACTCATCGTCAGTATCTTTAGCTTTAATAGATAGAGAAATTGATTTACTTTTCTTGTCGACGCCAATGAACTTGGCCTCAAGCTTGTCGCCTTCTTTTAACAAAGTTCTGGCGTCTTCAACACGGTCGCGTTGAATTTCAGAAGCACGTAAGTAGCCTTCAACATGGTCCGCTAAAGTGACAACCGCACCTTTAGCATCAACTTCTTTAACGGTTCCTTTTACCAAACTGCCTTTTTCATGAGTAGCCAGGAAGTTTTGGAATGGATCTTGTTCAAGTTGTTTAATACCTAAAGAGATGCGTTCACGCTCGGAATCAACCGCTAAAATAACAGTCTCCAGTTCATCGCCTTTCTTGAAGTCTCGAACCGAAGCTTCACCTTCATCCGCCCAAGAAATATCGGACATATGAACCAAACCGTCAATACCGCCATCCAGGCCGATGAAAATACCAAAATCGGTGATTGACTTGATTTTTCCTGAGATTTTGTCGCCTTTGTTATGTGTTGCGGCAAACTCATCCCAAGGATTGGTTTTACATTGCTTCATGCCTAAAGAAATACGACGACGATCTTCGTCGATTTCCAGAACCATCACTTCAACTTCATCGCCCAATTGAACGAGCTTGGAAGGATTAACGTTTTTGTTGGTCCAATCCATTTCGGAAACGTGAACCAAACCTTCTACGCCTTCTTCGATTTCAACAAAGCAACCGTAATCGGTCAGGTTATTGACTTTACCGAATACGCGGGTGCCGGCCGGGTAACGACGGGCGATGTTTTGCCATGGATCTTCACCCATTTGCTTCATACCTAATGAAACACGGTTTTTGTCTTTGTCGTATTTCAGGACTTTAACTTTAATTTCTTGACCGATTTCTACACACTCGGACGGATGACGCACACGTCTCCAGGCCATATCGGTGATGTGTAACAGACCGTCAATACCGCCAAGATCGATAAATGCGCCGTAATCGGTCAGGTTTTTAACCACACCGGTAACCACTGCGCCTTCTTCCAGCGTTTTCAGCAATTCTTCTCTTTCTGCACTGTATTCTTTTTCGACAACAGCACGACGAGACAGAACCACGTTGTTACGTTTTTGATCGATTTTTATAACTTTGAATTCCAGATCACGATTTTCCAGGAAAGTCGTGTCTCTGATTGGGCGAACATCAACCAACGAGCCCGGCAAGAAAGCACGTAAAGCGCCAACAGCCACAGTAAAACCGCCGCGAACTTTACCGGTAATACGACCGACAATAGTGGCTTCTTTTTCAAAAGCATGCTCAAGTTCGGACCAAGCTTTGTTTTTCTTCGCTTTATCACGAGAAAGAAGTGTAGCACCTAAGCCGTCTTCAAATAAATCAAGGGCAACCTCGACTTCGTCGCCAATGGCAACTTCTAATTCGCCATCGTTATTTAGAAACTGCCATTTTGGAATGACACCTTCCGATTTTGAATGGGTGCTGACGATGATCATATCGTTTTCGATATCAACAACCGTACCCATTAACATGGCACCAGGACGCATTTCTGTCTTGATTAAACTTTCTTCAAATAATTCAGCAAAGCTTTCGCTCATTTTCCATTCCCAAGCCTGTCGAAACACGAACAAGCCTTTTCTTTATCAAAGTTAAAATAAAAAACCACACTCAAACCATTTTGAGGTGGCCACGTAAGAAATCCTCAGCGGATTAAATTCAGTACTTCTTCAATAACAGATGCTAAGGTCATATCCGAAGAATCGATATAAAGCGCATCGTTCGCCATAGTCAGCGGCGCGGTTTGACGCTCCATATCCCGACGATCACGCTCTTCTATCTCATTTATTATCTGCACTAGGTTAGCATCAATCCCTTTTTCTATCAACTGTTTATATCGCCTATTGGCTCTTTCGGCCGCGCTGGCGGTTAAGAACACTTTGTTTTCAGCTTCAGGAAAAACCACCGTTCCCATATCTCGACCGTCTGCAACGAGACCGGGGAAGCGTTTAAAATCTTTCTGTTTTTGCAATAAAACACGTCTGACTTCAGGTAGCGCTGCAACAATAGAAGCCGCATTGCCGGTGCTTTCAAGAGCTAACTGGGAAGTAATATCCTCGCCGTCCAGCCTGACTACCAATTCATCGTTGCAATCAAACTCAAGTGCAATCGATTGAGCTATATCGACAATGAGGGCTTCGTTTTCCAAATCGGCATGTTTTTTTAACGCAGCAATTGCCAATGACCGATAGATAGAGCCGCTATCCAAATAATGCCAGCCCAGCTTTTTCGCTACTGCCCGGCTAACCGTGCCCTTTCCGGCACCGCTAGGACCATCGATAGCCAATACCGGAACACTCATTAACTTTCCCTGCAAACCAGATCAAGACCCAAGCGCTTGGCCAAGTCTCTAAATTCAGGGAACGAGGTATTCACGTTTTCGCAATCATGAATAATAATAGGCGCGGTAGCGCGTAATCCGGCGATTGAAAACGACATCGCAATGCGGTGATCGCCATGCGATATAACTTCGCCACCGCCTATCGAGCCGCCTTGAATAATCATGCCGTCTTCGGTTGATTGAGCATCGACGCCCAAGATTTGCAAACCGTCCGCCATCACTTGAATGCGATCCGATTCTTTGACTCTAAGTTCTTCCGCACCGGTTAACCGGGTTTGGCCGTCTGCGCAAGCCGCAGCGACAAACAGCACCGGAAACTCGTCAATAGCCAGCGGCACCAGATGCTCTGGAATATCTATGCCTTTAAGAGGACTGTAAACAACATGCAAATCGGCTACCGGCTCGCCGCCGACAGTGCGCTCGTTAAGCACTTCGATGTTGGCGCCCATCAACCTGAGAATGTCGATGACTCCGGTCCGGGTAGGATTAATACCAACGTGTTTCAACAGCAGATCTGAACCCGGCGCAATCGACGCGCCAACCAAGAAAAATGCCGCCGATGAAATATCGCTGGGCACATCAATATCGGCCGCTGTTAAGCTGCCTTCGGCGGTAATACTGACTTTATTGCCGTCTTGCTTCACCGGATAATTAAAACCGGTCAACATGCGTTCGGTATGGTCGCGGGTAGGCGCCGGTTCGGTAACTCGGGTTACGCCTTGCGCGTACATGCCCGCCAATAACAAACAGGATTTAACCTGAGCGCTGGCTATCGGCATCGCGTAATCAATACCGGTCAATTGCCCTGCCCTGCCGGTGATATGCAGCGGCGCTGTGCCGCGTTCCGTCGTTTTTATGTCGGCGCCCATTGTTGCCAGCGGATCGGTGACTCGCTTCATCGGTCTGCCGGATAGTGATTTATCGCCGGTTAGAACCGAGTTGAACGCCTGTCCCGCCAATAAACCGCTCAGCAAGCGCATGGAGGTACCTGAATTGCCCAGATACAAATCGTTTTTAGGCGCTTTTAAGCCGTGCTTGCCGACGCCGTGTATGGTTAATTCGCCATTGACCGGACCTTCGATTTCAACCCCCATATCGCGAAAAGCCTGCAAAGTCGCCAAAGCATCCTCCGCTTCCAAAAAGCCTTTTACATGAGTCACGCCTTCGGCCAGTGAACCCAGCATGATTGATCGGTGCGACATGGATTTATCGCCGGGCACACGTGCCTCGCCTTGTAATTTACCGCCGGGTTGAACCTGAAATGTGATTGATTTTGACATATTAATTATTATTGAACTGGTCAAGAAAGCGTTGCCGTGCGTTTCTGGCATACGTAAAGGTTTCAAAAAGCTGTTGACTATCGTTAGTTTCCAGCAAACATTGTATTTTATCCAATTCTCCCTTTAACTGCTCAATTAAAGGGATGATTTCATCTTTATTGGCCGAACAAATATCCCGCCACATAACGGGGTCGCTCGAAGCAATCCGGGTAAAATCCTTAAAGCCGCCGGCTGCGTATTTAAAAATCTCACTCTGCTCGTCTTTATGACCGAGCATATCGACCAAAGCAAAAGCCAGAATATGCGGCAAATGACTGGTTGCCGCCAACACGCCGTCATGATGACTGACCTCCATCACTGAAACCAGCGATCCCAACTGCTCCCAAAACTCCTGAATTCTTTGCACGGCTTCCGGCCGGGTATTGTCGAGCGGAGTGATAATCAAGCGTTTATTCACGAACAAATTATCGACCGATGCCGTCACGCCGCTTTGTTCCGCACCGGCAATAGGATGAGCGGGAACCAGATTATCCGGCACCACACCGAATACCCGCTCCGCTGCGGCAATAACGCTGCCCTTGGTGCTACCGACATCGGTATAAACCGCGCTATCCGACCACAACGGCTTAAGCAGGGCAAAAATGCTTTCGATACTCGCAACCGGCGTGGCAATCACCACGCAATCGGAACCTTGAACGGCTTCCGCCAGCTCCAAGGAATAATCGTCAATAACGCCTAGGCCTTTAGCCGTTTGCAGATTTTGTTCATCCAGTTGGCGGCCATATCCGACGATGTTATCGCATAAACCATGCAACCTGGTTGCGCGGGCAATGGAGCCGCCAATTAAACCGACGCCGATAATACAAAGCCGGTTAAACATTGCCAGATAAAACCTCGGTTAAGGCCTGCAGAAACAGCTGATTTTCCGCCTGCGTCCCGATGGTAATGCGTAAATGGTTAGGTAATTCATAGACGCCCACCGGTCTGACGATAACGCCTTTGCGCAATAATGCCTCATAAACCGGCATAGCAGGTTGCTTTAGATCGACCAATACGAAATTACCTGCCGATGGAATCCATTCCAGCCCCAGATTTTTAAAGCCCTCGGTTATAAATTTCATGCCTTGGGCATTAACCTCAATCGTGTTTTGCAAATGCTCCGTATCCGACAATGCCGCTTCTGCGGCGGCTAACGCCAGCATATTATTATTAAAAGGCTGACGCACCCGATTCAGGATGTCGGCCAACTGAGGACCGGACAAGCCGTATCCGACACGTAAACCGGCCAGACCGTAGGCTTTGGAAAAGGTGCGGGTAATTAATAAATTCGGGTATAAGTTCAGCCAAGCAATCGATTTATCGGCACTACCGTCGCCGACGAACTCGCAATAAGCCTCATCCAGCACACACACGCAAGTGTCCGGCAACGCCTGAATAAAGGCTTCCAAATCGGCAGGAGACAACAAGGTGCCGGTAGGATTATTGGGGTTCGCTATAAAAACCAGCCGTGTGTTGTCGGTAACCCGTTCCAGCATGGCGTCCAGATCGTGCCCGTAATTTAAAGCAGGCGCAACAACTGCCGTTGCGCCAACCGCTTGAGTCACTATCGGATATACGGCAAACGCATGCTGCGAAAAAACAACCTCAAGACCCGGTGTCAAAAACGCCCTAGCCACCAGTTCCAGAATTTCATTGGAACCATTGCCCAAGGTAATTTGGCTCATATCGACAGCGTATTTATTAGCTAACGCGAGCTTTAGATTAAAACCATTGCCGTCAGGATACAAAGCCAAATCCTTCAAAGCTGTTTCTATAGCGGCCAATGCTTTTTTTCCGGGCCCTAAAGGATTTTCATTGGAGGCAAGCTTGATGATGTGAGACAGCCCCAGTTCACGTTCAAGTTCTTCAATCGGTTTGCCAGGTGTATAGGGAATAAGCTTTTGCACGCCGGGCACGGCAAGGGTGTAAATATTATCGCTGTTATTCATGGGTGGCATTTAGGCGAAAGTGGTAGCTACTCAGGAGCCGGAAAAATAGAACGCAAAGACAATAATCGCAGCTAAAAAAGCCCGGTTTAACCCCGTCTTCACTTATAAAAATTAAAGCACGGCTTTAGGATAAGACCCTAAAAGCTTAAGCATGTTAACGTTGCCATCTAATATAGCCAGCGCCTTAGCGACATCTTCATTTTCGCTATGACCTTCAATATCGATAAAAAACACATAATCCCATAAGCCCTGGCGGGACGGTCTGGATTCAATATGCACCATATCGATATTAAACCTTGCGAACGGCTCAAGTATTCTGTGCAACGCACCGGGCTGATTACCCGTAGAGACAACCAGCGAGGTTTTATCGTTACCTGTGGAAGCGGAACTTTGCCGGCCGATAATGATAAAGCGAGTGGTATTATTGGGCTCGTCTTCGATATTTTTTTCAATGACATTGAGCCGGTAAATTTCAGCGGCAACAATACCCGCTATCGCAACGGTCTGTTTATTGGCGGATGCCAACTTTGCAGCTTCGGTGTTGCTATTGACCGCAGTCCGCTTCGCATTCGGCAAATGGTTATCCAACCATTGCCGACACTGCGCCAGCGATTGCTGATGAGAGAAAACTTCGGTCACTTCATCCAGGCTATCCACCAATCCCAACAAGTTTTGATGCACCCTGATTTCAACTTCGCCGCATATTTTTAGCGGCGAATTCAAAAATCGGTCCAGCGTATGACTGATGACACCCTCGGTGGAGTTTTCGACCGGCACAACACCAAACTGGCAACTGCCGTTTTCCACCCGGTTAAAAATATCGTTAATCGTAGCGGCCGGTACTGTTTTGACCGCAGAGCCGAAATGCTTGATCGCGGCTTGCTGAGTGAAAGTCCCTTCAGGTCCCAAAAAAGCCACATCCAGCGGCTTTTCCAAGGCCAAACACGCCGACATCAATTCTCTAAAAAAATGAGCCGCGGTATCGTCGGATAAAGGCCCTTCATTCAAGTCTTTAATGCGCCGCAATACCAATGACTCGCGATCCGGCCGGTAAAATGTGCCTTGTTCACCCTGCGCAATCTTAGTCTTGGCAACTTCCATCGCATAAGACGCACGCTGATTCATCAATTGCAGAATCTGCTTATCGATTGCATCGATTTTTTCTCTTAATTCAGAAAGGGGAATGATGGATGACATGGCGGCCTGACTCAAAATATTAGGTTTTCGGTAGCGACTCAACAACCAGAAAAATGGAACGCCGATAATTAAGATAAAACAAGATTTTTCTCAAATTATCTGCGCTTATCCTATGCATCAGCGTTCCCTTGTATTTCTTGTATTTAATGACTGAGTAATTACGGTTTTCGATTAATGGCTACGTTCGAATTCAGCCATAAAATCAATCAAGGCCTGTACACCGGCCTCCGGCATTGCGTTATAAATACTTGCCCGCATGCCGCCGACCGAACGATGACCTTTCAGTTCAAACAAACCATTGGCCTCCGCAGCCGCCAAAAACGGCTTATCCAGGCTTTCGTCAGCTAAAATAAACGGTACGTTCATCCGCGAACGGGAAGCGATTTCCACCGGATTGGAATACAACGCCGACTGATCGATAGCCTGATACAGTTTCGCCGCTTTAGCGATATTGCGTTGTTCAATGCCTTCAACACCGCCTTGCGCTTTTAACCATTTCAGCACCAAGCCGCATAAATACCAGCTATAAGTCGCCGGTGTATTCAACATGGATTGATTTTTTGCCTGCTCGGCATAATTAAAAACCGGTGGCACCGTTTTAGGCGCATGTCCGACTAAATCGTCCCGCACTATGACCACAGTAACACCGGCAGGCCCCATATTTTTTTGAGTTCCGGCATAGATTAGACCGTACTGACTGACATCGATCTTGCGCGATAAAATATTCGACGACATATCCGACACCAGCGGCAAGCCCTTGCTATCCGGGCAAGACTGGAATTCCACGCCGTGGATAGTTTCATTCGAGGTATAGTGCAAATAAGCCGCGTCACTATCGATTGCCCAGCCTGAAGCATCGGGAATCGTAGTAAATTTGGTATTCTCCGAACTGGCGCTGACCACTACATCGCAATAAGCCCCGGCATCCTTGATGGCTTTTTCCGACCAAGCGCCGGTATTCAAGTAACAAGCTTTGGTTTTGCCGTTCAGGATATTTTGCGGTATCAACGAAAACTGTCCCGATGCGCCGCCTTGCAGAAACAAAACCTTATAGTTATCGGGAACCGCCAATAGCGCCCTCAAATCGCTTTCCAGCTCTTCGGCAATCAATGAGAAATGCTTGCCGCGATGGCTCATTTCCATGACCGACATACCACTATCGCGCCATTCCAACATTTCTTGCTGCGCTTGCAGCAATACCGATTCCGGGAATGCGGACGGACCTGCGCTAAAATTATAAACTCTGGACATTACGATTCTTCTCCTGATTCACTATCGTCATTTGTTGTTTGTTCCGATGCGCTCTGCTCTAATTCGGCATCCTCTAAAAGTTCATCATCGGCATCGTCCACCCCCACCAAGCCTTCGATCCGATCAACGCCAATCACTTTTTCTTTCTTATCCAGGCGGATAATCGTTACGCCCTGGGTATTTCTGCCGACCACTGAAATGCCGTCAACTCGGGTGCGAACCAAAGTGCCGCCATCGGTAATCAGCATGATTTCATCATGATCGTTGACCAGCACCGCGCCAACCACCGCTCCGTTACGCGCGGATGTTTGTATCGCAATCAGGCCCTGTCCGCCGCGTTTATGACAAGTAAACTCTTCCAGCTTGGTACGCTTGCCGTAGCCGTTTTCTGTGATATTCAGTACCGTGCCTTCGCTTGCGATAATCAGCGAAATCACTTTTTGTCCTTCCTGTAAACGAATTCCACGCACGCCGGACGCCGTCCTGCCCATCGAGCGCACATCTTCTTCATTAAAGCAGACTGCCTTACCGGTACTGCTAAACAACAGTACATTTTGATGACCGTCAGTCACCGCAACGCCGACCAGCGTATCGTCTTCTCTTAAATCAATGGCGATTTTGCCGTTGGTGCGTTGACGCTCGAATTCTTTTAACGGCGTTTTTTTAACGGTACCCGCCGATGTCGCCATAAAAATGAATTTAGTGTCGCTGAATTCGCGTATCGGCAACATCGCATTAATTTTTTCGCCTTGCTCCAGCGGCAATAAATTAACGAAAGGCTTGCCTCGGGCCGCACGACTGGCAACCGGCAATTGATAGACTTTAAGCCAGTAAACCTTGCCCAATGAAGAAAAGCATAAAATAATATCGTGGGTATTAGCCACAATCAGCTTATCGACATAGTCCAGTTCTTTCGTGGCTGTCGCCGATTTACCGCGTCCGCCGCGCCTTTGTGCTTTGTAATCGCTGAGCGGCTGAGATTTGACATAACCTTCATGCGACATGGTCACGACCATATCTTCTTCGGTAATCAGGTCTTCATCGGACAAATCCGAATGATTTTGTAAAATTTCGGTGCGCCGCTCGTCGGAATACTGCTCCTTGATGACCACCAACTCTTCCCTGATAATTTCCATCAACCGCACATCGCTGCCCAGAATAAACAGGTATTCGTCAATCTGCTCCAGCAATTGCTTGTATTCATTAACGATCTTGTCCTGCTCCAGACCGGTTAAACGATGCAGGCGCAACTCAAGGATGGCCTGAGCCTGGGTTTCGGATAAACGGTAAATTCCGCCATGAATGCCGAACTCTACCGGCAAATCATCCGGTCTTGAACGATCCGCGTCGGCGCGGTCCAACAAGGCTGAAACCAATCCGGCATCCCAGCTTTTCTCCAACAAGCCGACTTTAGCATCTGCCGGTGTAGCAGCCGCTTTAATCAACGCAATCATTTCATCGATATTGGCTAAAGCGACCGCAAGTCCTTCTAGGATGTGCGCCCTTTCCCTGGCTTTGCGCAAATTATAAATCGTTCTGCGGGTAACAATTTCACGCCGGTGATTAATAAAAGCGCTAATGATTTCCCGAAGATTCATGCAATGTGGACGCCCATCCAACAAAGCCACCATATTGATACCGAACACGGTCTGGAATTGGGTTTGCTTATACAGGTTGTTTAACACCACTTCAGGCATTTCACCGCGACGCAACTCAATCACCATACGCATGCCGTCTTTATCCGATTCGTCACGCAAGCCGGAAATACCTTCAAGCTTACCTTCCTTAACCAACTCGGCAATTTTCTCCAGCAATCTGGCTTTATTGACCTGATACGGTAATTCGGTCGTGATAATCGCTTGCCGACTGCTGTCGCCGATGTCTTCAAAATGACAACGCGCGCGTAAATAAATTTTGCCGCGCCCGGTGGTATAAGCGTTGTAAATACCGGAAGCGCCGTTAATAATCGCCGCCGTAGGGAAATCAGGGCCGGGAACATGAGCCATCAGCTCATGAACGGTTAAATCAGGTTGGTCAATCATCGCCAGACAGGCGCTAATCACTTCGGATAAGTTGTGCGGCGGAATATTGGTCGCCATACCGACGGCAATACCGGACGAGCCGTTAATCAGCAAAGTCGGCACCCGTGTCGGCAATACTGTAGGCTCGGACTCCGACTCGTCATAGTTGGGTGCAAAATCAACTGTTTCCTTGTCCAGATCGGCCATCAATTCATGAGCGATTTTAGACATACGCACTTCGGTATAACGCATCGCAGCGGGCGAATCGCCATCAACCGAACCGAAATTGCCCTGCCCGTCGATCAGCATATAGCGCATCGAAAAATTCTGCGCCATCCGTACCATGGTGTCGTAAACCGCGGTATCGCCATGAGGATGATATTTACCGATTACGTCACCGACCACACGGGCCGATTTTTTATAAGGTTTATTCCAATCATTGCCCAACTCGCCCATTGCGTATAACACACGGCGATGCACAGGTTTTAGACCGTCTCTGACATCCGGAAGGGCTCGACCGACGATAACGCTCATGGCGTAATCGAGATAGGACTGCTTCATCTCGTCTTCGAGATTGACAGGTATTATTTCTTTAGCGAAGTTTGACATTGATCCCTATATAGACTGTGTGTCGTTAATGCGTAACGACAGGGTTTCCTGACTCTGTGCGAATATATTTTTTGCCGGCTTTAAAGCATCGACATAACAAGAAATTAAGCGCGAAAGTATAACAAATTGTGCCAATAGTGTCGAAGCTGATAACACCGTAAATTTGTTCCCTTCCGCAATGCCGATATTCGCAAGGGATTAATTGACGATTCCGTGCATCCGGCCGCGTTGTTGAGAAAACCTATTTTGACCCTTTACCGGGTAAATACGCGCCTTCAATTTTCTTCAATCTCAACCGATTTCAACAAACCTAAATACTTGGTATCGATCTCGACAACTAATTCACAGCCACCGAAATCATCGGTTTTCTCGCTGATTATTTGGGCGCAAGCGAATAATTTCGCCCTGATATCGCCTTGATCGGGTTGCAGATGAAGTTTTCTTTTGATTTTGGTATTCGAAAAAATTTCGGTCAGAGCCTGATAAAGCAGATCCAGTCCGGCTCCGGTTTCAGCGGACAACCAGACCCGAACCGGATTGCCGACATCATCCCGTTCAATCCGGGGTTGAATGTCAACCAGCAAATCTATTTTATTAAAAACTTCAAGTTGCCTGACTTCATTAGCTTTAATATCTTCAAGCACCTGGTTGACCTGATAAATCGTATCAGCCCTGTCCTCGCTGCTGGCGTCAATCACATGCAACAATAAATCCGCTTCGCTGGCTTCCTGCAAGGTAGATTTAAACGCCGCCACCAGTTCATGCGGCAAATGCCGGATAAATCCGACGGTATCGGCCAAAACAATATCGCTGCTGTTGGGCAACTTACAATTGCGCAAGGTCGGGTCCAGCGTAGCAAACAACTGGTCAGCTACGTAAATATCGGCGCCGGTCAGCTTATTAAACAAAGTCGATTTGCCGGCATTGGTGTAGCCCACCAGCGAAACCGAGGGAACTTCGGCCTTTTTTCTTTTGCTGCGCCCTTGATGTCGTTGTTTATCGACTTTATCCAGCCGCTGTTGTATTTGCTTGATGCGTAAACCCAACAATCGCCGGTCGGTTTCCAGCTGGGTCTCACCGGGTCCGCGCAGACCGATACCGCCTTTTTGGCGTTCCAAATGCGTCCAACCGCGAACCAGCCGGGTTGATAAATGTTGCAGTTGCGCCAACTCAACCTGTAATTTGCCTTCAAAGGTTTGCGCACGCTGGGCGAAAATATCGAGGATCAATCCATTTCTATCAACCACGCGAACGCCCAAAAATCCTTCAAGATTTCTTTCTTGGCTGGGTGAAAGCGGATGATTAAACAGAACAATGTCGGCGGCATAGGTTTCGATAATGCCTTTAAGCTCTTCAAGCTTCCCTTTACCGACAAAATATTTTGGATCAGGCTTTTTGCGAGTGCCTGTAACGACATAGACAGGATCGGTTCCTGCCGACTTGGCTAATTCTTTTAATTCTAAAAGGTCTTCATCCATGGAACGAAGCGCCAGATGAACGAGGACGGCTCGTTCACCTGATTCGGGACGATCAAACAATTCAATACCCCACAAATGTGATTATGAAAAAATACTTATCTACCTCGCTGATGCAACTCTCCATCGGCGAACAATGAATCACTCTTCGACGCCTTCATTCTCAAGAGGCATCTTTACCGCTTTACTCGGTACGATGGTGGATATGGCATGTTTATAAACCATCTGGCTTGAGGTATTTTTCAGCATAACCACGTACTGGTCGAACGAGTCCACTTTGCCCTGCAACTTTATTCCGTTAACCAGAAAAATAGAAACGGGGGTGTGCTCTTTTCTAAGTGCATTTAAAAAATTATCCTGCAAATTTTGACCTTTCGACATCCGCTTTCTCCTTATTATTTAATAACATTTTATGTAAGATAACTGCAATTACGCGTCAACACAAATCAATATGCTCCGGTTTCAGAATATTTTTCAGCTGAAACCGCGCACTTATTTTAATTGCACTTGGTAACTACAAAATACAGTGGGGTACATTTTTATAAATTCAAGCATTATTATCCAATCTCGTGCAATCAAAATAGTCTTTGTGATCCATTACGGCCTAATTTTCAAGCGCAACAGGAATCTTGCCGATCTTGGCCTGCCAGATCTTGGGGGCGGTTTGATGCACGGAGTGACCTTCGCTATCGACAGCGACCGTAACCGGCATATCTTCCACAACAAATTCGTGAATCGCTTCCATGCCGAGGTCTTCAAAAGCGACGACGCGTGACTGACGAATCGCCTTTGACACCAGATAAGCCGCACCGCCGACCGCCATTAAATAAACGGCTTTATGCTTTTTAATCGCGGCAATTGCTTCCGGCCCACGCTCGGACTTACCGATCATGCCAAGTAAGCCGGTTTTTTCCAGCATGATTTCGGTAAATTTATCCATGCGCGTTGCTGTAGTCGGACCGGCAGGCCCGACCACCTCATCGCGAACCGGATCGACCGGTCCTACGTAATAAATGAACTTGCCTGTAAAATCCACGCTTTCAGGCAAGACTTCGCCCCGTTCAAAAAATTCAGCCATGCGTTTATGCGCCGCATCTCTGCCGGTTAGCAAAGTACCGCTTAACAATAAAGTTTCTCCCGGCTCCCAGCTTGCCACATCCTGCCCGGTCACGGTATCCAAATTGACTCGACGGGCGGTAGCGCCGGCTTCCCAAGTAATTTCCGGCCAATCTTCCAAACGCGGCGGCTTAAATTCAGCGGCGCCGCTGCCATCCAACACAAAATGCAAATGCCGGGTCGCCGCACAATTAGGAATAATCGCCACCGGCTTGTTCGCGGCATGAGTTGGATAGTCATTGATTTTAATATCCAGCACCGTCGTCAGGCCGCCCAAACCTTGAGCGCCGATACCCAACGCGTTGACTTTTTCGTAAAGCTCCAGACGTAATTCTTCAACCGTATTGCCGGGGCCGCGTGCGATTAAGTCATGAATATCTATCGATTCCATGCAGGCTTGTTTGGCTAAAAGCATGGCTTTTTCAGCAGTACCACCGATACCGATGCCTAAAATACCGGGCGGACACCAGCCCGCGCCCATGGTAGGAACGACTTTTAAAACCCAGTCAACGATGCTGTCCGAAGGGTTGAGCATCGCAAACTTGGCCTTGGCTTCGGAACCGCCGCCTTTCGCCGCTATTTCAATATCGAGTTTATCGCCGGGTACGACTTCCATGTGAATCACCGCCGGGGTGTTGTCTTGGGTATTGCTGCGTGTGCCTGCCGGGTCGGCCAGTATCGAAGCGCGCAGCACATTATCGGGATGCCGGTAAGCGCGTCGAACGCCCTCATTGATTATATCGGCGACACTCATATCCGCATCCCATTGGACCTCCATGCCGATTTTTAAAAATACCGTAACAATGCCGGTATCCTGACAAATCGGGCGATGGCCTTCCGCACACATCCGGGAATTGATCAAAATTTGCGCGATTGCATCCTTAGCCGCCGGATTTTCTTCGTTTTGATAAGCCTCATGCATGGCCTTGATAAAGTCCAGCGGATGATAATACGAAATATATTGCAAAGAATCGGCAATGCTTTGAATCAGATCGTTTTGACGAATAATACTCATCGGAAATTTCCTGTTGTTTACCCTGAGCGTAGCCAAAGGGTGTGGTTACTGTGCCCTTCGACCATGCTCAGGGAAAAGCACAGCATACCGGGCTATCCAACGCGGCGGATTGACTATTTACTGCACAAACCCTATAAAAACGGATTATTGTCCAAGCTAAAACCGGCGGCATTCCTGTGCCCTCCCCCACCAAAATCCAAGGCTAAATGACCCACATCGTAATCGCCGATCGAACGGAGCGAGAAAGTCCAGCGCCGTTTTTTGCCGTCGTACTGGTAAGTCATGCCAAAAGTACCCGACTTTTCGGCCAGTATATGACCAAGATCGCTCGAAAATAAAGACGGAGCATTAACGGCAAGACCTACCCGACCCGACACTGAAACACTATGGGCGTATTTGGCGAGTCTTTTCACCATTCCTGCAAATTGCTCAACCTGTATGCGCCCGATTGCCAGCAACTCCGCCAAATCAAGCGAGCCTATCTCGGCCAAAGTGCCGGGCATTCTTTCATACAGCGCTGTCGTTATTTCACGGGTACCGTCCAGCTTAAAACGCCAAAGATCACGGTCTTCGATATGCAGTAAGATTTTAGGCGGTTTTAGGTCATGAAAAAAATACTGCCAAGTTAGGATGCAACCGCTCCGAGACATATCGAAATTGATCGACAGGTTTTCAGGAAGGGGCTGTAGCTTAAAAAAAGCCTCATATTGTTCCACAGCGGTCATATGATGATCAATCAGGATAATCCGGCCGGCTTTCGCCGAGGCCTCGACCAATAACTGCGGTGAATAAGAAAAATCCAATATATAAAGTATAGCGCCGGATTCGAAGTCGGGAATATCATCACCATATCGAGCCGGAATGTAACGGCTGTGATTGCCCAGCTTGCAAAACGCGCTCCATGCCGCACCTAAACCATCCAGGCAATCGGCATGATAAATAACTAAAGCTTTATTGGTTTCTGACATGCTTTTAAAAATCCCTGTGGCTGAATGGATCGGGGGTTGTTACCGTGCAATTTAATTGCATTTTACACGACCCTAAGCCTAATCATGCCAAAAACAGCACAGTCAATCCTACAGAAATTTGCAATACCGTGAATCCGCGTTGACATACGCCTCAAGAAATTTGCTTTGGATGCCGCGACTGACGGGCATTGGACTGAACCAAGAGAATTGTTGACCGTCGACCACCCAAGCTAGTTCGACACAAAAAATAGAAAAGTTTTATCTACACTCTACAACAGGCACAGATTACGATTTTTCTCCCCGGTCTTCGGAGAGTATTTTAAAAAGCGCAATCAACAACCGCTCTCAGAAAATAGATAAAACTTGTGAAGACGGCTAAACAGCATTAACCGCGTTTGTTTGTTTTACCGCCTAAGGCCTCATTATTGCTCAGCGGTTTAATTTCTACCGTTCCTAACCCTCGGATATCGAGTTGTTTAGCCGCAGCATAGGATAAATCCATGTCTCTGTTGCCATGAAAAGAACCTCGGTCATTGATGCGAACAATAACGCTACGGTGATTTTTCAGGTTGGTCACTTTTGCATAAGATAACAACGGTAAGGTTTTATGGGCGGCAGTCATTGCATACATGTCGAATTTTTGGCCGCTGGCCGTTTTTTTGCCATGAAATTCAGAGCCATACCAGGAAACCTTGCTTTGATGATTATCCGCATGAGACTTGGCTTTATGGTTTTTTGCTACGGAGTGCTTGGAAGCCTTGCGGCCTGAATGATGCCCGGACGCTTCAGCTGTTGCAGGAACAACAAGATGACTGCATATAAAAAAAACAGGAACTGCTAGCATGATTTTATTCATAGGGTAGAGCCTTTTTTATTTTAATTGGCTCAATTTTAGCTTAACAAGCCTTAAGCTCAGCTTAACTCGTCAGGTGGCTATTGAAGCTAGACTACCGCAAAGCTTTCATTCATCGGTTTAACAAATATTGTATTATTTCGGCTTTTTTAAGATTTCAGGAATCGATTATGAATAATTATGAACAAGGCAAAACAGCCAGACGCATTGTTTCGGTGGTGTATATTTTAATAATGGCGGTCGTTATGGGCGGGACTTATCTATCGCAACAACAAAAAGAAGCAGATAAGGCGTCGCAAAACTTAGCCGACCGCAATTAAACAGACTTAGTACGAATACTAAAAGCAGCGGACGGACTTAAATAAATCGGGACGATACCGCTACAGCTTAACGCTCCGCCGGAGCGCTAAGCTGAGTTACTTACCGCGTTGGCCTTCGCCTTCCGCAATCTACTTGTTGATATTCGAAATTGCGTATTGGCTGCGAATCGGATAATGCACATTTACCTTAGCGCTTACGTCGACATTCGCTTTACGTTCGAACACCACCACGCAGTCCGAGCCGCCGAACTGAAAAAACGAGAACATTTCACCTTTACTCAACTGCTTACCCACCAGCGCTTGTTCTATCTTTTTATTCAATAGCTCCACTTGTTGGTAATAATCGAGACCTTCTTTTTCTTCCGGAGTCAGTACGATCGGTTGTTGCCCTTCCGCCTCGGGGGTCACAAAAACTACGGATGAAACCTGCGCCATGCCCATCGGCAGAACGGCGACTTTTCCGATGGCGGTTTCCAGCACGAGAAGGCCGCGGCATTGCACAAATTGATACCCCGTCGGATCTTCGGCATCCAAGTATCGTTGAGGAATAACCGCCTGCGCCAAGTCTCCGTTTTCATCCTCTTCTTCCTGCTTGCTTAACTTTTGCAGATTGACTTCCAGATAAACTTGTCCCGGAATAAACTTGGCTTCCAGCACCTTACCGGCAACCGGGGTATGCTGCCTATGGTAATCGTAAGTGTTTAAAAAGCTGTGACAAAAAACCCCACCGGCGAAATCGTCTTTGTATTGGGTGTCTTGCAGCAATTCTTCAATCGGCCACTCGATATGTTTAACAACAATCGACGGCGGTGCCGGTAGCGGATCGCCGACGCCCGTACTGATTGTCCATTGTCCGACAAACGTAGACTCGGCAGGAAACACGATCACTCGGTCGTCATCGGCCTGTGCAACCGGTCGTTGCACTTCGATGTCCTTGAACTTGCGACCAAAATAGGCATTGAAGGTTTCGTATTGCTGCGGCTCTTTTTCATAGTCCTGCCAAGCATACTCGGGGGCATATTTAAAACTTTCCAGGTATTCGCTCGAAGCGGGCGTATCCAAAAATGCTCCCCACTCTACAGCGAAGTCACGCAGCCACAATGAAACAGGCGAAAGAATCGCTCCTTTCAGCGGCGCAACCGGGCTTTGCAATGCTTCCAGTTCCGGCTGGTTAAAATAGTAATAAAACTGGGTGATTCTTAAATAACATGTGCGTTCATGCAAGATCTCGCCGTTCCAATCCCAAACCCGTATTTCCGGAATCCAGGTCACCAACTCATCAACGTAATAATAATACTGGTCCAGCGTTTTAATTCGATCCAATTCGGGTATTCTTTGTGCGCTCACGGTTTTAATCGCACTTTCGAAAGAAGCGGAGTAGTAATTCTCTTCAATGATTTTCTTCAGCTTTTTCGTAGCCGGTTGTTTGGGCTCGTAGACCGTACCTACCGGCGGAATATCGCCCAGAAACATCGGCGCCTGAGGCGGAAGCGATGTCGCATCGGGCGAGGCGAGAGATTTTACTTTAGGTTTTAGAAAAGCGTCGGCGCGTTTCAAAACTTGCATTAGATCCTGGGCTGTTGCTACGCGACGCCGTGCGGAGACGGCACTATTTCGAGATTTACTGCTCATATTTATTCACCTTTTATTCGATCATGAAAAATAAATTGCTTAACGCCTATTAGACAGCCGAGTAGGCGTAAAACATTGCGAGACTGGTTGGCGTAAATTTAGTGCGTCCTCAATAAACTCAGCTGACGTTACTTAAAAATACGGCTGGATTTAACCATAAAGATCAGCCGCTAACAAGAAATAATAAACATAAGCGCTAGACAAAAATCTTTTAGCCGTGTTAATAGCTTCCATGAACCTGCCTGATCCGGTTAATTTAGTGTTAATGACGAATAAATACGGTTAAAAATTTCAAGAATACACTGCAAAAGCTCGCTTATAGCCGCCCTACCTAATTGTTTAGTTGGGACAGAGCAATGCATATTATAAAGATCGAAAAGTGAAAGATTGCTTGCCGAAAAACAAAAAAACCGCAGTTAAAGCGTGCCGAAAAAGGCTCAACTGCGGTTTTTAGATTATAGCGTGGAGTCAGGCATAAACGTCATGCCCGAGCGGAACTACAAAACTTCTTCGTGCTTAGCGACTAACGCAGGTAATGACTTGACCAGCTTCATAATGCCATAACCCAATAGCGCATAGACCAGCGCGGAGCCGACATAAAGCGGGTAATACTGAGCCACCCGCGCCAGATATTGTCCCCAGGACAGATCCGTATAGCGGCCCGAAAGCACATAAAAGCTGCCGTTGGAAATAGCAAATGCAACCGATGTCGCCAGCGTTACTATACCGAACTGCATTGCTAATTCAGTGATGTTTAATGATTTAAATGCCGAGCAATAACGCCCTGCAAACCACATCACCGCGTAAGTAGGAATCAAAAAAACATAAGCGGGCGACACGCACCAGCTGCTGGTGCCGTTGGCAATAGCAAGGTAGTCAATCAAGCCCGCCATAACCAGCAAAAAACCGAACAACGCTTTTTTACGGTAAAAACCGGCAAAGAAAAAAACCGCAAGCGAAGCATCCGGCAAATGCAACACATCGCCGAAATGATGAAAGCGCGTCAACACCATTGCCGCTATCAAAGGAATCGGTAAATACTCGACTTGCAACCATTGTTTTATATTCATAGTGTCATCTCCAAAAAGTAAGAATTAATTATTATAGTGGATGGAAACAAAGAAATTCCTATCCGCTGTGTTGTAGGTATTAACGGTTTGATAATTTTTATCTAACAGATTATTTAATTGTGCGCTCAGCGCCCAGTTTTTACTTAAATGATACGTTGAACGTAAATCGACGGTTACGTAACCGGCAACCTTGATTTGGTTCAGTGTATCATCAAAACGCCCGGCTTGAGCCAGCACTTTAGCGCCTAAATCCAACGACCCGAACGAGCGCGATAAATCGTAAGATAAGGTTTTGTCGGAGCGACGCTGCAAGCGCATATTGGATTCCCGATTTTTGGGACTCATCAGATTCATGCTCAGCTTGTTGTTCCAAGCCATAATATGAGTTCCGATTTCAGCTTCAATACCGTCAATTTGCGCTTTGCCGACGTTTTCCGCGTTAGATAGAAAAGTGGTCGGATTGGTGACGGCCACAATCAAATTGTCGATATTAGTGTGATAGCCGCGAAGCTCCCATTGCAGCCACTCATGATCTCCGGCCAGCCCCGCTTCGAAAGACGTGGATTGTTCGGGTTTTAGCGAGGGATTACCGAAGCCGGGAAAATAAAGCTGATTAAAGGTCGGCGCTTTAAACGCATTGCCAAAATTGGCAAACGGGCTGATACCGTAGCTTCCGTTATAACGCCAGCCGAAATTACCGGTAACCTGCTCGCCGAAAGCTTCGTTTTTATCGCCGCGCACCGATGCATTAAAAAAATGATTGTCCCATAGGCGGCTATGCAATTCGGTAAAAATACCCGCATCGTAGCGGGAAGTTTCATTATAGAGCGTTGAGCTATCCACTTGGTCCAATCGATAATCGGAACCGATAACCAGCTTATGATCATCGGACAAAGCGACTTCGTTCAACCAACTGGCGTTCCAACGAGTGCTGTTAAAGCGGCTGGCAAACGTTCCGTTAGGCGCAAAGTTATCGGCATCATCGCGGCTTTGCCCGAAACGCAGTATTGAGCGCCAGTTATCGACAATATTCATACTGGCTGTGGCGCCGACGTTCTGTTCTACAAATTCGGTTTTATTTTGGAAATTACCGTCAAACTCGGTCTTTCCCTCGGCATGCATAAAAAACGCTTCGACTTCGGCATTATTGTCGAAACGATGACCGGCCCGGGCATTCAACGCGGTGTTCAGGTAACCGTCCTTATCCGGCTGATTCACACCGAAGAGTCCGGGAGTGGGTTGCCGGGAATTAAAGCCTTGAGAGCCGAACTGCGATGAGCCCAAGCTATACCAATTGTTTTGCCATTTCCCGCTGACCGTGCCGGACGCCCGGTAACTGTCATAGCTGCCGCCGCCCGCATCCAAGGTGACGCTCGGCTTTTCATCTTGTCCGCCTTTGCGGGTAAAAATCTGGATAACCCCGCCTATCGCCTCAGAGCCGTATAAACTCGATTGGGGACCGCGAATGATTTCCACCCGTTCAACCTGATCGATAGGAATAAATTGAAAAGGCGTGGTACCGGACGTCACGGAACCGACTTTAATACCGTCGATCAATACCAAGACGTGATCCGAATTCGTTCCGCGCATGTAGATATTGGTATCTTTTCCGTAACCGCCGGTTTGCACTATATCGATGCCGGTGCTGCCGCTTAACAGCTCCGGCAAAGTTTTAGCCTGAAGGCGTTCAATATCCTGACGGGTATAAACGGTGGCGGCCGCAGCCAGCTGACTTTTAGCGGTTTCCGTTCGGGTTGCGGTAACCACTAGGTCGGGAAGATTTTGCACAGTTTCCTGCGCCTGTAACGAGGCATTAAAACCCGTGAGTAATAATGAGCCGAAAATAAGTTTTTGCATGTATGTTCTCTTTGCGCCGCCCGCGCATCATAGTAGAGTTACACAGCAGAGGACGAAGAAAACGAGAGATGACGGGAGCTTGCACAGTCATTTTCGCAGACAGCCCTCCGCTGTTCCGAATTAAACTTTCGGGCCGGTCTCCGGGCTTATAAGTGGCGTTAACCTGAATCATCACCTTCCCATGCATAAACACAGTGGCGTCTCGATGAAACTTTTACTTATATACCGTTGCGGGGGCAGCGTCGGATTTGATTTACACCTTACCGACTTCCCGTTTAACCATTAGGTCTGAAAAACCCTCTGGAACCTGAAAGCAAGGCGCAATTATAGGGAGTTATAGCGATAAAGCAAATTCAGCGTCTATGCGGAATCTGTCAATTGACCAATGGAAGATATAAAGCTTGATTGCTAATGAAGGATACAGCGGAGGTGGATTTAAGCGGATGTTGCAGTAAACGATGCTCTGTTTGAAAATTTGATGCCTATGTTTTTTATATGCCAAGCCCGAATCGGCACTGGTTTAAAGTTAAGCAAACCGTGTAGCTAAAATAAAAAAACTTCCAAGGCCGTTAAACCTTGGAAGCTTTGTTGAATTAATTAATTCAGGAAAGTGTGTCACTCGCATGATAGTTGTCCAGCTTTGTCACGTTTCCGATTCACGTTAACGTTGCTGGCGATGGCCGCTGATGCAAACAGCGTAGATGAAATAATGAATTCTCCCGAAATAAAGCCTATTAGGCCGGTTATAAATACCGTTGCGGTTAAAATATCTTTGTAAAGATCACTCATAAATAAATCCTCGTATCAAGTTGACTGGTTTTTTGTTTAAACTACGACTCAACTATACGGAGCTTATCTATTGTTGACAATAACACTATGGATATATAGATTGTTTCTTAATGGGATACACCAAATTCATAAACCGTTCATATAAACTGAACAATAAATATGCTTAGCTCACTCGCATTAACTCATATTTTGTAAGGCTTCAATACGTTCTTCCAACGACGGATGGCTCATAAACAGCTTTTGCCCTCTGCTGCCGTTAATGCCAAAGACTTCCATTTGTCCCGGTAAGTCTTGGGCCTCGTACTCACGTTGCAAAGCCCGCAAAGCGCCGATCATTTTTCCTCTTCCGGCCAGCTTGGCGCCACCGGCATCGGCTTTAAATTCACGGTAACGGGAGAACCACATGACCAGTATGGAGGCCAAAAATCCCAACGCAATTTGCGCAATCATCTGAGTGATAAAATAGCCCGCACCCTGCCCCCGTTCGTTTTGAAGCACCACACGATCGACCACATGACCGATAATACTGGCAAAAAAGTAAACAAAGGTGTTAAGCACGCCCTGCATCAAAGCCATTGTCACCATATCGCCATTCGCAACATGGGTGATTTCATGACCGACGACAGCTTCGACTTCATCATTGCTCATGCGTTGCAGTAAACCGCTGCTGACAGCGACCAATGCATTGTTTCTGTTCATCCCGGTAGCAAACGCATTGGCTTCCGGAGCCTGAAAAACCCCGACTTCCGGCATTCCGATGCCTGCTTTTTGAGCATGTTTAGCCACGATGGCAAGCAGCCATTGCTCAGTCTGATTCTGCGGCGGATCGATCACTTGAACGCCCATCGTTTGTTTTGCGGTCCACTTTGACAAGACCAGTGAAAGGGTTGAACCGGCCATACCGACAACGGCCGACAACACCAGCAGTGCGTTAAGGTCAAGATTGACGCCCTGCGCATCTAAAGTGCCGCTAAAACCCAAAAGGCTAAAGACGATACTGACCATAACCATTACGGCGATGTTGGTCGCCAAAAAAAGAAAAATTCGCATCATTGTTGAGCCTGCTATAGCCGGTGAAGTTATTAGAAAACTAAAATAAAATAATTTGAAGCTAGGCCTTCGGAATCGTAATGACCACCACGCCGTTGCGATATTCGGTTTTCATGTTGGACGCATCGGCGGGTCCCGGTAAGGTTAACGCCCGCTGAAATTGGCCGAAGAAACGCTCTCGATAACGGTATTCACCGTTTTTATCATCGCTTTCATCTTGTTCATGTTCGGTTTTAATTGAAATACGCACAACCTTATCCTCCAGTTTTACGTCTATCGACGCTTCATCGGCGCCGGGCGCGTTCACCGTCACGATGTAGCGATCCGGTTTTTCCTGTAAATCCACATCGGGCTTTGCACTCAATCCGCCGACCGGCGTTTTCATATGGAAACGCGAAAATGAATCTTCAAACATTTTTTCCATTTCTTTTTGCATGTACTGCATTTCCGCATAAGGATTCCAAGTGCGCCCCCTAAAGAATTCGTCCGCACCCGATTGGGGAAAATTGGGTTGAGGTAGATTGGGTGTTTGGGCTTGAAGATCACCGTTTTGACTGTAAAACCCGCTTAATTGATTGAGACGGTCGTTCAACCGAAACATCGTATATGCCTGTATTCCCAGAATAATCACTAACACGGCCGCTATAGAGGCAATGGTTTCGTTTTTCATTGATTGACTTCCTGAGCAAATTGTCGATTCGGCAAGTAAAGTTACTGTAACGATTAGCCACTCCTTAATAATAGATAGGGACTAGTTATGCACTGAATGAGCGTTTCCGGCTTGCCGAGTTGGAACACCGGAACACGCCCGCTTTTTAGATGCGCTCAGAGGCTACAGGACTAATGAATTTCAATGGTTTTGCGTTTGCTTTGTTCGGCTTTAGGAATAGTCACTTTCAATATGCCGTCATGAAATGAAGCCTGCGCCTTATCGCCATCGACATCGACCGGTAAAGACAGCGTACGTTGGAACTCGCCACGCATGATTTCCTGACGGAAATACCGGCCTTTTTGTTCTTCCTGTTGTTCTTGCTTATTCGCACGGATGGTGATCATTTGGTTATTAATCGATACATCCAGCTCTTCTTTTTTAATGCCCGGTACCGCAACCTGCACTTCTATGTCATTGTCGTGATCGACCATATTGACTCTTGGCACACCGCTTTCCAATAAACCAGGCATATTCCAGTCCAACAATCGAGGCATTCTGCGCGATATAAAATCATCAAAAAAATCATCTAATTTATCGAATGACATTAAACCGCCGGCTGGGGCGTTGGGCATTAATTCCGAACTTCTTTGTTGGGTATTTTGCTGCTCAGTCGTTTTCATAACATTCTCCGCAATACATTTAAATCAATTAAGCAAATTTACTAGGCAACGGAAACCGGTGGCTTTGATGTTCAAACCTCCCCTTCCACTGCATAGCCCTCACCTTGCCTCACAGGAGCTGTCAAATTCATAAGCACCGCGTGGGGCAATGTCCGTTTAAATTTTCTTTATTTCTCAACTCGTTGTGACTACAGTTACTTTATTATTATGGGCCGAAGGGCCGAAGAAAAAATTCGTATGAATACTTAGGCCACTTGTAATAAATCACGAACACACTGGAACGCAGATGACACAGATCGATGTAGGCCGGAATAAGCCGGTCCGCGCTTTAGCGCGGATCGGCGGTTCCGGCATTCCGAAGCTTGGGAGTGCCGGAAACGCCCACCCTGGCTATCGCCGGGCGGGCTTATTCCGGCCTACGTTCTATCTTGAACAAACTTGTGTATAAAGACGAGCGCTCCGGCGTCCCATACCGCTAGAGCGGTACTTCGGCATTCCCACGCCGGAGAGGCTGTGAAAGTATTATCAAAATCAGTTTAAAAACCTATTCACCACGAAGACACGAAGTTCACGAAGAAAAAATAATTGATTAAACTCAACGCATTAAAAACTTCGTGTCCTTCGTGTCCTTCGTGGTGAAGGCTTTTGCTTTTGTTCTAAAACGAATACTTTCACAGTCTCCGGAGCGTGGGAACGATGTCGCTTTATTCACTTTGGGCTACATATGAAAAATCCGCTAACCTTTTAAAACGGTTCAATTAGTATCGGTCTCATAATTCAACTTGATTCTTTGAGAAGTACCGGTCTGGGTTTCAACATTCAAGCTTTTGCTCAATTTACGCTTTAATACCAACACCACCTGTTTATTGAACAGTCCGACTTTGGTTCCCACATAAAAATTCGGCGTCAGGTATTGGCCTACCGTCGCCATCGTATCCTGCAACGTTTTTCCTTGTTCGACTTCAAACTCGCTGACGCCCAGCTTGTCGGCAAGCCATGACGCTTGGCCTGCACCGTAAGACAACGCGGCCGAGGCAACCATATTGCCTTCCGCTTGACTGACCTGATTTAACGGCCCGCCGGTTACTAAATAGGCCAGTACTTCTTCTTCCGGCAATGCCGGTTCTGAAGATAAACTGGTTTTCGGCGCATCCAGCGGGCCGGTCAGGTTCAAAATAGCGGTCACATCCTTGCCTTTGGAAACGCGTATGGCTTCCACCTCCAGCCAAGGCTTATCGACCGGGCCGTTAAATTGAATCCGGCCTTTACGTACAGTCAAATCCTGCCCGTAACTTTTATAGCGCGCCTTGTCCATGTCGATATTGCCATACATCGCCAATGTTTCTCCGCTCTTGGTCAGCTTCAATTTGCCGCTGAGATCGGTCTTCAAGCCTTGCCCTGAAAAATTGACTTGTTTACCGAGTTCAATGTCTATATCAACGTCAATAGGAACGGCGACCGCCGTGTTTTGCACGGTTTTTTGTTCGCCGACAATCACTTCGTCAGGGCTGACTTTTACCGCATTTTCAGGCAGTTGCGGCAACTGTATAACGGCTTTGGGGATGATTAACTTACCGCTCAGTTTTCTTTGTCGTTCGCTAAACAGTCCTTTTAATTGCGGCGAAACCGCGATTTGAGCTTCCGGCAATTTAGCCACTTCAAAATCCGTTCCGATCAGCATGAACTCGCCGGTGCCTTGCAGCGTGGCAAAGCCGTCGAGCTGAATAAAACCTTGCCCCGATTTTGCCGATCCGCTGAGCTGAATGCGCCCGCCATCCCCGACAGCAGAAAGCGCCTGAAGTTTGATGTCGCGGATTTCAAGCCCCAGCTCGTCGAAATCAACCGCTCCGCCGCTGAATGTTACCGTCCCGTTAACGATGGGCTTGTCGCTGCGACCTTGCAAGGCTAAATTCGCTTTCAGCTCGCCTTTAATATTGGTTAGCTGCGGCACAAAAGGATTCAACAGCGCAAAGTTAAGCACCGATCCCGTTATCTGTCCGCCTAAGGTTTTAGCTGTGCCGGTGTCCAATTGCAGTTGTCCGCGCAGATAATCTTGGCCGGTCAGAGCCAAATCAAAATCCGCTGAAACCGTCTTCGCTTGCAGTTTTCCGGATACTCGCCACGGCCCCAACGTAAACTCAACCGGGCCGCCTTGTTGGTTCGGTAACACAATTTTTGAATGGGCCGGTACCGTCAGCCCGAAATTGCCGTTCAGCCGACCTTTTTGCTGTTGTATATCCGCATCGGCATTGATAACGCCGTTTATCTGCATGTTTTCCGGCAAATAAACTTTGATCAAGCTGATAGGCAACGCGGTGGCGTTCACTTTAAATTGAAAATCGCCGCTAGCCGGATAACGCCCTTGTAAGCAAAGAGCGGCGGCTTGTTGAACCAAACACGCTCTTGCCAAGGTGACATCGATACCGGCAGACGTTTTTGCGGCGCGAACGCTCAAATTATTGGTAAGCTGCCAGCGGCCTGAATCGCGGCTATTCAAATCCAGCCTGGAAAAATCGCCCTGCCAGATACCGCCCTTAAAACTGCCGGTCAGCGCACTGGATAAATCGCCGTAAGAAGAATTGATGTCGGCTTTAAATTGATGTTGCTCAAGCGTACCGAAGCCCTCAATCAACAATTTTGAAATTTCCGTGTTGCCGGTTTTGATCGCATTGACGGACAGTTGTAGTTTGGAGGTTTGTTCAGGTTGATAGTCGATATTAACGGCCAACTGCTCGGCGCTGTGCTCGGCAAAATGCAAATGCTTGCCGCTCGCCTGAAATTGCACCGACGGCTTAAGCCACGCTCCTTGCAAACGCCCGTCGCCTTTCAAGCTGCCGCCCAGATTCGGCCATAACGAGTCCAAAGCCGGGGCGTCGATAGCCACAACAAGAGCCGCTTGCTCCTGTCCCAAACTGCCGTTAACAGCAATTTTATTACGTCCGGAAGTCACCTGTAAGGCGTCGACCTTCAGTTGTTCGTTAGCCAAAGCCAGCTTGCCGCCCGCGCTAACCGGGTAGCCGCGTAACTTGCCTGACAGCTTGTTAATATCGACGTCCAGTTGTAACGCTTTACCGTCCAACTTGCCTTTGAGCAAGGTGCTAAAAGTCAGGCTGCCGGGAAGTTCGGGTAACAGGATGGCCGGATTAAAATGTTGCCCGCTTGCGCTCAGATCGAAAGCGGTAGCGCCTTTCCAAGAGACAGTGCCGTCAATCTGAAACGCCCCCTCCGCTGAGGTAAGCGCCAGTTCTTTAATCGTTAACGCTTCCGTGCTGCCTTGGCCTTTAAAAGTTAATCGCGATTTCGATAAATACGGCTGGGTTAACTCTGCGTTTAGCGCAATCCGGTAATCGCTGAGCAAACCATCCAGCTCAAGCGTTCCCCGCTCGCTGCTGAGTTGCGCTTTGCCGCCGCCGAGCGGCCAGTTCAGCTGTTGCCAATCGCCGTGTGCTGTGATGCGCGGCGCATCGGGCAAATTTTCCAGCTTACCTTTTAGCGTTGATTTGAATGGCGATGACAGCCGATTATCGAAATCCAGTCGATGCATATCGCCGCTGAGCGTCGACATCGCGTGCCATACACCATAATCCGCGCTGCTCACCTGCCAGTCGGCCGTCAAACTCAAGGGAAAGCCCTTGCCCAAGCCGACCTGCCCTGTTGCCGTTGCCGACACCGGTTGCGCATTAAGCTCCAAAGCCACCAGATTAACCCGACCCTGCCCGGTAAAGGCCGCCACATGCAGCTTTTGCAGGTGTTGCAGCTTATCGCCTTGTTGAAACGTTACATCCGTCACTAACAGATTTTCAATCGCGACCTGCACCGGCAAGCGTAACTCGGCATTAAAATCGAAAGTGCTTTTTTCCGGGGGCGCCGTTTGAGTCACATTGATGTTGACCTCATTCAGCGTCACATCGACAATTTTTAAAACGCCCGAAAACAGTTCCACAGGCCGCCAAGCGAATACCAGATTTTTAACGGCGGCGGTTTTGCTATCGTCTTTATAAGACAACTCAGAAAGCACGATACGTTCGAGCAAGCGGCCTTCAATGGCTTTCGCTGAAACCTGTACCGGTAAATGCGAAAAAACCGTCTGTAACAGCCGGCGGCTGCCGGTTGCGCTGTTCATCAAACCGAACAAACCGACAGGAAGCATTAACAGCAGAATCAAGACAGTCAGAAAAATGCGTTTTATCATTTTAAAAAACAGCGCTTTTGCCAACATCACAGCCTGGTCCCCGCGGCAAAATGGATTTGAAACGAAGAATCCGATTGGCTCAACGGCAAGCCGAAATCCACCCGGATTGGACCGATAGGCGAATACCACCTGAGACCTAAGCCGACACCGGTTTTGATTCTGATATTATCGGGATTATAAGCGTTACCGGCGTCAATAAAGGCCGCGACACCCCAGTTATCGAACAGGTAATGTTCATATTCCGCGCTGACTACGCTCAGAAATTTACCGCCTATGATATTGCCCAAATTATCCTTAGGGCCCAGATCTCTATAAGCATAACCGCGAACACTGTTCATGCCGCCGGCAAAAAACCGGTACGAGGTCGGCAGTTTGTTGAATTGGTCAACCAAGGTTGCGCCTTGTTCGGTTCGAGCGATAAATCGGCCGCGCCAAGGCAAGGAGTGGGTCCATACCGCCGATACCGAGCCTTGCGCAAAACTGACTTCGGAAATAGGATTTTTATAACTGCCCGCCAAATTAAATTCCAGACGGTAACCTCGGGTGGGCCGCAAGGTGCTGTCGGCAACGGAACGTAGCCAGTTGCCGCCGGGAACTAACAAAAGCGTCTGCGTGGAAGTGGCGCCGATAGTAAAATCTTCGTAAACGGAATCGATAAACAGCATCTGCTTCCAGCCGCTATCGAAGGCGTGTTTTAAGCGCGTCGAAAGTTTGGCCGCCAGCGATTTGTAAGTGTCCGTATCCTCCCGTTTGAAGCCGCCGCCGAAGCTGAAAAAATCGTTGCTCGGATCGTCCAGCGGCACGTTGTATTCCGCATCGGCGGTTGACAGCACCGGAGCAATATCGAGATTAGCGGTAATAAAATGGCCCCGGCGATTTACCCGGCGGTCCTTATAAGTCGCGTTGACTAAAGGCCCAATGTCGGTGTCGAAGCCAACGCCGAAACCGTAATGATAGATTTTGTTAGGATGAAGTTTAATGCTGACGGGAACTTGGTTTTGCCGAGCGTTTCCGGTATCCGGATGTATATCGATCCTCTCGAAATAACCGCTTTTCGACAATGCTGTATGGGTTTTAGCCAATTGCTCGCTGGAATAAAAATCGCCGCTTTTGATGGAAACGAATTTACCCACAAACTCGGGATTTAAAATATCCTGTTCAATCGTCACCTCACCGAACACCCTGCGTTTGCCGGTATTAAGCGCCAGTTTGATATGAGCCTGATTGTTGGCTTTATCGATTAACAGCTGTTTTTCCGAAAATGCGGCAGCCAAATAACCTTTTTCCATCGCCAACGATTGCAGCCGGCTTTTCATCTTTTCGTAGTGGTCGTGACGTAGCGGCTTGCCGCTTGACCTTAGCAGCTCATTGCGTAATTTCTGAAAGTCGGGATCATCGTCAGCGTCGCCGGTCAAAGTGATCGTAATATCCGCAACGATAGTCTGCGGGCCGGAGTCGATGGCAAAATCCGCCTGCCAACATTTCGCCTTGAAAGCCAATGATTTTTCGACCACAGCATGGTAATAACCGAAAGCCCTCAGAGCCTGGGATATTTCGTCATCGGCTTGCGCAAACGAAGCGCGTATTTTCCATTCCGGCGCTTGGCACTGTTCTTTTACCAGAGACAGTATTAACTCGACATTTTTTTTAGCTTCGCCGTCAAGCCCGGTCACCGATACGTCTGCGCTAACAAGCGGCGTTGCGAAGTACAGCCCTATGCAAGACACCAGACAAAGCACTGGTCGCAAGCCCGTTGCTAAATCGGCAGAGTGTGCTGTGCGCGCCTTGGCCGCCCAAGTATGACCGGATTGCCCAAAAATACGCACAGCGCAGTCTACAAGGTTTGTAATCATCGAAAATAACAACTCAATCGATAGAAAAATAGCACGCAGATGACGTCGATTGAATAAGATTTTCTTTGAATGCTGAGGGAAAATCCGTTTATCGCTGTTTTAGACCTATTGTCGTTCATCATAAATAAAATACCCCAAAACGACATCGTTCCGGCATCACTGTCACTAAGTTAATGGTTGTAGGAGCGGGCCCTGCTCGCGATGATAACACTACAACTCAGCAGTTGCGGCCAAATGCCGCTTCTATGGGTATCATTATGCTTAGTGGGTGTTTTAAAAGTAGCCGGTACCGGCGAAAACTTAGAAAACGGCAATTTTTTTGCCATGTCCAAACGAAACGCTTTTAAACGCCCGTAAACGGAATGCAATCCGTGACCTGTTGCCGGCCGCCTGGTCGGCTGATCGACCGAGAAAAGTCAACCTACTGAAAATACTCAACGCCATTTTCTATATCGCCCGGCGTGGTTGCGCCTGGCGTTTGTTGCCGACGGCCTACTTTCCTCCGTACCACACCGTCTATAGTTATTTTCGGCGGCGGCGCCTGGGAGAGAATTCACGATACGCTACGGGCCGATGTCAGGCGAAAAGCCGGGCGACATAAGCACCCGGCGGGAAGCATCGATAGTCAAAGCAAAACGACGGCTTTAGCGGGCCTCAAAGGTTATGATGCCGCCAAGTGTATCCAAGGACGCAAGCGCCATATCCTCGTCGATACCTTGGGGCTCATCCCGGTGATTGTGGTAACGGCTGCCGATATACCCGAGCGGGAAGAGGCGAAGCTTATTTTGTAAGCGCTGACAAGCAGCTGCAAAAAAATACGCCGGATTTGGGTAGACGGGGGTTACAACGGCAAGGCGTTCACCGCTTGGGTCGCTGAATGCTCCCCTGTTGAGGTATTTTATTTCTTGTTACGACCCTAGACCGGACTATTGATGAGACCGAATCGAATAAAAACCCGGACTAATGGACCTCAATAGCTTTCCGTTTACTTTTTTCAGCTTTAGGTATAGTGACTTTTAATAAGCCATTTTTAAACGAAGCACTTGCCTTTTCAGCATCGATATTGTCAGGTAAATACAGGGTGCGCTGAAATTCGCCACGCATGATTTCGCGACGGAAATATTTGCCTTTTTCTCCTTCCTTTTTTTCTTCCCTGGCGGAAGTACGGATAGTAATCGCATGATCGGTAACCGACACCGCCACATCTTCTTTTTTTACGCCGGGCAATGCCGCTTGAACTTCTATATCGGTCTCGTGATCAAGAATGTCGACCTTCGGAAAGTCGGACTCCGGCGAATGAGCCCTATTCCAATCCAGCATACGCGGCCATTTGCGTAAAAGAAAATCATCAAAAAAATTATCTAACTCATCAAACGATCTGAGTCCGCCCTGCGATGTTTTTGTTAACAGTCCGGACTCTCTTGTTGTTTCCATTTTTTTAGCTGTCATACATTTCTCCAGCAAATCAATTAAAAAATCAGCCCATAAAGCTAGTGCGGCTTATGCTGATACAGCAAAAATTCCTGCTCCGCATCCAGCCAATCTTCAAGTTCATGGTCTGGCGCGAAACCTCTACGCTCAGCCTTGTAATAAGCGCATTCGGCAATGACGGCATCCCGATCAGGAAGATGTATCGTTGCACGATGTTGTTCCGGGCTTGAACTTTCTTGTTTAATACCTCTAACAGTTGTAGCCATTCTTCACCTCATTCCGGTTAAATGTTTGAGTTATTCATAAAAATATTTCGATGACAACAATGCCAAAACTTAGCGCTTAAAAATTGAAAAACCTGAACGATTGAAAATGAATTTAATGACTGACTAAGCCTTTAAGCTTCATTCTTAGATAGG
The DNA here is from genome assembly GCA_026399025.1 of Methylobacter sp. GTDB lineage: Bacteria > Pseudomonadota > Gammaproteobacteria > Methylococcales > Methylomonadaceae > Methylobacter_A. Next base: position 60,921 of record JAPLRU010000038.1, read on the forward strand.
GAGACAATTATCCGGTTTCTTATTGCTAAATTAGCTGAACAGGAACCCCTTGGATTTATTTTGTATAAACAATGCCGGCTTGCGGGCCGAGGTCGTCATTCTCTTCGAGATAACGGATGTCATCTCCGATGCTTAAGGCATCGAACCCGGCCCCAGCCACACTGTTTCGGTGAAAATAAACTTCATGCCCGTCCTCTGCCTCGATAAAACCGTGATCTTTTTCCGGCAACAGACGAATGACAGAACCGGTGCTCTGCAAGTCATGGCTTTTAACCTTGCCCTGCTGAACCCGTGCATAGTCTTCCAGCTGTCTTGCCGCCGCGTTAAAAGCATCGCGCAGGGCAATGTAAACATCTTCATAAGCTTTTCTATCATGATGCTCGCGGCTGATAACTAATTCTTTGCGCGGCGTGGTGATATCGATACGGATATGATACTGATTGCCTTGATGATGGCGGTGGTGTTCAGATTCCACCGCAACCCTGCAACTTATAATATGCGAGTAAAATCTTTCCAGCTTGCCTGCTTTTTCACGAATCCGAGTTTCTACAGCATCGGAATGAGGTACCCCACGAAAAGTAATTTGTAATGGGATTTGCATAGCCGTCACCCTAGGCAAAGTGTAATTATTCACCTCCCCCTTTGAAAAAGGGGATTGAGGGGGATTTATTTAAATAATCACCCCTAACCCCTGATTTTTAAAGCCGGGGGAAAATCGAACAATGACCCCGCATCAAAGAATGATTAAATCTTCAGCTTGTGGGCCTTTTTTTCCTTGCGTTACATTGAATTGCACTCTTTGCCCATCGTTCAAGGATTTAAACCCTGTGCTGCTGATATTGCTGTAATGAACGAAAACATCCGGGCCTTTTTCCTGCTCAATGAAGCCGAAGCCTTTGCTGGCGTTGAACCATTTAACAGTACCGGTATTTGTTTGCATAGCCATAATAAAATCCTACGTAGTAAAAATTTGATTTGCATTAAGTAATTAAAGGTTACTTAATATTGGTTTCTCGGTAAATGAAGCTTATTTATCCGACAGTTAATAAAGCAGCATAATATAGTTAGTTATTTCTCATAGCGTCTCCCATAATATATAAATAGATAAAAACACTTGCATGATAAAGTCAGTGGGGGACATTTTTAGTAATGACTTCGACAAACTCTCGCTCCGCCTCCAGCCAATCGTTAAGTTCATGACCGGGTTTAAAATCTCTTTTTTCTGCCTTATAAAAAGCAATCTCGGCAATTTTTGTGTAGCAATCCGGAAGACTTATCGGAGTCAATTCTTTAGCGTTCAAACTTACATCGCGAACGGCTACACTCATTTTTAACCCGTACATAACTTGTTTCATTTAAAAACGTTTTTTGACGATACATAGAAAAATCTAACGGTATCTATTGAAACAAAAAATTAACGGCAAGCCTATTAGTGCAAATACTTAGCTCTACCTTATTTTTATAAAGCCATTGAAATTACACTATTTTATTAAAAAATAACTCTAACTTAGCCGGGATTGATCTGAAAAAAAACAGCTTGTCGAGTCGTTTGCGGGATAAGCGCTCGGCTTCGCTTTTGGCAACGTCAGGAACATAAAATAATCACTAAAGCTCCCGTTAATGTTGCTATTCAATCCCCCTCTTTGAAAAAGAGGGGTTAGGGGAGATTTTTTAAATAAATCCCCCTCAATCCCCCTTTTTCAAAGGGGGAGGTGAATAATTACCCGTTAATTAAGATGTTTTAGAAGCACATCGGCACTACCGCTATTAAGCCCCATAATATTCTGGCAACGCATTAAAATAACAGTTACTATAAAAATATAAACTTATCCTCTCTCACGCCTTATTAATCTTCGGGCTTTAATAAAGTTACCCTTTAAAAATAATTGTATTAACTTCTACTATACAGAGCGCAACTTCTTGTCCGCGTATAACTTAGATTTGATACGATCCATTAATAATCTTTTCATGCAGGGTTTACCTATGAAAAATACGCCACTGGATCCGTCGCAACTTTATAAGCCGTGTAATGTTGAGCGATTAAAATTCAACTCCACCGACGAACTTGAAGACATCGATATTGCCGTCGGTCAGCAACGCGCTGTGGAAGCCGTCAAATTGGGCATGCGCATGCACAAAAACGGTTACAACATTTTTGCCATGGCGCCTTCCGGCACCGGCAAACTGACCACCCTGCGGCAACTGACCGAACACGAAGCCGGCCGCCAAGATATTCCTTCGGACTGGTGTTATGTTAATAATTTCAGTCAACCGGCCAAACCGACAGCCATTAAACTGCTGCCCGGACAGGGTAAAGCGTTTAAACACGATATGGCGCAATTGATTGACGAGCTGATTATCGCCATACCGGCGGCGTTCGACGGCGACGAATACCGGTCCAGAACCGGCGAGCTTGAAAGCGAATCGCGGCAACGGGAAATCAACGAACTCAGCCGCTTACGCGAAGAAGCCGCCAATGTTCATATTATTCTTACCGAAACCGCAGCCGGTTACGCCTTCTCCCCGGCAGATGAAAACAACGAAATCATCAGTCCAGAGCAGTTTAATAAGCTTGATAAAGACAAACAGCATGAAATCCAAAAAACCATTTTCGACTTGCAGGAACGCTTGGCAAAGCCGCTGAAAAACTTCCCTATCTGGCGCAAAGAAACCAAGCGCAAACTGCAAGCGCTTAACCGCGAAGTTGCCGAACAGGCGGTCAATCATTCGATCGACGACCTGATCGAAAAATACGCCAAGCAGGACGCTGTTCTGAGCTATCTGAATGAAGCTCAAAAAGACATCATCGAGCATGTGCTGGATTTTTTGCCGCGTAGCGAAAAAATCCAACCGTTTATGGACTTAGCGCAGGAAGCCAATCCGCTTAAACGCTATAGCGTGAACCTGATGGTGGATTTTAGCGCTAAGCGATCGGCTCCGGTTATTTACGAAGATCATCCGAATTACAGCAATCTGGTGGGCCGCATCGACCATCAAGCCTACATGGGTTCGATGGTCACCGATTTCACGATGATCAAACCCGGCGCCTTGCATAAAGCCAATGGCGGCTATCTTTTTATCGACGCCCGAAAACTGCTGTTTCAGCCTTATGCCTGGGATACCCTTAAAAGAACCTTGCAGGCCGGGGAAATTCGCATTGAATCGCTGGAACGGGCGCTTAGTTTAATCAGCGCCACCTCACTGGAACCCGAACCGATACCGCTTAATTTAAAATTAATCCTGCTCGGCGAACCGCTGATTTATTATTTACTCTGCGCCTATGACCCGGAATTTCACGACTTGTTCAAAATCGCCGCCGATTTTGACGAATCGCTTGCCAGAGCCGATAACGATCATAATTACGCCCGATTATTGGGGACTATCGCGCGCCGCGAAAAGTTGCGCCCCTTGAGCCAAAACGCCGTCGCCCGCGTTATCGAACACAGCGCCAGAATGGCCGGCGATGCGGAAAAGCTGCTCACCCATTTGCGTAGTCTCACAGACTTGTTAGCGGAGTCGGATTATTGGGCCGACAATAACGGTCATGAGCAGATTACCAACAGCGACGTGCAACAAGCCATTGACCATAAAATCCACCGCCTGGATAAACTCCGGGAAAAACTGTATGAGCATATCGACCGAGGCACGGTATTAATCGACCTTGAAGGTAAAGTCATCGGTCAACTCAACGGTCTTTCAGTCCTGCAATTAGGTGAATTCAGCTTTGGCCAACCGTCCCGAATCACCGCCACCACCCGGCTCGGTAGCGGAAAAATGCTCGATATCGAACGTGAAAGCAAACTAGGCGGAGCCATTCATTCAAAAGGCGTGTTGATCTTGTCGAGTTTTATCGGCTCCCGCTATTGCCGAAAATCGGAATTCTCAGTAGCGGCCAGTTTGGTCTTCGAGCAATCCTACGGCCATATTGAAGGCGACAGCGCCTCGCTGGCGGAACTTTGCACGCTGTTATCGTCGCTGGCCCAGATTCCGTTACGCCAGGATCTGGCCGTAACCGGTTCGGTCAACCAACTGGGCAAGGTTCAACCGATTGGTGGAGTGAATGAAAAAATCGAAGGTTTTTTCGATGTTTGCGCTAAAAAAGGTTTAACCGGCACACAGGGCGTCATTATCCCTGCCACTAATATTAAACACCTGATGTTGCGCTGGGATGTCGTACATGCCGCTCAATCCGGCCAATTCAATATCTATGCGGTCAGCACTGTCGATGAAGCCCTTGAATTACTGAGCGGAATGGAGGCCGGCGTTGTTAACGAGCAAGGCGTTTATCAAGCGGAATCGTTTAACGGCCAAGTCGAAGCCCAACTGTTGCAATTTAGTACGATAAGAAAAGATCTTCACGATAAATCCCAAAGTGAGTGATGGGCTTAATCGGTCTTCGGTAGGTGGCTTGATGTTGGACCTCATGGATAAAACTACATAGTACATAGTTCCCACGCTCCGGCGTGGGAATTCATCCGGCAACGCTCCGGCGTGGGAATTCATCCGGCAACGCTCCAGCGTTGCGTGACGCTGAAGCGTCACTGGCGGCATTCCCACACCGGAGGCGCTCATCGTTAGACACAATGCTGCTCAAGAGCCGTCACGCCTTATAATGAATACAGCTTATGCATAGGCCATGAATGGCCAGTATACCGAGGAGTTACAAAGCGGTCTAACGCCCTCTCCTGCTGGAGAGGGTTGGGGTGAGGAGAATAAAATCAACTGCTTACACTTTACTTACCGGCACTGACGCCAGAGAGTATGTGAAGGTAGGGACAGATTCGCGGAGAATCTATTCCCGCCGCCAGCTGGTGGTGCCGTCGGGCGAATCTTCCAGAATCACGCCCTGCTCTTTTAAGTCGTTACGGATTTTATCGGCCAAAGCCCAATCCTTGGCTTTTTTCGCATCCAGCCGCGCCTGGATTTGCTGTTCAACGTGCTCTTCACCAAGTACATCAGCTTCGCCACTCCCTTTAAGAAAAGCATCCGGTTCGCCCTGCAAAATCCCCAGCAAGCCGCTTAAATCTTTCAGCGTAGCGGCCAACGCACCGGCTTTCTGCTGATCGATTTCTTTGGCTTTATTCAAATCCCTAGCCAAATCGAATAACACCGACAACGCAACCGGCGTATTAAAATCATCGTCCATCGCCTGCTCGAAACGGGTTTTATAAGCTTCGTCAGGCGCCGCATCAGTCCCGGTTTGAACTCCGCGCAAAGCCGTATAAAGCCGCGTCAAAGCCGCTTTAGCATCGTTAAGTTGCTCATCGGAATAATTCAGCGGACTGCGATAATGACTGGACAAAATGAAAAAACGAATAATCTCCGGCTGATACTGATTCAACACCTCGCGCACGGTAAAAAAATTACCCAACGACTTCGACATTTTTTCATCGTCAACGCGGACAAAACCGTTATGCATCCATAAATTAACAAAGGTCTCCCCGGTCGCGCCTTCGGACTGGGCAATCTCGTTTTCATGATGCGGAAACTGCAAATCCATGCCGCCGCCGTGAATATCGAAATGATTGCCCAAACAGCAAGTCGACATCGCCGAACATTCGATATGCCAACCGGGACGGCCATTGCCCCAAGGCGATTCCCAGAAAGGCTCATTCGCTTTAGCCATCTTCCACAATACAAAATCCATCGGATTGCGCTTGGCCAAATCGACATCGACCCGCTCGCCGGCCTGTAAATCGTCCAGATTCTTGCCCGATAAGCGGCCGTAATCCTTAAACTTAGTCACCGCATAAAACACATCGCCATTGGTGCCGACATAAGCCAGCTCTTTGTCCACCAAAGTCTTAATCATCGCAATAATAGCGTCGATAGACTGCGTCGCCCTCGGCTCAAGGTCGGGCGGCAACACCGCCAGCGCCCGCTCGTCTTCGTGCATCGCGTCGATAAAGCGCTCGGTCAGCTTGCCGTAGTCTTCGCCGTTTTCAATGGCGCGCAGAATGATTTTGTCGTCAATATCGGTAATATTGCGCACATAAGTCAGCTGATAACCCTGATAACGAAAATACCGCGCCACCGTATCGAACACCACCATGACCCGCGCATGGCCGATATGGCAATAATCGTAAACCGTCATGCCGCAGACATACATGCCGACTTTGCCCGCTACGCGCGGCTGGAACGGTTCTTTTTTTCGGGTTAGCGTGTTATATATTTTCAACATGTCATTTAATGTCAGTCAGTCGGGCAATATTTTCGATTGCCGGTTAAGGTCGAGTCAGGTTAAACAAAGCCGCACAATCTACCAAGCGGATGCCCCTCTTTCAAGACAAAAAACAGTTAAAACTTGTTCATTGCATCGTTCCAACCCGAAAACCGGACGTACTTTAATTTTCTCCATACTGCTACTTTTAACCGCAATCTACTAATTTACAAAGTAAAACTTTATGTCCGACAGCCCATCGAAAATTAAATTAACAACCTCTCCGGGTAAAATCTTTACTCGGCTGAATTCGTTAGTGCACCCGTTACCCGGCCCCGGTTAAGCCGAGTCAAGTTAAACAAATCTAGGCCATCCCCCGAGCCCGTGCTTCTCTTTCAAGACAAAAACCCTTAAAATTTGCGCTTTGCATCGCTCTCTAAGGAAAACCATGCGTATTTTCATTTTCTCCATGATGCTGCTTTTAACCACAACATTCTCATTTGCAACGGAAAAACTTATGTCCGATACCTCGAAAGTTAAATTAACCACGTCTTTAGGCGAAATTATTATCCAGCTGAATACTGAAAAAGCGCCGATTTCATCGGCCAATTTTCTGACTTACGTTAATGAAGGCTTTTACAGCAACACTATTTTCCATCGCATCATTCCCGGCTTTATGGCGCAAGGCGGCGGTTTCGATACCGAGTTCAAGCAAAAACCGGTTCATGACCCGATCAAGAACGAAGCCGACAACGGCTTGCAGAACAAACGCGGCACTTTAGCCATGGCGCGCACTAACGTTCCCGATTCGGCAACCGCGCAGTTTTTTATCAACTATAAAGACAATGCCTTCCTGAACTATACCAGCCCAACCGCCAGCGGCTGGGGCTATGCGGTATTCGGCGAAGTCATTGAAGGCATGGATGTGGTCGATGCGATGGCTAAAGAAGCCACCGGCAACCGCGACGGACATCAAGACGTGCCTAAAACCAACATCGTCATCGAAAAAGCTGAAGTTATAAAATAGACGAAAGACACAAGGCTAAAGGCCAAGGGGTCAAAAGCTTCCCTGCCTTTAGCCTTTAGCCTTTAGCCATCCTCTCACCGTGTAAACCCGCCTTTGAATCAAGACATCCTGTTTATCTCAGACCTGCATATTTCCCTGGAAAAGCCCGAAATCACCCGCCGATTTCTTTCATTTCTTGGCGATAAAGCGCCTAAAGCCGCTGCGGTTTATATCTTGGGCGATCTTTTCGACGCCTGGATCGGCGATGACGACCCGACTCCGCCCAACAACGCTATCCGAAAACAGCTTAAACAGCTGACCGATTCAGGTACGCCGGTTTATTTACAGCAAGGCAACCGGGATTTTCTGCTGGGTAAGCAATTTGCCGAAGCCACCGGCGTTACTCTGATCGACGAATACGCGGTCATCGATGTGCACGGCACGCCGACGCTGCTGACCCACGGCGATTTACTCTGCACCGACGACCTGCCCTATCAGGCCTTTCGCGCCAAATCGCACGCTCCTGAATGGCAGCAAGCGGTCCTGTCCAAACCCTTGTTTTTACGCTTGCTGGCTGCACGTTGGTATCGCCTTCGCAGTTTTTTCCACAAGCGTAAAAAATCCCAAGACATTATGGATGTCAATCAGGACACGGTTATTAACATCATGCGTGAACGGCAGTGCCTGCGCTTGATTCATGGGCATACCCACCGCCCCGCCGTCCATGATTTCACCATAGACGGCCAAACGGCCCAGCGTTTTGTGTTGGCCGCCTGGAGCAGGAATGCCGCCGAAGTATTATGCTGGAATGAAAGCGGCTATCGAATTGAAATGCTTTAGGAGCAGGCGTGGGAACGCTCGGACTCTATTTTTGAGTTATTGACTGAATTTGAAAGCGCTGTAAATCCCTCATGCCTTCGCATTCCATAGAAAGGAGCATGAAATAACTTAGGCAAGTTACCAATAGTCGGAGTGCAGGCTCCGCCTGCATACGCAAGCACCAACAGTAGGCGTTTTAAGCGAAGCTTGCACTCCTGCCGTACACAGTTTCATGCTCGTTCCTTAGGAACGTGTATGAAATAACTTGAGCATTTGATTCTCCTCACCCCAACCCTCTCCAGCAGGAGAGGGAGCTAGTTGCTGAGTTATTTCATGCGCGTTCCTTAGCTTATCGGACGGTGAAACTACGGCTTCCCGTTTATCAACAGCAAAAAACACCTATTCCCAGACACTCATACCCTTAAATTTAATGAAAACACCCTACCGCTATTTTAGTTTATTACTGTTGCCGCTCATTTTAATAAGCTGTAGCAAAACCATCGCGTCGGCGCCGGACGTGACGTTCACCACGCTGACCGGCCAAAAAATCGCGCTAAAAGAATTGCGCGGCAAGCCGGTTATCGTCACTTTCTGGGCGACAGACTGCCCTTCTTGCATCAAAGAAATTCCCGACTTAATCGATTTATATACCCGCTACCATGCCTCGGGTCTTGAGATGATTGCCGTGGCGATGTATTACGATCCGCCGAACCATGTGCTCGATATGACTAAAGCCCAGCAACTGCCCTACCCTGTAGCGCTGGATTTAAGTTCGGAATTGGCTCAGGCTTTCGGCGGCATTATGTTTACGCCCAGCACTTTTTTGATTGCCCCGGATGGTTCGGTGCTTAAAAAAGAAATCGGACTTTTTGATCCGGCAACAATGAAAACAAATATTGAATCACTACTAAAAGGCTAGTCCATGCTCTGGTTAAAAGCGTTACACCTGATTTTTATGGTCACTTGGTTTGCAGGTTTATTTTACTTGCCGCGTCTGTATGTTTATCACGCGATGAGCACTGATGAAATCAGCAACGAGCGCTTCAAGGTGATGGAGCGCAAACTGTTTTTCGGCATTATGACGCCGGGTATGATAGCCACCTTGCTGTTCGGCTTTTGGATGTTGGGCGCTTACGATTGGGAGCTTTATGGGCGCGCCGCTTGGCTACATGCAAAACTGGCGTTACTGGCGTTGGCGCTGGTTTACCATTATTTTTGTTATCTGTGGCTGCTTGATTTTAAACATGAGCGCAACCGCCGTAGCCATGTTTTTTATCGCTGGATGAATGAAGTGCCGGTTTTATTTTTGGTCGGTATCGTCATTCTGGCGGTTGTTAAGCCTTTTTGATAAGAAGCACTAAGGCAATGCGCACTTCGTGTCTTCGTGGTGAATAAAAAAGGTTAAACGACTTTTGAACGATTACGTAAGCATCCGCGCCGGCTGCGTTCCATTGTCATGCAAATCCAGTTGCCCGGCATTATCGGCAAGTAAGCGCGCCGCCGCAGCCGCCGCTACCGGTCGGCTAAAATAATAGCCCTGCATCTCATCGCAGCCGTTGCGGCGTAGATGGTGCAACTGCTCCTCTGTTTCCACGCCCTCGGCAATCACTTTAAGCTTAAAACTTCGGGCTATCGCAATGATGATCGACACGATCGCGGCATCGTCCGCATTGACGATCAAGTCGTCAACAAAAGACTTGTCGATTTTCAGCTTGTCGAAAGGAAAATGCTTAAGTTGGCTCAAACTGGAATAGCCCGTACCGAAGTCGTCGATAGAAATTAAAATACCGAGCGCTCTCAAACTCTCCAGAATACCCCGCGTTCTTTCGGGTTCTTTCATCACGATGCTTTCGGTCAACTCCAGTTCCAAATAACGCGGCTCCAAGCCGGTGTCGGTCAGAACCGCCATCACCGTGGCCGCCAAACTGTCCCGGTCCAACTGCCGCGCCGACAGATTCACCGCGACGGTTATCGGCGGCAAGCCCGCTTGTTGCCATGCTTTGTTTTGCAGACAAGCGTGATGCAGCACCCAGTCGCCAATCGGTTCGATTAAGCCGGTCTCTTCCGCCAAGGGGATAAATTCGTTCGGCGGCACCAAGCCCAGCTCAGGATGTTGCCAACGAACCAAAGCCTCCACGCCGATAATTTTACCGGTATTCAAATCAAGCTGCGGCTGGTAATGCAAGACCAATTCATCGCGCGCCAAAGCCCGGCGCAAATCGCTTTCCATGCGCAATTTGGTGGAAACGTCCTGCTCCATGCTGTCTTCATAAAACCGATAACTGTTGCCTTGCTCCTTGGCGCGATACATGGAAATATCGGCATGTTTGATCAACAAACCGCTTTCGATGCCGTCGTCGGGATAAAGCGAGATGCCGACGCTGGAGCTGATATAAAGCTCCCGATCCATAACGACATAATGCTGTGACAGCGTGTGGCAAATTTTCTCGGCCACGGCCGCGGCGACATGGAAGGAAGAGATATTTTCCAGCAGCACCGTAAACTCGTCGCCGCCGAAACGCGACACCAAATCGCCGCTTCTGACACAGCCTTTAAGACGCTCGGCAACGGTTTTCAGTAACAGATCGCCGATTTCGTGGCCCATGGTATCGTTAATCAGTTTGAACCGATCCAGGTCGAGAAACAGCACCGCGTGAATCGGCGGTTCGTCGTAAACGCGGCTCAACACTTCGCTCAGCCGCTCCATAAACTGGGAACGGTTGGGCAAATCGGTCAATACATCCTGATAGGCCAGACGGTTTAAGTTTTCTTCGGCGCGAATCGCATCCAACAGCCGCGCCACCCGTTGCCGCAACACCGCAAAATGCACCGGTTTAGGGATGTAATCGGTAGCCCCTGCGGAAAACGCCGAATCGATAGACTCGCCGTCATCCAACGCGGTCACAATCAAAATAGGCGTATGCGCGCCTTCAGGCAGTTCGCGGATTCGCGCGCAGGCGGTAAAGCCGTCCATTTCCGGCATCATCGCATCCATTAAGATCAAATCGGGCATTTGTCTTATGCAGATGCTCAACGCTTGTAGTCCGGTACTGGCCAGCTCAATGCGATAGCCGTCTTCTTGCAAGACATCGTTCAAGGCGAAACGCATGGCCCGGTCGTCATCGGCAACCAATATCAAGGGACCGAAACGCTCAATATCCAAGCGCCCTTCCCGTTCCGGGCCTATTTCCTTGGCTAACGCCGACTTGACCCGCTCATACTCGCCGAACAAAGCCTGCGCCAAAGCCTCGGCTCCTTGAACCGAGCCTTGACGGCCCAGCGCTTCCAATTGTTTGGCGAGGGCGGCAAACTGAACGGCGCCCAAGTTGCGTCCCGCGCCTTTCAAGCTATGCGCCAACTCTGCCAAGGCTGCGGCATCTGCATCGGCAATGGCTTGAGCTATAGCTTCCAACTGGCCGGGCGCGTCTTCAAGAAAAAAGGTCACCATTTTGACGAAGGCCTGGCCTATTTCTTCGCGCAATTGCTGCAACATCTGCCTATCCACGGTCTGTCGATTGCCGACAGGCGCTAAGGGGATCGCCAGTGCCGACTGCTGTTTTTCCTGGCCCAACCAGAATTGCAGCTTTTCTTTCAAGGCGCTCAGTTTAAAAGGCTTGGCCAGATAATCGCTCATGCCTGCGGCAAGACACTGGTCGCTGTCGCCTTGTTGCGCGTTAGCGGTCATCGCGATAATCGGAAGGTCAGTAAATTCTCCTTGCAAGGCCCGAATCCGCTGTGTCGCCTCAAAGCCGTTCATTTCCGGCATATGGCAATCCATCAGGACCAGGTCATAAGAGCGACGCGCCAAGCGCTCTAAAGCTTCGCAACCGTTGCCCGCAATATCCATGCTGCAACCCAGCCGTTCCAACATGCCGATAGCCACTTGCTGGCTGGCCCGGTTGTCTTCCACGACAAGAATCCGGCTGCCCAAATAGACTATCGGTTCCTTCTTGACCACCGGCGCCGGTGGAGCTTCGACGATCTTTCTTTCGGCGGACAAAATGCAATCGTACAACATTGAGGCCTGTACAGGTTTGTGCAGACAAGCGACCACGTTCGGTGAATTCATCTCGCTGAGGTCGTCCTCGGGCGGGTTCAACAGCAGTATGACCTTAATATCGGCAAGCAGCGGATCTTTAGCCATAGCGGCCGCTAAAGCGATATTGCGCTTGCCCGGCGCGGCTTGATCGATGATCACGAACTGATAAGACTCGCCTTGCTCAGCTGCGCTGCGCAATAGTTCCAGAGTGCGCTCGCCCGGCTCCACGCTACGCTGGAAGATGCCCCAACGATCGATAATTTGCGTCAAAAAATGACGCATCTTGTTGCCGTCGGTAACAATCAAAACGCGCAGACCGGCGATAAAAGCCTGCATGGCTTTCGACGGCGCCGACAGCCCCATGGACGCTTCGAAAGGAACGCTAAACCAAAAAGTGCTGCCCTTTTCCGGCACACTTTCAACGCCGATTTTACCGCCCATCACTTCGACCAATTGATGACAAATCGCCAGCCCCAAACCGGCGCCGTCGTGACTGCGGGTGCTGGAACCGTCCACTTGAATGAACGCGTCGAAAACATGTTTTTGGGCGTCGAGCGGAATGCCGATGCCGGTATCGGTCACTTCAAAGCGCAAGCTCATTTTGTCTTCTCTTGAGCTATCGACCGAGACGCCGATCTCAATGCCGCCGTAATCGGTAAATTTAAGCGCATTGCCGACCAGATTGATCAGCACCTGCCGGACTCCAACCCTTTGCGTTGCGCTTGACCGGACAGTAAGCCGACCACTTCATCCAGGATCTCATGCAACACAAAGTCGACCGGTTGCAGCTTCAACATGCCCGCTTCGATGCGGGAAAAGTCCAAAATATCCTCAATCAGCTTTAACAGCGCTTCTCCGGCGTTACGGGCGACCGTCACGTATTCCGTTTGCTTCGAACTCAGCCCCATATCGTGTAACAGTTCCAGCATACCCAATACGGCATTGAGCGGGGTGCGCAACTCGTGGCTGACATTGGCGGCGAATTCGCCTTTGAGCTGAGCCGACTCCAAGGCCGAATCGCGGGCTTTTTCCAATTGCCGCTCGCGGGTTTCCAACACCGACATCATGCTGTTAAAGGCATTTTCCATATCGATAATATCCCGGGGGCCCCGCACTTTCGCGCGCACGTTTTGCTCTCCGGCTTGCGCGCGCCGCATCTTGTTGGCCAAATGTTTCAACGGGATGGTCAAGCGCTTGGTAATGCCGTACAAAAACAGCAAAAAGACCACGGCAAATGCGGCGGAAACGGCAAGATTGGAATACAGGATGTTGTCTTTCATGGCCTTGAGCTTTTCCTTGCTCATCATCAGGCGGACAAAACCGATCAATTCCGGTTTTTGCGGGCTGGCGACAAAAGGCGATTCATTTTGCCCGACTACGCTGCGGGCAAAGACCGGAGCGACGAAATACCAGGCCTTTTCGGTTTCCTGATCCAATTGCACCTGTTGCGGCCATGTTTGCCGGTCCGCGTTTTCCAGAACGGATTCGCCTTGACTCATCAGCGGCGTGTAGTCCTGGGTGTAAATAGCGACGCCGCGCACGTCGGGAAATGCCAAAGCGGCTCGAGCCGGTTCTTGAGCGTTCTCCTTGCTGGCGTACAACAATGCCAAGGTGCTTTGACCGGCAAAGGTTTCGGTCGCCTGATAGCCTTGTTTGACCAATTTGTCACGGACAATTTGGTACGACAGTTTTGATATGGCGAAAGAAGACAGCAGGGAAAGGCAAATAATCCCCAGCGTAAAGGTAACGGCCAGTTGCTGAAGAAAGCTGGGGCGCTTCAAAATAAATCGCACGATAAGTCCATCTGGTAGTCAGTCATATTAAAACGAAGCGATTCAGGGGGGCGCAATGTGGAGATCAAAAGCCCGCGCAATCCTCGATAAATCCGGTTTACAAGAAAACGCCCAAAAGGGTTAGGGGGTCGGAAAAACCAGATCGAAGCGTTGCCGATCCTGACTGGCAAAATGAAGCCCCAAATGTTCGGCCGTTCTTAAATTGACCGCAAGCAGCAGATCCCGTAACGGATTAATCACGGAAGTGCTGTTGCTGCCGTTTTTAAGCCGGTCCAGGGCCAAGACCGCCAGACTTCGCCCCATACCGAAGTTGTCGGGATAAAGCGAAAACAGCGCGCCTTTACGGACATGATCGAGATTGCCGGAAAAGACAATGAAGTTTTTCTCCCAAGCTTCTTGCAACACCACCGGCAGCAAGGCTTGTTCGTCCATGGCCGCATTATCCTGAGGCAGCCAAACGGCAATGGAGCCGTCTTTAATTTGCGCCAATACCTTACGATAAAGCTCGGCGGATAAGCGTAAGTCTTCAGTCGGAAAGGCATTCAAGATCAAGCCATACATTTTGGCCGCCTTGCCGGCGCGCTCAATTTCCCAGGCTTTCTGCCGGGGGTCGAAAATGACCGTCACTTCTTTCGCAGTGGGAACGATGCTCTTGAGCCGCGCAAAAAACACTTCCGGGTCGGGAGTCAGGGTAATACCGGTTTGCCCCTTGGTTTCCTGGCCGGGCGAAATCAAAACCGCTCCGATAACGACGGGAAAGACCTCGGCCAGCTGTTTAGTCGCGGAAAGGCCGGCCCGTCCGAGGCTGATCACCACATCGACATGGTCGTCATGCACGCGCTCCAATAATGCGGCTGGGGTATCGTCGCCGTCCAAGACATAATGTTTAACCGATTCGCCCAGCCCGGTTTCGATGCCTCGTATAATCTCCATGAATACGTCCCGGTAAGGTTCCCTGACCTCCGGATAGATCACCGCAACAGAAGGCGATGAGGCGTTCGCAACAGCCGGATCAACCAAAGTTAAAACCAGCAGAAGGTAAGTCAGAGTGCGCAGAAACATAGATTGAACGGCCATCCAAGCTGACGCATGACACTTTGTGATGATGTTATTCATAAATACCGAGTTAAAAATTGAGGCGGACTTCGCCATAGAAGTTTCTGCCCGCCAGGGGTAAATCGTAGGGTATGGCTGCCGTGGGCCTTCCGGCCAAGCTGGGCTCCCGTGCATTGACATCGAATAAATTACGCACCGAAAAGGCGACTTCCCAATGCTCCGCCAACTGCTTGCGGCGTAGCGTCAAATCGACCCAGGTATAGTCGGCGACGGCCGGACGGCTGTCTCCGGCTATCCGGCTACGGTCGATAATCCACTTAGCCTGAGGCGTGATCTGCCAGTGCGGCATAAACTCCCAGTTAGCCCGCACATAAACCATATGATGGGGCGAGTTACCGGAATCATGGTTAAGCGTGGTATCTCTGGGTTTTTGATAAGCGTAGTTGCCGAGTAATTTAAGCGTATCAAAGGCCTGCCATTCGGCTTCGAGTTCGGTACCGTAGCCGGTTTGCAGTCCCGTATTCTGAGCGGTCACCGTGGGCGCTCCGGCATCGGGTATGAAGCGGATAATGTCTTTCCACCAATAATTGAATAGATTTAAGCCTAATCGCAACTTATCCCTAGGCCGGTAATCGAAAGCCAGTTCCAGGGTGTTCATGGTTTCCGGCTTAAGGCTGGGATTACCCCGATTGACCGGATTGTTGATGCTGTACAGCTCCTGGAATGAAGGCGCCCGAAAAGCACTGCCGTACATCAGCTTGGTGGTCAAATCATAGCGGGTTTCCCAGACCAAAGCGGTGCGCGGGTTAAGCGTATTGCCGAAATCCGAATAATTATCGTAACGTAGCCCTGCGGTCAACGCCCAATCCTTCATAAACCGCCATTCATCCTGGAAAAAAGCGAAAAAATTCCTGCGGTCGACAGGCTGTATAGGAAGGTACGGGGTACCGGTCACATCGATGATCGAAAAATTCGGCAGCAACGGGTTTGCCGTTCCCGTAGTCGGGTTAATACCGGAATTCTTGTGGGCGGCAACGTCGTAAAGACTGCTGTAGTTGAATCCGGTACCTACGCGTAAGGAATGCTTATCGAAGCCGGTATAAAAAGCCGAGGTGTTGAATCGGGCATGACGTTCATAAAAACTGGGGGCTGCAATGAAGCCTTGCGGAAAAGTTACTAGAGGGCCGTTTCCGATCAAGCCCGTAGTGGGATCAATCGGCAACTGCGCCCCCGGCGGGAACAGTGCAAAATTCGTTTCCGTTACCTGCGACGTGTCGAGATAGCTGATTTGTGCTTTCACATCCCAATCTTTGGCAAAATCGGGGTTATCGTAATTCAGATCCGCATTCCAGCGCTCGCTACCGCCACGGCCGTTCGGATCCAAGGTCTGCGCACTGGTCGGACTGGCGCCTTGGTCGCCGCGGCTTTGCAGACCGCCGCGAAAGCGCCAATGGTCGCGGGACAAATCCAACCGGGCATCTATATTTCGCCGCTGTAAATTAACCGGACCGGGGGCCAAGGAAGCGTGAGTGCCGAAGCGCTGATCGAAGCTGCTCTGAGCATCGGCTTCGATAATGCTGTTTTGGCCTTGGGTATCGTGGTATTCCACCATAGCGGCCACGTCGAAACCGGCCCAAGTGTCGCCGTGCAGCGCCCAGCCGTCGTAACTACCAAAGCTGCCGACGCGTCCGCCCACTTCGGTGCCTTTAATGTCCTGCTTGGTTTTGGTGATAATGTTGATCACCCCGGCGAAAGCATCGGCGCCATACACAGCCGAACCCGGCCCCCGCACCACTTCGATACGGGCAATAGCCTGAACCGGCATTCCCCCCCAAAAATTACTCCTGTTTCCGCCATAGGCATTAGTGATCGGAATGCCATTGACCAGCATCAATACCTGTGGATTGTACTCGGATGATACGCCGCGAAAACTATAGATGGGGTTATAACCGTCTTTGCTGCGCGCCACATGCAAACCCGGTACGGTCTCCAAGGCTTCGTCGATATCGGTGGCGCCGATGGCTTTGATGTCCTCGGCGGTGATAACCGAGGTCACCGCCGGCGCTTTGCCGACAGGCTGCTTAACTCCCGTAGCAACGCTGATCATTTCCTGGGCGCCGTACATTTGCAACAACTCCGCTTCATCGCTGCTCAGAGGCGCGTCCTGTGCAACTGCGGTAACAGCATAAAACATCAGAAAAAAATATAGTTTACGCATGACCTGTTACACAAAATTAAGCCTATGAAAAGAATGGAATAGTAAATCATGACCGGTAATTTAACAACCCTAATCCTCAGCCTGTAGAGACGGTAAAAAGTATTATCAAAATGAGTTTAAAAACCTATTCACCACGAAGGCACGAGCCCAAGGATGGGGAGGTAGAATTGCGTCTGGAATGGCGATCAAGAGCAACGCATAAGGCCATGGATGGCCCGTAGTAGAGTAATGCCGGAGCAATTGCCGAGTACACGAAGTTTTCAATACATTGAGTTTAAACAATTATTTTTCCTTCGTAATCTTCATGCCTTCGTGGTGAATGCTTTTACTTTTGTTCTAAAAGGAATACTCCCACAGTTTCTTAAGAACGAGCAATAGCGCGTACTCGGAAGTTGGCGCAGATTCTGTTAAGCGGCTGAAAAACTTATCCGCATTCCCGGCTTTAGGTCCAATTGCTGTTCCGCTCGGCCTTTATTAACCGCTATTTCAACCAAACCGCTGGAGTTTTTATACCAGAAAGCTTGGTGTTCTTCGACATCGCTAAAAGTACCGGCCTGTTTGATAGCCCTATCGTTGACATTCAGAATCTTGCCGACGAAGGCTTCGAGGTAGCGCAAGCCGGTCATTGCATTGCCGTAATAATCGCAATAAATCACTTCAGCCAAGTCTTGAGGCCAGTCGCTTAAATCATTCCGGTCAAATCTCTGCAATAAGTCATCGGCCGCATGGATGGCCAGTTTTGCGGCAACGGGAGCGAATAAATCCCTACCGTGAAAACTCATTGAGCACTGTTCCGGTTTCCAGACAATTTCCGACCATTGCGGGTTTTGAGCCTGAACGGCGACGGTATTCAACAAACCATTATCCGGCCCGACAAAGATTTGTCCGTCAGCCTGTAAAACAACGGCTCTGCGTGTGCCGCCGACGCCGGGATCAACCACGGCCAGAAACATGCTGTCGACGGGGAAACTGTGCCGCAATGCGGCCAATAGATAGGAACTTAATCGAGGATCGGCTGACGGAGCGTTACTGAGTAGGTTGATAACAGGCACATTCGGCGCTATTTGCCGTAACACCGATTCCATTTGCCCGATATAAGGGCCGGACGGCCCGAAATCGGTAAAGAGGACAAAACAAGTCACAGCGCTAAAACGTCCAAACCGGCATTCGCCGCGCCAGTTCCCGACCGGCTAACGGCATACCCACCCTCCTTGGCGATAAAGGTCATGACGTGTGCTCCGGCTGGTCGGCTCTGCATCAATCCTAAAAAATCAAACAGCGGGGTATCGGCTAATGGCGAGGGCGCAACAGTGTGCAAGCCGGTGAAGAGAGTTTCCAAGTGTCCACACCTAGTTGAGGTTTTCGTATACAAAAATTATATCTTACGTCCCTGATGGAAGGCTAATTGAAGCTGCCTTACTTGCGTGGAATAATGTCGCCGTTGTTGTCGGACAGGATGATTTCCACGCGTCTATTCAATTGACGACTCGCGGCGGTATCGTTGTCGGCGACTGGAAAGGCCTCGCCGTAACCGCGCGTATTGATACGCTCCGTGCCGATGCCCATGTCCACCAACGCCATGCGCACGGCATTGGCGCGCCGGTCGGATAGCGCCTGATTCAGGTCGTCACTGCCCACACTGTCAGTATGACCTTCAACCAACACCTTGTAGTGCGAATATTGACCGAGAAAATCGGCCAGTTTTTGCACATTGCGCATACCGGCCGATTTCAGCTGCGCCTTATTGGTGTTAAACAATACATCGCCCAATGTAATGACCAAGCCGCGTTCGGTTTTCTTCGCGTTTAGCTCCTTAAGCTGTATTTCCTGTTGAGCAATGAGCGCTTGATAACGTTCCGCATTGGCGTCGGCATCGGCCAAAGCGACCGCTTGGCTGTCCGCTATTTCCTCGGCCAAAACCAAGCG
This sequence comes from Methylobacter sp., assembly GCA_026399025.1. GTDB lineage: Bacteria > Pseudomonadota > Gammaproteobacteria > Methylococcales > Methylomonadaceae > Methylobacter_A. Next base: position 79,938 of record JAPLRU010000038.1, read on the forward strand.
CCGTTCGGCCTGATCGGCTTCAGCCGTTCTCGCCTCAAGACGGATTTGATCGCGCTTGGTACCGGCGTTAGCGACCGCCAATTCAGCCGTTTTTCGTTTGGCGGTTGCCTCGGCAATGCCCACTTGCTGCTTGGACATGTAGGCCAGATGATAGACGACGGCATCGCTTTCGCCTTGATTTAAAGCAGCGTCCGCCTTGTTTAGAGAGTCGCCGGCTTCTTTCAATTCAAGCGGCGCCAAATTGTTAACCTCGGGGCTGCTTCGTACCGTGTTGTAACTGTTATGGGCTTCGATAAGAAATAAATTTTGCGGCATCGAATTACAGCCGGAAACCAGCGCGGCAGCAATCAGCGCCTTGGGAAAGTATAGATTTTTAGGCATGATGGGCTCTTGATGATTAATGGGATTTACGGTCGATTTCTTGGCGCAGCACACGATTATCGTCCTGCAAGGCTGTCGCCGCTTTCTGCGCTTTAATTGAACGCGCCGTCGCGGCCGCCAGTCTGGCGTCGACTTGCGCCTGCTCGGCCAGTTGCCGGGCGAGCGTATAATTGCCATCGGCCATGGCCCGCTCGGCGGCATCCATCTTCTCCAGCGCGGACTTGAGCGGCAGCGGCGCAAATTCATTGCTCCCGGCGCTCGCTGCATTGCTGATCGCAACCTTGCTAACGGCCATCTGCTCAATAGGCGCCGGAATGCTTGCGCAAGCCGTTATAACGATGCTAGCGGCCATGCTTACGCCAATGCCGTGCAGCCGTCGATGCGACCCGGCGCAGTCAATTTTTTTCATGATTTTTTATCCTTTAAGTTAAACGTCGAATACAGTCGTTGCGATGGCAACAATGAACGGTTTGCGAACAACAGACCGTATGTCCATCGTAATTATTCACCTCCCCCTTTGAAAAAGGGGGATTGAGGGGGATTTATTTAAATAAATCTCCCCTAACCCCTCTTTTTCAAAGAGGGGGACTGAATAACTACAGTCCATCCATTGGGATGGGCGAATTACGCCCTAATGACCTGATCAAGCGCAAAAATATTTGCTCGTTGTTTCAGGCATTAACAGACAGTTTAACCGCAGCATCGAATACCGACTGTACGCTGGCGCACGGTCGGGGAGACTTCGAAAAGAAAATATAGAGTCTACAGCTACTTATGCTCCCAGGAGCAAATGTCGCGATATTAGCTGTTCATGCGAATATTAATCACGGGATCGTCACCCGTATTTTCTTTTAAAGCGCGGATGTTGTTAATGAGCCTTTGGTCTGCAATGCAATTTTTAATATAAGGCTTGCTATCAAAATAGACGCTTGCTACGTCCATGCCGGGTTTGAGTTGTATCAATGAAATTCCCACAATCGGGCGATTCACAGCAACATTCTTTGGCTCATTAAATAGTCTGCTGTTTATCCATGATTTTTTAAACAGCGTGTGTTCCGCGTCGGCTTCATCGCTTATGTCGAGTCCTTTATCGCTTACGTCGGCACTGTCAGGGCCATAAGCGCTGTCTTGTTCCCGCATTAATTGACTGATTGCGCTGCTGACCGGACCCGTCGTTGAACCTTCAAGATGCGCGATATAGTCCCTAACCACAGACAGAATAGTGGTTCCCAACGGGCCTTTCATATCGTCGAGCGAAATCAGCTCAAGGTGCTCGCGCAGACGCTCCAACGCCAACATGGCGTCGTACTCGGCCTGCAATTGCTTGTGCAGTTCGACATGGCGCATGAAGTTGCGCACCCGCGGCTTCAGCATGTCGGGATCGATCGGTTTGGTGACGAAGTCCACCGCTCCCAACTCCAAGCCTTTGAGGCGGATGTCATCGCCGGTCATTGCGGTGACGAAAATCACCGGGATGTTCTCCGAAAGCGGATGCTCCCGCATACGCCGGGCCATTTCGAAGCCGTCCATGCCGGGCATCATAATGTCGAGCAGCACCAGATCGGGCGGATTATCCGATTGACAGATAGCCAGCGCTTTTTCAGCGGCTTGGGCGATACGTACACGGTATTCGTCTTTGAACAGGTCCGACAACAGCATCAGGTTATCCGCTATGTCGTCGACGATCAGAATGGTCGGGCGCACCGGTTCCCGTACCGCGTGGGCGATTGGCTTGACCACGCGCGGTTCCGCCTGAATCCCGCTCTTTGGCGCTTGCGCCGCGCGCACCGGCGAATTTGACCGAGTCCGTAACGCCAGCGCTTTTTCAACCCGCACCGCCAGATGGCTTGCGGTATAAGGATTGACCAGCAGATCGCTGACGCCGTTGGCTATGGCTTCCTTAATGCGCTGACGCTCGGCTTCGTAGACAATCATGATAAAAGGCAGACGCGACAGTTTTTCATCGGCCCGTACCGCCTTGAGCAACTCGAGCCCGGTCATGTCCGGCATATTCCAGCCGGACAGCACGATATCCACCCGCTGATTTTGCAGAATGCGCAAAGCCTTGTCGCCGTTGTTGGCGGTCAAGACATTATTCGCGCCTATCGAGCGCAATTGGCTTGAGGTGATATGGCGCACCGACTCAAGTTCATTGACGATGAGCAATACGGTGTGCTTGTCGATCATCCGATGTCCTGTGTTTCAGCTGTTATAAGGCCTCGGCTTGCGCCAGATAATCTTTTTTCTTATCCATGTCCGCATCGGAATCGACAAAACGCAGCGCGATAGCGCGGAACTCCTCCTGAATATCGATAAAAGCGTCGAACATGTCGGCGTCGAAATGGCTGCCCCGGCCCACGATCATGATCTGCACCGCCTTTTCGTGGGCCATGCCTTGCTTGTACACGCGACGGCTGATCAGCGCGTCGTAGACATCGGCCACCGCCATCAGGCGCGCCGCAATCGGGATGTCGTCGCCGGCAAGACCTTGCGGATAGCCGCTGCCATCCCATTTTTCCTGATGCGAAAGAGCAATGGACTTGGCGAAGGAAAGAAACTCGACGGAGGTGCCCAATACTTTCTCGGCATGCACGATGGCGTCGTGCCCCAGCGTGGTATGGGTCTTCATGATCTCGAACTCGTGGGGTTCGAAGCGGCCCGGCTTCAGCAGGATGCGGTCGGGAATGCCTATCTTACCGATGTCGTGCAACGGCGCCGACTTGAACAGCATGTTGATGTTAACTTCGGTCAGGAACCAGGCGAAACGCGGATGCTCGCGCAGCCGCTCGGCCAGCGCCTTGACGTAGAACTGGGTGCGGCGGATATGGTTGCCGGTGTCGGAATCGCGGGTTTCGGCCAACGAAGCCATTGCAATAATGGTCACGTCCTGAATCGCCATCACTTCACGGGTGCGCTTGGCGACTTCGAGCTCGAGAAATTCGTTCTGGTCGCGCAGAAAATCGGCCATGGCTTTAAGCGCCAAGTGGTTTTTCACGCGCGCCATGACGATGGGCGGGCTGATCGGCTTGGTGATGTAATCGACCGCACCGAGTTCCAAGCCTTTCTTCTCGTCCTCCACTTCAGCCTTGGCGGTCAGAAAAATCACCGGAATGTCCATGGTTTTAGGATGCCGTTTGAGCTGTCGGCACACTTCGTAGCCGTCCATGTCGGGCATCATGATGTCGAGCAGGATCAGATCGGGCGGCGAGTCGGACAACGAAATCTTCAGTGCTTTTTCACCGTTATTGGCAATTTTCACCTTGTAGTCGCCTTTGAGCAGATTGCTCATCAGGCTTAGATTGTCAGGCGTGTCGTCGACCACCAATATCGTGGCTTTTTCGGCTAAATTGAGTCGGTCCATTAGAGTTCCTTGTCAGGCATACGATGAAAAATGCGGAAATTTAAAAAGTTCGCGCTTGTTCCTAAGTTGCGCGAGTTCCCAAGCTCCAGAGACTGTGAAAGTATTATCAAAATGAGTTTAAAAACCTATTCACCACGAAGACACGAAGATCACGAAGGAAAAATAATTGTTTAAACTCAATGTATTGAAAGCTTCGTGTCCTCGGCAACTGCTCCTGCGTTGCTCTACCTCCTGCATCCGTGCAGTCCTTCGTGCCTTCGTGGTGAATGCTTTTGCTTTTGTTCTAAAACGAATACTTTCGCAGTATCTCCAGCTTGGGAGTTCAGTGTAGGAAGCTCCAGCTTCCCGCCTGTCTTTTAACTTAATGGCAGTGATGCAGGAGTGTGGAAACTATAAAATAAGCCGGTCAGCGTCTTAGCGCAGGTTCGGCGTTTCCGGCATTTCGAGGCTTGGGAGCGCCGGTTGGCTATCGCGCGGGACTTATTGCGGCCTACGTCCTGCTTTAAACAGACTCGTGCATAACGATGAGCGCCGGAGCATGGCAATTATTCGGACTATCCCGGTTGGTGGGGTATTTATTGCGGATTTCGCTAACACATTGAAAACAAAATATTTTTATGTTTATGATGAGCTTGTTGTCATTCCGGCTATATCGCTTCGGCGCATTTCCCGTGCTTCATGAGCCAAGCGTGACTTATGACGCATCCCCTTCAATTAAACTCCGGTGAGAATTTATTCGCTCTCAAAAAATCACGATTTGCCGCTCCGCGCACCAGTCTAACAGCATAACTTCCGCTCTCGCCGTAATTGCCGCTATAACCGTAGCCGTTATCGAAGCTTACGATCCACGCGTAGCCGGTGTAACCGGGGTAGGGTGACGACGACCAAAACCGGTCGCTGCCTGCATTGGGAAACGCGGTTAGATTGATGGTCGGCTCATTGCAACTATTTTCAATGATCGATTGCAATTCTTGTCGATTAGGCAAACGCCAGTCATTTAAGCCGGCAAATACGGCGTTTTCGGCGCTTTGCTGTGCGTCTTGCCAATGATAACTTTGCCCGGAACCGGTGCAGGTGGTCTTATTCCATGTTTGCCCCAAGGCGCAACGCATCCATGTTAAACCGGTTTCTTTATCAAGCACCACGCCATTCGCGCTCATACTGTAACGTCTGTCTGGAGCATCGGCGATAACATTGTCGTTACAAATTTGGGCAAAACTTAAATCCGCATGGAGCAAGAGACAACAATAGAGAGCCAGCTTAAATGATTTCATAAAATATCCTCCACAGGACAGCAAGCGTTAAAAGCTGAATTCGCATCATTGCCACGTTCTGCATTACAGCCGTTAAATTAAGGAAGATGCATGATTTAACCTGAGCAAGTTTGCATTTAATAATGCTCGACTCTGATGGAGCCGGGATTTCACCTTGCTCAACTTATTTCATGCACGTTACTAAAACATCCGGTTTAAAACCGGCTTTGAACAGGATTAGGATGACAAAGCTCGTTTAGGCTTGTTTCAGCCCGCACCTGCATCAGGTGCGGGCTTTAAGGAACGAGAATGAAATAAAGTCGAAGCAGGAGTGCAAGCTTTGCTTGCGTATGCAGGCGAAGCCTGCACTCCGCTATTGGCAATTTGCCTAAATTATTCCATGCTCATTCCTAAGTCGCTTTACCAACTTCGGGTTCTATAACTTAAACGACTGCAAAATCCAGGTCGGTCAAGTTTAAATGTGCGCCGATGACAGCGATTTCAATAGCCGCGCCTGCGCCGTTACCGTCAACATCGTAAGATAAGTGACCATTGCCGCTGTTGTAAATCAAGTAATCGTTAGCATCAGTCGCAGCGGTGCCTATTACAAAATTATCGGCGCTAATCGTTGAGATAGAATTAAAAGTTAAATGGCTAATATCGAACGTGTCATTAGCGACTGAAAAATCGCTAATGGTGTCAATGCCGACCTTTGAATCCAGCACAAAGTGATCTTGTCCGGCGCCGCCGTGGAGCTTGTCATTGCCCGCACCACCGCTAATCACGTCGTTGCCTATACCGCCGTTAAGCTGATCGCTACCCGCGCCGCCGCTAATAAAATCATTGCCCGCACCGCCATTGATCTTGTCATTACCGGCGCCGCCGAGAAGATGATCGTTACCCATGCCGCCATTAACTTTGTCATCGCCTTTACCGGCGTTAATGGTATAGCTGCCGCTGGACTCACTGGTGGAAATGACATCGTTGCCGCCTTTGGTGGCAATGGCATTTTCCGGCGCCGTTGACGAAGCGGTTATAACATGAGCGCCCGCGCCTGTGGTAATGGTCTGCATCCCCGTTGTGTGCGCTACTACGTTGACCAGATTGATACCGGTAATGGTTTGCGCACCGTCACCGGATGTTGCCGTCACTGAGTGCAGATTGACACCGGAAATAATCTGCGCACCGTGAGTCGATGTTGCCGTCACGTCGGTAAGACCGGGACCGGTGATTGTTTGCGCGCCTGCTGTGGATGTTGCTGTTACGGTGGTCGCACCCGATCCGGCTGAAACAGTTTGCGCACCGTCAGTCGATAACATAGTGATTGTCGTGGCCCCGGTAAACGAATCCAGTGCCAGCGTAATCGCGCCGGCATCGGCTAACGATGAGAGATCCACACCTGCGGCGGCGAATGCCGTTTGGAACTCAGCGCCTGTAGTAATGGTTTGCGCACCGGCACCGCTATGAATCACAACTTTTTCGATATTGCTAACACCACTCCAATAAGCGTCAATAGGGGTAATGGCATCAATGCGGTTAGTGTCGATATCCAGCGTATCGATGCCGGCGCCGCCGTTAATAACATCGGAAATACCGAAGGTATATCCGGTCGGACCGTCATTGTAAGTAGCGGTAAAAATATCATCGCCGGAAGTTCCGGTTAAGTTGTCGGTGCCGGTCGTCAGTATTTTGTTCATGCGTTTAACTCCAATAGTGTGAAATGCTATCTCTAGCGATTTTGCATCGAGAACTTCCAATCAACTGCATGAAACCCCAAGCGCGTGATCGATTATCCCCTGTTTGAAAAAACGCTCTGTACGCCAACGCACACTTCTAAGCGGGTTGTTTGTTGAAGGCTGGGCTTGATATTAAAGGGGGAGCGGAAGTCTGTAGATAGCGTGATAACTCGCCTTAACTTTAATCATCTGGGTGCGGATGGTATAGATGCCGTCGTTGATCAAGCACCATTAATTCAGGCATCCGGAGTGCAGGCTTCGCCTGCTTGCAGGCAAAGCCTGCACTCCAACTTGCTTTGAATTGAATTTGTAGCGGTCATGTTGCACAATCAATTCAGAGCTCTATATGTTCTACGGGATTCCCAAGCGAAAAAAAAGGGTTAAGCAGTTGCTTAACCCTTTTCTTTTTATATCACTCCATCCCGATGAGACTGTCGTCCGTTAACAACAGCTCATTAAAATAACAGCGAATACCGTCAAACGGATGACTACATGACAGAGAAGTCTAAGCTGGTCAATCCTAAGTGCGCGCCAAGGATAGCAATGTCTACAGCGGCGCCGGCGCCGTTACCGTCAACATCGTACTGCAAGTGACCGTTATTGCTGTTGTAAACCAAATAGTCATTAGCATCGGCGGCGGCAGTACCGATCACGAAATTATCGGCGGTGATAGTCGATAGCGAATTAAACACCAAATGATTAATGCCTATCGTGTCATCGGCTACCGAAAAGCCGTTAATCTTATCCACACCTACATTTGAATCTAACACAAAAGTGTCATGTCCGGCACCGCCGGTAATTTTGTCGTTGCCGGCACCGCCACTCAGTATGTCATTACCCGCTCCGCCATTAAGAATGTCATCGCCCGCGGCGCCATTGACCTTGTCATTACCCGCGCCGCCGAGAAGACGGTCATTACCCATGCCGCCATTGACTTTATCATTGCCGTTACCGGCATCAATGGTATAGCTGCCGGTAGAGTCAGTGGCGGAAATGATATCGTTGCCGGCCTTAGTCGCAATTATGTTTTCCGGGGCGGTTGACGAAGCCGTTATAACATTTGCTCCTATACCTGTTGTAATCGTCTGCATCCCCGTTGTGTGCGCCACTACGTTGACCAAGTTTACACCGGTAATAGTTTGCGCACCGTCCTCGGATACGGCTGTCACTGAGTGAAGATTGTCACCGGAAATAGTCTGCGCACCATGAGTCGATGTTGCTACTACTTTGGTAAGACCGGGACCGGTAATCGTTTGCGCACCGGCTGTTGATGTTGCTGATACGGTTGTTACACCTGATCCGGATGAAACAGTCTGCGCACCGTCAGTGGACAACATGGTGATTGCCGCGGCTCCGGTAAACGAATCCATCGCCAGCGTAATAGCGCCTGCATCGGATGTTGTACTCAGATTGACTCCTGCGGCCGCAAATGCCGCTTCAAACGCAGCACCTGTAGTAATGGTTTGTGCACCGGTACCGCTATGAACCACAACTTTTTCAATATTGCTGGTGCCGGTCCAATAATCGTCAATCGGTGTAATGGCATCAATGTGGTTAGTGTCAATGTCCAGCGTATCGACACCGGCGCCACCGTTAAGAACATCGGAAATACCGAAGGTAAATCCCGTAGGAGAATCATTATAGGTGGCTGTGAAAATGTCAGCGCCGGAAGTACCTGTTAAGTTGTCAGTGCCTGTAGTCAATATTTTGTTCATGCGTTTAACTCCAATAATGTGAATGCTATATCTAGCGATTTTGCATCGAGAACTTCCAATTAACTGCATGAAACCCCAAGCGCGTCATCGATTATCCGCTATTTGAAAAAACGCTCTGTACGCTAACGCACACTTCTCCGCCGGTTATTTTTCTAGTACGGTCGGTCATTACCCGGAAGAATTGGTAGTTCCTACCTTGTGTGTTATAAAGAAGGCTGCAAGGCAGCCTTCATAGTCTCACCCATTGTCGTTCCGCTGTTTTTTTGATGTTCATCGCATCGGTTACACGCTCCAGAGACAACAAAAATGCTCGTCACGCTGCCTTCACGACATAGCCCCCATCAGAACCATCTGCTCGCCGCCCTGTCTTCGGAAATAGCCGAGCGAGTCTTTCCCCACCTGGAATTTATCTCAATGCCGATCGGCGCCGTTCTTTACGATTCCGGCAGTCAATTGCACTATGTTTATTTCCCGACCACCGCCATCGTGTCCATGCATTACGTCATGGAGAACGGGGCGTCGGCCGAAATTGCAGGCGTCGGCAATGAAGGCGTGCTCGGGGTTTCGCTGTTCATGGGCGGCAATACCACGCCCAGCCTCGCCACCGTGCAGACGGGTGGGCACGGCTACCGGTTGAAGGGCGGCTTAATGATGGAGGAATTTAACCGCGCCGGTCCGATGATGCGCTTGATGTTGCGCTACACCCAGGCCTTAATGACTCAGATGTCGCAAACCGCGGTATGTAATCGGCATCATTCGGTGGAGCAGCAACTGTGTCGTTGGCTTGTGTTAACGCTGGATCGATTGCCTACCAATGAACTGACCATCACCCAGGAACTGATTGCCGGTATGCTCGGTGTGCGTAGGGAAGGCATCACCGAGGCCGTCGGCAATTTGCAGCGCGCCGGTTTGATCAGCTGCCGCCGCGGCCACATTACGGTGGTTAACCGGCCGGGATTGGAAGCGCTCGCTTGCGAATGCTACAACGTGGTCAAGAAAGAATTCCATCGTTTGCTGTTCGATGCAGGAATCGCGAAGGGTTTACCCATGAATCAGGGGGTACGAACACCAAGATAACCCGTTGAGCGGAGATAAATATGATGAACTTCGATGCCGGAGGGGTGCGGCTGGACGGGTTATTTAACCCGTCCACATATTTAAGTGTTCACTGCAAGCCATTGATAAAAAACGTTACGGTCGGTGCCAATGCCCCGACCTGCGCAGGTTAACTTTCAATGACTTGGCTGTTAAGTTGGCGCGTATCGGGTTGCAAATTCCGTCCCGCCTGGGTAGATCGTCTCCAGTGTCCCATTTCACAATTTGCTTAAAGGTAGACCATGCCAAAAAAAATCCGTGACCCCGTTCTTGCTCATTCCTCCGATACGGCGGAGGGCGTCATTGAGGCCTGTCGCCAGGAAACTTTACTTAAAACCGGAGCTTTACATAACGCTATCCTCAATAGCGTTACCTTTTCGAGCATAGCCACCGACGAGCGGGGCGTCATTCAAATATTCAATGTCGGCGCCGAACGCATGCTGGGCTATACGGCCGACGATGTGTTGAACAAAATAACCCCGGCCGATTTTTCCGAGCCGGAGGAATTGATTGCGCGCGCCCAAGCCTTGACCATTGAACTCGGCAGACCGATCACTCCCGGCTTCGAGGCCTTGGTGTTCAAAGCCTCGCACGGCATTGAGGACATCTACGAGCTGACCTACATCCGCAAGGACGGCAGCCGCTTTCCGGCGGTGGTATCGGTCACGGCGCTACGTGACGGTCAAGATGAAATTATCGGCTATCTATTGATCGGCACCGATAATACCGCGCGCAAGCAAGCCGAAACAAAACGCCGGCATTTACTCAAGATTCAGCAAGACACCCATGAACAGCTGCAACAGGCCAATGTTATCTTGCGGGTCAGCAAAGAGCAGCTCATGGTGACGCTCAATTCCATCGGCGATGCGGTCATAGCCACCGATACCGGAGCTTACGTGACCATGATGAATCCCGTCGCCGAACAGCTCACCGGCTGGACCCAAGCGGAAGCCTATGGCCACCCGGTGGAAGAGGTGTTTCGCATTATCAACAAAGAAAACCGTCAACCCTCGACTATCCCGGTCATGGAAACCTTGGCTCATGGCACCATACAAGGTCTGGCTAACCATACCGTATTGATTTCCCGCCAAGGGGGCGAGCGCGATATCGCCGACAGTTGCGCGCCGATTCGTGACCGCGACGCTCAGGTGATTGGCGCCGTCCTGGTATTTCGCGATGTCACCGAGGAATATGCGGCGCAGCAGAATTTACTCGACAGTGCAGCACTGATCCGGACGATTCTCAATACCGTGGCCGACGGCATCATTACCCTTCATGCTGTCGCCGGCGTGGTCGAGACCGTTAACCCGGCTACCGAGCGTATGTTCGGCTATACCGGCGCGGAACTCATTGGACAAAGTTTCAGTTTACTGATACCCGAGCTTGATCAAAACCAATGCAAAGGTTCCCTGGACTATTACCGTGCAAGCGATGAAGCGCGCGCCGCCGGCCTCGGGCGCGAGGTTATGGGGCGGCGCAAGAATGGCAGCCTGTTTCCGATGGAGATCGCGGTAAGCGAGATGTGGTTGGGCGGGCAGCGTTATTTTACCGGCATTTTACGTGATGTCAGCGTGCGCAAGCAGGCCGAGGAAGCGTTACTCAAAGCGGGCGCTTTGCAGAACGCGATTTTCAACAGCGCCAATTTTTCCAGTATCGCTACCGATGCAAATGGCGTCATTCAGATTTTTAACGTCGGCGCGGAACGTATGCTGGGCTACTCGGCTGCGGAGGTGATTAACTATATCACCCCGGCCGATATTTCCGATCCCCAGGAGGTCATTGCACGCGCGACAGCATTGAGCGTCGAACTCGGCACCTTGATTAAGCCGGGTGTCGAAGCCTTGGTATTCAAGGCTTCACGCGGGATCGAGGATATTTACGAACTGACCTACATCCGCAAGGACGGCAGCCATTTTCCGGCGGAGGTATCGGTTACGGCGCTGCGCGACGGTCAAGATACTATTATCGGCTACCTGCTGATCGGCACCGATAATACCGCGCGTAAACAGATCGAAGCCGAGCGGAAGAAACTCGACCGGCAGATACGCGACCAGCAGTTCTATGCGCGCTCACTGATCGAGTCCAACATTGATGCGATCATGACCACGGACCCGACCGGCCTCATCACCGATGTTAACAAGCAGATGGAGATGCTCACCGGTTGCCCGCGGGTCGAATTGATCGGCGCGCCGTTCAAGAATTATTTTAGCGATTCGGAGCGGGCCGAAGCCGCTATTACCTTGGTGCTAAGCGATAAGACCCTGACCGACTACGAACTGACCGCGCGGGCCAGGAACGGCAAGGAAACGGTAGTGTCCTGCAACGCGACGATCTTCTATGACCGCAACGGGAAGCTACAAGGCATGTTCGCCGCCGCGCGCGATATTACCGAGCGCAAACGTCTGGATCAGGCTCTGCATGATAAGAACACCGAGCTGGAGAGCGCCAAGTTAATTGCGGAAAAAGCCAATCTCGCCAAATCGGATTTTCTGTCCAGCATGAGCCATGAGCTGCGCACCCCGCTCAATGCCATACTCGGCTTCGCCCAGTTGTTGGAAGCGGCTAATCCGCCGCCCTCATCCACCCAGACGATAAGGCTGCAACAGATTATCAAAGCGGGATGGTATCTGCTGGAGCTGATTAACGAAATCCTCGATTTCGCGGTCATCGAATCCGGCAAAGTATCGCTGTCGCAAGAACCGGTGTCGATCATTGAGGTCATCAATGAATGCCAAGCCATGATCGCATCGCAGGCGCAGCAGCGCGGCATCACACTGGTTTTTGTTCCGTTCGACAATACTTGGTTTGCCAATGCCGATCGAACCCGAGTCAAGCAGGTTCTGATCAACCTGCTGTCCAATGCGATCAAGTACAACCGCGAGCAGGGAACGGTGGAGGTGGAATGCACGGTAAGCGACCCGGAGCGCATACGCATCAGTGTCAAAGACAGCGGTGCGGGCTTGTCGCCGGAAAAACTGGCGCAACTGTTTCAGCCGTTCAACCGGCTCGGGCAAGAGAACGGCGCCGAAGAAGGCACGGGCATCGGCCTGGTGGTCACCAAACAACTGGTTGAGCTGATGGGCGGCAGTATGGGCGTAACAAGCACTGTCGGAGTAGGCAGCGAATTCTGGATCGAGTTGATCAGGGATGTTATGCCGCAGTTGGCGCTAACCAATACCGTACCTGCGGAACTTGAGCCGCAAGATCAGGATAATGCACCGCTGCACACTTTGCTTTATGTGGAAGACAATCCGGCCAACCTGATGCTGGTCGAGCAGATCATTGAGGGGCACTCATCTTTGCGCATGTTGAGCGCCCGCGACGGCTATATCGGCGTCGCGCTGGCGCGCATCCATCTGCCGGATGTGATCCTGATGGACATCAATTTGCCCGGCATCAGCGGTATCGAAGCGCTGAATATCCTGTGTCAAGATCCGACCACCAGCCACATCCCCGTTATCGCGCTCAGCGCCAACGCCATGCTCCGCGATATAGAAAAAGGCCTGGAAGCCGGATTTTTTCGCTACCTTACCAAACCCATCAAAATTAATGAATTTATGAAAGCCATAAACGACGCCTTGAAATTTTCTGAAATGGACTCGGTCCATAACCATGAAAACGGACAAAAATGATGATTAGCGCACAAGACATACTTAACGCGAACATTCTGATCGTTGACGATCAGGACTCCAATATACTGCTGCTGGGAGAAATGCTGAGCGATGCCGGTTATACCTGCATCGCTTCGACGACAGATCCTTATGCGGTCTGCGAATTGCATCGCTGCAACCGCTACGATTTGATCTTGCTCGATCTGCAAATGCCCGGCATGGATGGTTTTCAGGTTATGGAAGGCTTGAAGGACATTGAAACCGGCGGCTATATTCCGGTCTTGGTGATCACCGCCCAACCGGGGCACAAGCTGAAAGCGCTGGCGGCCGGCGCGAAAGATTTTGTCAGCAAACCGTTTGAGTTGATCGAAGTGCAGACGCGCATCCGCAATATGCTGGAAGTGCGGCTGTTGTACAAAAAACTCGAACATTACAACCAAGTGCTGGAACAAACGGTGCTGGAGCGGACCGCCGAACTATGCGAAAGCGAAGCGCGGTTTCGCCGCCTGACCGAGTTGTCGTCAGATTGGTATTGGGAACAGGACGAGAACGGGCGCTTCACCAAGACTTTCGGGCCGGTGCTTGAAATGTTGGGCATCCGCTTCGATGACGCGCTGGATACTGTTTGGGATGATCGGGATGTGCTCTGGAATGAGACCGAGCGGGACATACTCAAAGCGAATCTGGCCGGTAGAAGGCCGTTTTTGGATTTAGTCTACAGCCGCACCCATCCCGACGGCTTATCGCAATATTTAATGGTGAGCGGGGAACCGATGTTCGATCCGTCCGGCCGCTTTACCGGTTATCGCGGAATCGGAAAAGACGTGACCGAAACCATGATCGCTAATGATGAGGCGAAAAAAACTTAGGGATGCCGCAAACCTAAAAATCACATAATTATAGAAATGGAACTCGGCAATTGCTCCATGCATTGCTAAACCATAAGGATGTGGTGAATGCAGAAAACGCAGGAGCGGTTTTCTGCCTACCTCCTCCATCCCTGCAAGTCGACGGATGACGCGGATACTCACTGATTAAGAGCATGGATATTTATAGTTCCCACGCTCCGGCGTGGGAATTCAGTCCGCAACGCTCCAGCGTTGCGGGACGCTGGAGCGTCTACCACTGCATTCCCACGCCGGAGAGACTGTGAAAGTATTCGTGTTAGAACAAAAGCAAAAGCATTCACCACGAACGACTGCATGGACGCAGGAGGTAGAGCAACGCAGGAGCAGTTGCCGAGGCACGAAGGACACGAAGTTTTCAATACAT
>JAPLRU010000094.1 GCA_026399025.1 Methylobacter sp.
GTCGTGCATTCGCTGTACGCTTCTTTCAGGTTGGCCTCGCGGCTTCCCCCTTGCGTTGTCGCTACGGTTGTCGTTACTACTTCCGGTTATCTCCTTTCAGATAACGAGTTTTAGCCCATGCTGGGCACACTAGGGTGCGCACCGCGCCCCATCTCCGTGTCTAATCGTACTTGGATATTTTGATGATCGAAATGAATTGTCTGTTGGAATGCTTTAAAAACACCCCGTGTTGGTATTTGTAAATGGGGCGCGATGCGCCCCCTACATCTGTCCCGGTTATCCTGCATTTGGATTTGCCTAATAAAAACTACATTCGATGGGTTGAATCATGTCGAATTACCGACGATGTTACGTTCCTGGCGGCTCTTATTTTTTCACGGTGGTGACTGAGCGGCGAGCAAAGATTTTGGGGAACGATCTTGCCAGGGATTTATTACGTGCGGCTTTTCAGGACTGTTTTCAACGCTGGCCGCCGTTTCGCGTGGATGCTATGGTGATGTTGCAAGACCACATGCACGCTATCTGGACTCTGCCGCCAGATGACTCCGCTTATCCAAAACGCTGGGGTGCGATTAAAAAACATTTCACTCAATCCTGGCTTGCGTTAGGAGGCGCGGAAAAACCCCGTTCGTTATCTCGCATCGCCCATCGTCGGCGAGGTGTCTGGCAACGTTACTACGCAGAACATACTTTACGCGATGAACGAGACTACCAACGGCATTTCGACTACATCCATTACAACCCGGTAAAACATGGCTTAGTGGAAAAACCTTGTGACTGGCCTTATTCGACTTTCCATCGCTGGGCAAAACTTGGTGTGTATAATCTCGATTGGGGAAGTTCATTAGAAGACGCTCTGGATTTCTCGGACATAAATTTAACCTCAGGCGATTAAAAAATTCCGCCGAGCCAAATAGAAGCGCATCGCGCCCCATTTCGGAGCCCAATCGTACTGGGTATTTTGATGATTGAAATGAATTGTCCGTTGGAATGCTTTAAAAACACCCCGATCTGTTGGTGTTTATAAAGGGGCCGCAATGCGCCCTACATAACGTTATGGGATTTTCTCGATAGGCATGACCAGAATAAGTGGGTCACTGGGGAGAGCTACAAATCCATAGCGGGCATAAAATCCAGCCAATTTTATATCCTTGGCATCGACAAATAAAAAGCCGCCGCCAATTAGCCTGGATGCGGTTTTAACTCGCTTCATCGCGTCAAGCAGTAAACGCTCGCCATAGCCTTTCCTTTGCTCCTTAATTGAGACAGCCAAACGGGCAAGGGTCATTGTCGGCACATTTAATGGCAGCGATTTTTTCATGTTTTGCGGCAAAGCCTCAGTCATCGTTAAGCCTCGGATCGCAAGGGCATAGTAACCCAAAATGGTGGCAGGCGATTCGTCCTGCACCAGCACAAAGGTGCGGGATATATTTTTTTTCTGATGCTGCCGCGAAGTATTTTGCAGCCAAGTATTAAGAGCCGTGTTGCCGCAATTAAAACTTTTCAAGTCATGTGCTTGATCCAGGCTGAGTATTGAGAATGCCACTTTCTACCTCGTTTTTATAACGCTCGGATGCCTTTGCCAATACACTATTGGGGGGTGACGGCTGCTGGAGCATTGTGAATAACATGGCCGCATCTTTACGGGTCAAGCTGATTGACGTTTCCCGTTCAATAAGCTGCTCAGCTCTTTCAAGCGCTGTTTGAACCACAAATTGATTCAGCGTAGCGCCCGTTAAATCTGCCGCCTCTTGGAGTTTCTCTTGTATGGATAGGGAAACCCTTGCCGTAATACGGCCTCGTTCTGTAGTAGTTTGTTGTTTCATATAAGTAGTACCTTATTGCTACCCATGACCTATGTTAGGTATATAGTTGGACTGCCGATATTTTTGCCCGTTCAAGCAAAGATTCGACTCCGGGGTCATGGTGAATGTGTGGGGGGTGAGCCGACTATTTATTACTCTTTTTTTAGCATTCTCCTGGTTTGCGTGGTAAAGGTATCATCATAACATTATGGTGTCATAATGGCACCATAGACTTGCCTAAAAATAATCATTGTCAAAGCCTGGGCGCATCGCGCCCCATTTCGGCTGGGAATTTTGATTTCAAAAATGGCTTGTCCTTTGGAATGTTTTAAAATAACCCTGATATGTAAATGGGGCGCGATGCGCCCTACCAAGCCGGCCGGGGTTTGCAGCCCCTATACGCCAACTTAAGAAAAAACGACGGCTGGACGGGTTATTTAACCCGTCCACACGTTTAGGGACACTACAACGTTACAATTAAAACTTATCGTTTGGAGGGCATATTATGTCAACACATTTTGAAATTCTGGAAGCTGAGGTATTAAAGCTTGTACCCGCCGAGCGAGCGTTGTTAGCGGAACACATCATCGCCAGCCTTGATGAAGATAACGAAATCGAATCCGCTTGGGCGGTTGAAGTTGAAAGGCGTGTTGCCGAGATCGAGAATGGAGCGGTTATCGGCATGGCATTCGAAGAAGTGATCGCCCAAGCTCGCGCAACTTTGAAGTGAAAATAATCGTTCATCCGGCTGCTGCGGCCGACCTGAATAATGCGGCGGCTTTTTATTCTGAGCAGGCAAATAAGCAGATTGGCTTGGCATTCATCACGGAGTTTGAAAAAGCGGCCGCGCTTTTGTCGGGCAATCCGGAGTTAGGTACACCATGGGTTTCCGGTACACGCCGCTTTGTTTTGCGCAGATTCCCTTTTAACATTGTGTATCGTCTTTTCCCTGACTATCTTTTGATAATAGCAATTGCGCATCAGAAACGCCGCCCCGGCTACTGGCATCGGCGAAAATAATAAAGGGGTTGTGCATTATGACTAAATTTAAAGCTAACACCACTACCAAAACATATCCCTCCCTGCTTAACATTTTTGCGATGTTTGAGCTAAACGGATATATCAACGCCTTACTTTTCTGACGAGGCGCACAACATGCCCCGTCCGGCTCGTAAAATATTGTCTTTAGCGGGAAGAACAACAAGCAATCCGTAAACGGCGCTGATCATTCTTTGTTTTGGATCAACCAGTAAGTAATACCCAGCGCTATCAAAACCAATGCCGATGCGCTTACATATTCCGCCGGTAATTTTTTGTAGTCAAACACGATGACTTTCCGGGAAATAGCCATTAAAGCGGTAGCCACCACCAGGTTGACGGGAATCACATCGCTTCTGATATAGACCGTAATGTTCAGAAAAATTTCGATGGCGATTAATACCGCCAAAAAAGCGCCGAAGGTTTCCAACATGTCGTTAATCGTCAGCAACATAAAGGGCGGTTGAGTGATTTTTTCATAAATCACATAAACGACTTCCATAATGCCGAATAAAATAACGATGGTCATCAGCAAAGCCAGAAATTTAAGACCCAGGCGTATGGCGCGATGCAGAAATTGTATATACGGATCTTCGTGCTCCATAGGCAGCTCTTCGTGCTGTACGGGCAATTGCTCGGCGCTTTCCAAAATGGCTTGTTTCACCAGCTTGCTGTGCAGATAGGCCAATAAAGGTTCGATAAGGTGTTTATGAGCGGCAAAACCGGCGGGCGTCAGGTCTTTTTCCAAAAAGTGACTAAAGCCTTCCATTTCACTCAGCTCTTTAGCTTCCAATTTGTCAAAGCCCATACTCCAGTAAGGAAATAGGCGCTCCGTTATCGGCAGTTGTTCAATTAAAGTGACGTCTTTGTGGCGTTTATCTTTTTTTATGGCTTCAAAGATAGCGTCAACGGCGACCTCGTCGCCTTCCAATACCTGAAAAAAAGTGCCCTGTGCATAAAGCAGGATGCCGGTTATATTTTTAGTGATGTTGTTTATTCGGCAAATTTTTAACAACGCTACTAACTTTTCCGGGCTAAAGTCGGTAACTGCGGTGCTGGCGTAAGTCAGTCTGATCATTGCGGCCTTCCGTAAGTGATTACTGATTTTTCAAACAGTCTAAAGGCTATGGCCGGTAAATCACAGTATTAGTCTGCCAAATTTTAAAAGGACAGTGGGATGCGGCGAGTTTACGAACCCAAGTTAATCCTTTTGATAATGGGGGCTTTCTACGCGAGACAGCGTTCACGACCTGTTTATCTTAATCTGCATTGACAGCGGCTAACCATTTGGGCTACTTTGAGCCATCAGTATTCAAGCGTCCGCTAGGGCGGGATAAATCCATGACCACGATTACTTTTGACACGCACAAATTTATACGCAAATTGCGAGATGCAGGTTTTGAAGAAAAACAGGCCGAGGCGGTAGCGGATGCTTTCCGGGAAGCGCAGTCGGAATCGCTCCCCGTTACTCGCGACTACCTTGATTCAAGATTGTTTGAACTGGAAGATAGAATGGTTAAATGGGGCATTGGCTTGGCGCTGGGACAGGTCGCTGTAATAGCCGCGCTGGTTAAGCTGCTATGAATTGTTTAAATTATTAGCGCTGCCGGACGAATTCGCGTTAGCAATTCGCCCTCATCGGGATGACCTAATTTGATCCTTGCCTGGATTTTTCCAAGCGAGGATTTTTTATGTCTGATTGTCTTGGATATTGTGTGCGTCGCCTAAAGCGCCTGCTGTTGGCGGTTTGTTGGCGCAAAATACCGTGATTCGGTTCCGCCAAGGAAAGGTTTGATCATTGCGGCCTTCCGTAAATGATTACTGATTTTTCAAACAGTCTAAAGGCTATGGCCGGTAAATCACAGTATTAGCCTGCCAATTTTTGAAAGTATTTTTTAAATGAGGTATAAAGCAACCGGCCTTCAACATATCGGGGGACTGCTTTTTATCACCACTCCAAAGCTGAACATTTTTCAGGTTAGCGTTGGTGCCGCATAAGCGAATTTAACCAATTGCCCAGCTACTGCTTGTGCTACTGCTTTATTTAATCGGCCAGCAATGCTAAAGTAAATGTCTATTAAAACACTCGGTATTTATTTTGTTGCCGGCTGTTTACATGCCCTAACCTTTCAACAACTTTATTTAGGAGAATCTCATGGCTTTTGAACTTCCCGCTTTACCTTATGCTAAAAATGCATTAGCGCCCCATATTTCCGAAGAAACTTTGGAGTTTCATTATGGCAAGCATCATCAAACTTATGTCACCAACCTGAATAACTTGGTTCCCGGAACTGAATTTGAAGGCTTGTCATTGGAAGAAATCATCATGAAATCTTCCGGCGGTATTTTCAATAACGCGGCGCAAGTCTGGAATCATACTTTTTACTGGAACAGCATAGCGCCTAATGCAGGCGGCGAGCCTACCGGTGCTTTAGCCGATGCTATCGACGCTGCTTTCGGCTCGTTTGCAAAGTTTAAAGAAGAGTTCACCAAATGCGCGGTCACCACTTTCGGTTCAGGTTGGGCTTGGCTGGTACAAAACGCCGACGGCAGCTTGGCGCTGGTCAGCACCAGTAATGCGGGCTGCCCGATAACTACAGGTCAAACGCCTTTACTGACTTGCGATGTTTGGGAACATGCTTATTACATTGATTACCGGAATGCGCGTCCTGCTTATTTGGAAGCTTTCTGGGCCTTGGTTAACTGGGATTTTGCGACAAAAAACTTTGCAGCTTAATTTTTAAGTAGTATAAGAAACCTCCTGCATCGGCCGATGCAGGAGGTTTTTTTATGGGAGGTACTCAATGGCTACAGTTTTAATTACCGGTGCTAATCGCGGCTTGGGTCTGGAATTTTGCCGCCAATATGCCGAACAGGGCTGGCATGTCATCGCCTGCTCCCGTAATCCTGACGATGCATTCGATTTAAATAATCTCGCCGGTCACCTTAATATTCAGCTGGAAACGCTGGATGTTTCAGCGTTCGATCAAATCGATGCGCTGTCGCAAAAACTGGCGAATCAAGCGATTGATGTTTTAATCAATAATGCCGGGGTTTATACCGACCACAACAGTAACGGCTTCGGTCACCTTGACTATCAAGCCTGGACCAAGTCACTGTTAATCAATACGCAAGCGCCGGTCAAAATGGCCGAAGCGTTTTTAGCGCAACTTAAAACCGGCGATAAAAAATTGATTGTTAATATCAGCAGTTTAATGGGCAGCATGGCCGATAACAGCGGCGGCGGCAGTATCTTTTACCGCTCCAGCAAGGCGGCGCTGAACGCGGCGATGAAAAGCCTGTCCATCGATCTTAAAAATCAGTCTGTCGGCGTGCTTATTTTTCATCCCGGCTGGGTCAAAACCGACATGGGCGGACCCAATGCCTTAATTGATGCCGAGCAAAGCGTTAGCGGAATGCGCAACGTCATAACTAACTTTTCATTGGATCAATCCGGCAACTTCGTCAGGTACGACGGAACGCCCATGCCATGGTGAAGACTATGATTAAAAAGATATTAATTTTATCGGTGATGTTGCACAGCGTAGCGTATGCCGAAACCTTAATACCCGATCGGATTAAAGCGCCTGCGGGCTATCATCCGCTGCTAACGGTGCACGCGAAAGGCGACCAGATTTATCAATGTTCCGTTAATAACGACCACTATTCATGGGACGTCCAAGCGCCCGACGCCAAGTTATTCGACGGCCAGGGCCATATCGTCGGCAATCATAGCGCCGGGCCGCTGTGGGAATATAAAGAAGGTAGCCGCGTAGTCGGCCGGGTGCTCAAAAAAATCGATATAGCGCCCGAATCGGCTATTTCATGGTTATTGGTCGAGGTGGTTTCCCATCAGGGCGACGGTTTGTTTTCGAACGTCAGCTTTATTAACCGGATTAATACCCGCGGCGGTCTGCCGCCTTCATCAGTCTGCAACGCCAATCATCTGGGCAGCGAAAAGCGAGTGGCTTATACCGCGGACTATGTTTTTTTCGGAAAATAACAGCCGAATTCCGAAGCAAATCGGCTAGGAAATGAGCATGGAATAACTTGAATTTGATTCTCCTCACCCCAACCCTCTCGGCAATTGCTCCTGCATTGCCCTACCTCCTGCATCCATGCAAGTCGTCCAGCAGGAGAGGGAGCCAGTTGCCGACGTTATTTCATACTCGTTCCTAAACGGGCGATAAAAATTTTTTATTCACCACGAAGGACACGAAGTTTTATTCGTTGCTATTCAGTCCCCCTCTTTGAAAAAGAGGGGTTAGGGGAGATTTTTTAAATAAATCCCCCTCAATCCCCCTTTTTCAAAGGGGGAGGTGAATAATTACTTTTATTCTTCGTGTCCTTCGTGCCTTCGTGGTGAAGCTTTTTCAGCCAAATTATGACGGACTGCCAAGCTTTAATTCCCTCAGCTTCATCAACGCATACACCGACTCCATATGCGGGACGGCAATGCCTACGCGCTGAGCGGCGCGCACCGCGTTGCCCAAAATAACTTCCGTTTCCATCGGTTGGCCGTTTTCATAATCCAGCAACATGCTGGTCTTATACGGCGGCATCGCGTAGGTGTTTTCGATGTTAATGTTCACGGTATTTTCGGATAACGGATGCCCGCAAGCCGCCGCAATAGCGCAAACTTCCTGCATGATGCCGCGCACGAAAACTTCCTGAGCTTGCAGAATATCAAGCGTCAGCAAGCCGCCCGATAACACCGATAAGGGATTAAACGGCGCGTTCCAGACGCACTTTTGCCAGCGTCCGGTCACAATATTTTCGCCGGCGTTGCATTTAATGCCGGATTGATTAAACAGCTCGCAAAGCTGTGCGGTTTTACGGCTGACGCCGTTCGGCAGATTGCCTAAAGCCAGACGGCCATAAGCCAGATGCACTATGTTGCCGGGGCTTACCCGATTGCAGCAAATAAACGCCAAGCCGCTGATGACTTCATTGTCGGGAAAAGCATCCTGCATTTCCTGTTCGATTTCCACGCCGTTCTGGATAAAAACGATTGCCGTGTTTTCAGCCACCGCCGGAGCTATCAAAGCGGCCCGATCCAGGCCGGGAACAACTTTGGTGCAGAGTAAAATATAATCCGCGGCGCCTTCAAAATCCGCAACATCCTTTAAAACCTGTGCGGGGGTAAAATTCCACCGGCCTAAAGGCTGACTATCGATACTAAAACCATGCCGCTTTACCTCCGCATAATCGGAACGGCAAACGACCGATACTTCCGCACCGGCCTTTGCCAGCAACGAACCGTAAAAAGCGCCGACGGCCCCTGCCCCGACGACGAGCACTTTAATCATGATGGTGTTGATCCAGAATCTGTTTTAAAAAAGGAATGGTTAATTTGCGTTTGGCGGCCAATGAAGCCTTATCCAACTTTTCCAATAAACCCCACAAAGAAGCCAAGTCTCTATCGTAATGCAGCAACAGAAAGCGTCCGGCTTGCGGGGCGATTTCAAAGCCCATTTGATCGGCTTTAAAGATCAGCGCCTCAATGCGGTCGCTGTCGCTTAGCGGCTGTATTTTTAAGGTCAATCCCCAGCTGAGACGGGTTTTTAAATCGGGCAATTGAATCGCAATATCCTGGGGCGCAACAGCGGCCGATACAATCAGCTTATGTCCGCGGTCGCGATGCTGATTGAAAAAATTAAAAAATGCCTGCTCCCAGGCTGCGTTACCGGCTATGTGCTCGATGTTGTCGAAACACACCACATCATATTCATCCAACCCGTTCAGTAACGAAGGATCGGGCAATGCAGCCTTCGGCAAATCAAAATAAAAAGAGCTGATTTTCTGTTTCTGAGCTTGATGGCAACAGGCTTGCAGCAAATGACTTTTGCCTTGCCCCGATGTGCCCCACAAAAAAATTTGTTGCTCGCCCAAATCGGCGATGCACTTTTGCAAATGGGTCACGGTTTCCTGATTGGCGCCGGGGAAAAAATCCTTAAAGGTCTGATTGGCCCTGAATTCAAAATGTAACGGAAGTTGTTGCGCCATTGTTAGCTCTGTTTTCCGGCAAAGCGGACATAAAAAGCGGTGCCGAAAAAAAGCATCAGACTGAGCACTATTTCAAGTCCCGCATACAGCCGTTCATCCGTGTTAACGTAGGCTTCGGCGGTACCGTGGAGAAAATAAATCAGGCTGACATAGGCCGCCCAGGCGCAACTTTTCGGTTTGCGATCCAGCAAGCCGCGCATCGGCAGCAATAGCGGCGTAACCACAACCAGTAAAACCAGCGCCACCGGAAAATGGGTGGACGGCGCGAGTACGGTATGCCAAAGCATCAACAACGCGAACAGGCCGAAAAAACCGGTCAGGGCGGCGATATAGTAATAAATCGGATTTATGTTCATAAAGAGTGTTTCAGGCAAAGCGCGGTTTTAGCAATGCGCGCGCCCAACGCTTTGCATAAGGTTTTTTCGTGGTCGCTTAAGCCGGCGTGAAGGCTCGATACGTGACTGGGACCGTAAGGAGTGCCGCCTGATTGGGTTTCGCGCAAAGCATGTTCGGTGCTGGGCAAGCCCACGATCAACATGCCTTGATGCAGCAGCGGCAACATCATCGATAACAGCGTGCTTTCCTGGCCGCTGTGCATACCGCCGGTCGAGGTAAAGACCCCGGCGGGCTTGCCGGACAGCGCGCCTGAAAACCAGATTTCAGTGGTGCTGTCGATAAAATATTTCAGCGGCGCGGCCATGTTGCCGAAATGGGTCGGACTGCCCAAAGCCAAACCGTCGCAGGCTTTTAAATCGTCCAGAGTTGCGTACAGCGCGCCGTGGCTGGGAATACGCTCTGCCGTTTTTTCGCAGAGAGCTGAAACCTCGGGGACGGTTCTGAGCACCGCTTCGGCGCCGTCAACCGATGCTACACCGCGAGCGATATAATTAGCCATCTCGGCGGTAGCGCCATTGCGGGAGTAATACAGAATCAGGATTTTTGCCATAAGCCGGGTAACTAAAGAATGGTCAGTACGGTTTCCGGCGGCCTGCCTATCGCGGCTTTGCCGTTGGCGATAACGATAGGCCGTTCGATTAAAATGGGATGATTGACCATGCCGACTATCAACGCTTGGCGATCCAACGATGCATCATCCAAGCCGTTGGCTTTGTATTCGGCTTCTTTTTTGCGCATTAACTCGCGCGGTTGCATACCCAGTTTTTGCAGAATGTCGTCCAATTCTTCGGCATTCGGCGGCGTTTTAAGATACTCAATCACTTCCGGCTCGACGCCCCGCTCTTTTAATAACTGCAAGGTTTGCCGCGATTTGCCGCAGCGCGGATTGTGATAGATTGTTACGCTCATGGTTCACCCGCTGATTAAAATAAAAAGGCTATGATAGCATTTTTTAACGCAATTCCGGCTTTGAAAAAGACCAATGTTGCAGCGTAGCAGCATACCTTCGGAAGATCGCTACACAGCAGGACAGGTCTTGAATTTTGCATTTCTTCAAAGCAAGCTGATTTTGCACAGAGAAAGACTTAGGCTGTATTTTTATTTGCATAATCTAGTGTTCGAAGTTAGTATTTTTCGCAGTGGATAGTTATAGGTTGTTTTTCTCGTGTTGTCGGTGATGCCTCCAGTATTTATTTTAGGATACGCTAAATTTATTTAACCGAATGAAAAAGCAATGATTTTTAATTTTTATAGTGTATTAGACAATCAAATGACGCAATGTTTTACGTCTATTAGGATGGCTAATATTAGTTAGCTTACCAATGCCTTAAGCTATTTTCTTGGACTAATACGACATGAATCCTGCAAGCGTTCTACAAACAGTACCCTTAGTTATAGGAACAATCCTTGTTTTTCTTTACCACAGGCGCTGTGAAAAAGAGAAACGGAAATTTGAATACGAAATGATCTTTCATTGTTATGTAAATTCAATTGTTCTTACTACTGCTGGAGTTTTATTTGTTGCAGCTTATGTTGAGGCACTTCGTGACTTTATTCCTGAATTAGGAGCTTATATCGCTATAGCTGCTGTTGTTCTTGGCCATATGGCATGGCAAACTTTAAAAGAAAAGGTCTTTCTCTCTGAACAAGAACAGCTAACAGCTGAAAATGAAGAAATTGAAAAAATTGTTTCCGAACGTAGTTTTCAGGGTTCTATGTCCCAAAATGGACTCAAAGATTTACTAATTCTCGTTGATATCCAAAACGATTTTTTCAATTCTGGAAAACTTGAAGTTCCGAACACAGAGTCATTAATTGACCCGCTTAATCAACTTTTGGATTGTGCTAGAAAACGCAATTGTAAAATTATCCTAACTCGAGATTGGCATCCAGAAAACCATAGATCATTCAAAGGGTTCGGAGGAATTTGGCCTCAACATTGTGTTCGTGGCACACACGGTGCAGAGTTTCATAGTCGTCTTGATAAAACCGATGATATGGAAATAGTAAACATTGGTATTGATAACGAGGCTCCAGACTACTCTGCATTTGATGACGCTAGAATGGAAAAGATTATTGATAGTAAAGATATACGAACAATCTACGTTGCTGGGATTGCACTTGAATATTGCGTTCTTGCTACCTGTCTCAGTGCCCTTAAATACGGTAAACCGATAATTGCCCTTGAGCCTTATATTCGTTCAGGCAGTACCGATAAAGGGGAAATCGAAAGGTATTGGGAGGAATTAACATCAAGAGGTGTGATTCGGGCTAAAAATATAGCTGGGTGTATTTCATTACATACGCAAAGCAGCTAACAAGTCGGTCAAAGGGACGCGCCGCCCGGTGGCAGTTTTGAAGTTCTGTTTTTTATCAAGGTTCGGCGGCTTTGCTAAAGCTCAGTGAGCGGCGCGCTCCTTACCGTAACGTTAGCTTTTAAAGGAGATTACCGTGCTTACTGATGAACAAATTGAGTATGGCAAAGCCAATGTGAAATACAGTCTTCAAGAGGGCGGTCATCACGAACACAATGATTGCATTCGAATGGCTTACGAATGGCTAGACGCCCAGAAGAAAACCAAAAACCCAACAACAAAAACACGTCCGCTGAAACATATTATTGAGAAGTGGGCTGGCCGCTACGTATCAACTACAGATGTAGATGTTGCGGCATTTCTTCATCCTGAAATACACGGAACATATCCACATTTCAATATTAGCGCACGGCTGATGGAGCCTTCAGTTTCAAGGCTGGAAGGCATTTCTGAAGCATTTAAGCAAGACTACAGGGATCGTTTTGATCCATCAGTCTACTCAACGCATGAGTAAAGCGGCTAACATGGCGCTCAAAGGGACGTGCCGCCTCATGGCGGTTTTAAAGCCCGGTAGGGGGCGCATCGCGCCCCGTTTACAAACACCAAGGACGACGGGGTCGGGTCTTGCAATCACGCATCCAACCTCTCAAGAAGCTCATTTTAACTAGCTGATATACAACCCGTGTAAGACTGAACGCGAATGAAAGCTAAAAGAATCACAGAATATGCATTTTGAATGGGATCCGAAAAAAGCTAGAGCAAACCGGCGCAAACATGGCGTTACCTTTCAGGAAGCAACCAGTGCTTTGCGCGATGTCTTTTCGGCTACCGCCCACGACCCTGACCACTCGGACGATGTGGAACGATTTGTAACATTTGGCGTTTCTTCCCAGGGGCGGTTGCTTACCGTATCACATACCGACAGAGGTAATGCGATTCGCATCATATCGGCACGATTGGCAACTAATGCTGAGAGGCAAATTTATGAAGAAGGTTAAACCAGAGATGACAGACGAACTTAGATCAGAATACAAACGATCAGATTTCGGTGAGATCGTGCGTGGCAAGTACGCAAACCAAATCAAAGAGGAAACCAATGTAGTGCTTCTTGAGCCTGATATTGCAGAGGCTTTTCCTAACGATGAAGCGGTAAACAAAGCGCTTAGGTATCTACTGGAAGTAGCAAAAACATCAACCAGCCTAACCCAACGCCCCAGCGGGCTCCGCTAACGCTCTACCGCTGAGCGTTACGTTAGCAGCTCTGAGCTGGAAGCGGTTGGTTTCGGTTTGCCCACGTTGCTTTGCATGGGTTGTTTTTAGGATTATGCGCCTAATGATTATGCATATGCATTTCATGATTATGCGGATGCATATCACCTGTTTCAGAAACAGGAACGGTTACCGCTTTGACCGAAACGCCATAGCGATAAACCATCAAGCCGCCTAAATCCGCGCCTAATGCCATCAACACCCAAAGCAATCCCGCTAAGACCAGAAAAAAGCTGTTCGCTCCGCCACTGATAACGCCACCGGCTTTCATGCGCCAAAGCGACAACAACGCCGCCAAAGACAGCACCGAGATGCCGAAGTGCTCATGCCGTTCCATGATCTCATGGACGTCCTCGCCATGCGCCACCGTATTGGCGGCAATGAAGCCCGCGGTCACCGTAAAAGCGGCGGCGACGGTGCCCAAATACAACAACCACCCGGCGACATTCCGCCACTGTTGTTTTCCAGCCAGCGTACCGAGCAGATCCAACACAAAAAACGCCGACAAAAACGCGATAGGAAAATGCACCAGCAAAGGATGAATATTTTCCATGCTCGAAATACCGGGCATTAATGCGGAAAAGATACCGCCCGGATCGTGTGTTGAAAGCTCTTCAAAAAAAGCCAGCAGACCGGTCACGCCATCGATTATGCCGCCACCGTGATCGGCTCCGCCGTGAATTTGAAAAGACAAAAAATTATTCATATCAACCATCATCATTGTTTATAAAGAAGCTAATCTACCCGATATTCAGGCAATTGCAAATAGCTCGTGTTTACAGCAAATCCTCCTGCAAGCGAAATTTTACGGCTTGGATTGTTGAATCAACAGCGCTGTTTTGTCTAAAGCCGCCAAGCCGTTTTTAATCACGGCATTGCCTTTATCGTGGTGCGTTGCGGCTTCGATAATCAAGCGAGAACTGAGGCATAAACGCAAGGCGCTGACCGCGATGCCGTGACGCGTGCCGCACAGGACGGGTTGTCCCAATTGACAGCGCAGTGGCGACATCAAGCCTGGCGTCGGCAGCTGTCGATAGACGTGCAGCGTTTGTTCGCGATTGAGCGGTATCCGTCCGGTCGGCCCTGGCGCGTAAAGCAGGAAAGGAAAAATGGTTTGGAAATGATCCCAGCTCTTTGCTTCCAGTAACGGGCGGCGGTCGAGCAAAGGCACAGCTAAGGGTTCGAAATGCGGATCGGATAGCAGGCGTTGCTCAATCGCCTGTGCAAAAGCGTCCATAAAATCCAGCGTAGCGGTGAGCGGCACGGCGCGGAATCGGCGCAATTCCGCCAAAGCCACTTCGCAACGCAGCAACCAGCCAAAATTGACGGCATGATCCGGCTGCCCTGCTCCGGTCCAATCAAGCGGCCAATTGACCTTGGCTGAGCAAGACAGTGAACTGCCGGGGAAAACGCGTTTTTGGAAGCGTTTCGCGATGATCGACGGCAGCAATAAGGCCGCCGAAAAAGATGGCGCGCCCAGAAATTTCGATCCGGTCAGCGCGACCATAAAGCCCTGCTCCAGATAAGCGCGCAAAGTCGGCATGGCGATACGGAACTGACAGGCATCGACCAGTACTTCAACATGAGTGGGGAAACGTCGGTGTAAGGCGATGACGCAGCCCGGACTCGGCGCAATTAAGCCGGTTTTGGATTGATCGACGAGAATTAATAAAACCCGTCGGTCCAAAGCAACGGCCTTACTGACCCAGCCTTCAACGTCGGCATCAATGGCCGCTGCCGGTCGGGGCGTTCCATCCTCCAGCCGGACGGCTATTTGCGCGACTTCAACGGCGTTACCGTCGATGCCTATTTCACCGGCCAGCGCGGAAGCCACTCCGCTTCCGGTTTCGTTGGCGTCCACCATAATGATCAAGGCCGGAGCGGATGCGCCGCTGCCCGTGTACCGCGCGACCACGGCATGAATGTCGGTGCCCGACGGCGAGAAGACCAATTCCAGCCCGGCGATGTCGTCCAGTTCGCATAAGCTTAGCCATTCCAAACGCATCCGCTGCATTTCCCGAGCATAAACGGCGGCCTGCGATTGGCTAACGATGGCTTCCCCTAATTTTTGCCGCAGCCGGTCGGCCACGGCAAAACCTTCCGGGGAAATAACGGACGCGGTGGAAGAACCGAACGCCAATAGCTCCGGGTCGGGAAACGGCCCGCAGCCGTATTTGTTCAAGCCGCTGACCGGGTCCAGTTCGAGACGCGCATCGCCGTCGGCAATCAGCAGTTGTTCGGTCGACGGTAGCGCGTTGTCCGCTTTAGATGGCTTTAGCACAATCGTCAAACGGCGCCGCGCTGCTTGGCATTGATCAGCATTTGCCGAAAAGCGCTAAATACCTTATCCATTTGCGGCTTCTTATAAGGAAAAATATCGACCGGATCCATAGCGTGAATAATCATGCAGCTGTCCACTTCAAAAATCAGCAACTTGCCGTCAGCGCTTTCTCCGCAATCGATGCCCAGATAGTCCAAGCCAACCCGTTCGTTGATCGCGCGAAAAGCTTCCGCATGTTTGCAGGCGAAATGACTGTCGAAGTCGCGCATAAAACGTTCTTCCTCGGCGCGTTTTTCCGCGCTTTCGGCCATGCCCGCATTCAGGTAATGAATCATCCAATGCTCGGATATGCCGACATGGCAAATAAACGGCTTTCCTTCAATCAGCACAATACGGTATTTTCTAAACAAACCGTCCTGACTGCGGTAATCGACAAAGCGGGACATATAAAACTCGCTATTAGGCATGTTGTGCAGATAATTAATCAGTTCAGCCGGATCTTCTATCTTGTCCAAGTCTTTCCCGGCATGGGAATCGACCGGACGGACAATGATCGGAAATTCGGCGTCGGCTGGCCTATCGATCAGCGGCAATTCCTTATCGGCGATTTGCTGTAGGGCTTGCCGGTCGATGCGCACGGTAATCGGCATGTCCACGCCCGGAGCCGATTTTAATAAGGCGCAAGCTTCATTGCGCGACATCAACGCAATACGCTCCGGCTTGTTTAATACCGGACGCGGCCATGAGCCGATAGCGCTGCCGAGCTGCTTTAGCAAAGCCATGTTTTGATCGGATTGAGCCACGGCAACGAATAGCGCATCGTGTTTCGGCAACTTGGCCGGTAACGGCAAATTCTGCGTCACATAAACGATAGTGAGCGCGACATCGGAATTTTCCAACAGAAACTCCAACGGCGTATTAGCCATCAAATCGCCCGCGCCCATGATCGCAAGCAAGCGGATCTTGACTTTGCCGGTTGCAGTCGGCGGAGCATAGAGTTGCTGAGCTTCGATAGCCTGCGCCTGCATGGTCAAGGCCAAGCTGCGGCTGCCCCGCAGTTGCAACACCGTGGATAAATCCATCAGCGCATGGCCGCCGCTTTCGGTCTCGGCGCGTTGGATTAATTGCGTGCCCAAGGGCGCGAGATCGCAATCGGAATAAGCCATCCGCATCAGCTTGGCCAAGCCGATTAAGGGTTTTCCAGGTTTTTTTGAGGACATTGAATTTTCCTAGGAATGGGCGTTTTTTATCGCCGGGAAGGGTGTGTATGCAGCAAGCTTCAGGAACAGGCGCGATCACCCAATGCGAGCGCCGCATCGATCAAGGCGTCAATATCGCTTACCGTGGTGCGGTGATTGACGATGGCGGCTCGAATCGCTAATTGTCCGTTGAGCATAGTGGTTGACGGCGCGGCAATACCGGATTCTTGCAGCGCAACCACCAAGTCGGCATTGACCCGATTGGCCTCGGCGCTGCGATAGCGAAAGCAGACGATATTCAGCGCCACCGGCGCGAGCAGTTCCAGCCGCGGTTCGGCTTCGATGCGCCGCTTCATGTGTTGAGCCAACGCGCAGGTATTTGAAATAACTTGCCCCAATTTTTCCGCGCCGTACACTTTTATCGTAAACCAGGTTTTCAGCGCCCTGAAACCGCGCGACAGATCCGGACCGAAATCGCAAGGCCACGGCGAACCGGCCGCCATGCCGCACGTTGCGCGTTTCAGGTAGGCGGCGGACGAGGC
Source organism: Methylobacter sp. (assembly GCA_026399025.1). GTDB lineage: Bacteria > Pseudomonadota > Gammaproteobacteria > Methylococcales > Methylomonadaceae > Methylobacter_A. Next base: position 16,852 of record JAPLRU010000094.1, read on the forward strand.
AAAGGTGTTTTGGTGCAATTCGCCGTCACGCACCAAAATAAATCCGGCATCGTACGGAACTTGTCCCCATTTATGGAAATCAAAGGCAATCGAATCGGCGCGCTCAATGCCTTGCAGACGCGGTGCGAGATCGGGTGCGAGCATCGCCAGCGCGCCGTAAGCGCCGTCCACATGGAACCAGATATGTTCGCGTCGGCAAAGTTCGGCGATAGCGTGGAGATTATCGATAGCGCCGACGCCGACGCTGCCTACGGTTGCGGCGATGAAAAACGGCGTCCTGCCGGCTTTTTTGTCTTCGGCAACAGCACGCTCAAGTGCCGCTATATCCATTTGCCGCTGTTCATCGACCGCTATCATCCGTAGCGCGTCGCTACCGAAACCGGCAATATCCATGGCCTGGACAATGCTGATATGAGCGTCGGCCGAGGTGTAGGCCGTCAACTGTTGCTTGCCGAAAGCAAGGCCTTGTTGTCTGACATCGACGCCTAAGCGGGCGGTGCGGGCAATTAATACGCCGAGCAGATTGGCCATTGAGGTTCCGGTCACGAACAGTCCGGCGGCGCTTTCCGGGAAATGAAATAATTCCCGAACCCACTGCACCACTTGCCGTTCGATTTCGATTGGCGCTTGATCGCGTCCGCCAAGATTGGCGTTAAGCCCGCCCGCCAACATTTCCGCCAACATCCCGACCGGGGTTCCGCCGCCGTGAACCCACCCCATAAAACCGGGATGAACGTTGCCTAAGGCATAGGGCAGCACATCTTTCATGAACAGTTCATGCGCGGTTTCAAGATCGGACGGTTCGTCATCCAAAGTTTGCCGAAATGAATGCCGCAGGTCCTCGGGCATCGGTTGCCAAACCGGCTGATCGCGCAGGTGTTCTAAATAATCGATCATATCGTCCAGCATCCGATGGCCTTGTAAGCGAAAGGCCTTCCAATCGGACGGGTCCAGTGTGTCTTCAGAGGTTTCCAGCATAATGATAGGGGATTGAAATCGGCATGGAGTGGGTGAGAAAGCGGCAAAACTGAGCGTCGGCCAACGGTCTTTTAATAACAAGTGTAAGTCTTTATTACACTTTCCGGTTTGTCAGTCGAACAGAAAACGGCGTATTTGCGAACATGCACTATCGCATTAAACCATGCTTTCTGGCGCCGTCTTCATTGAGAACAACGACCGAGGTCGGGGCTAGATTCCATATTTTAACGGTTGACTTAAGTGCTTTTTGCAGCGCATCTTTCACCGGTATCAACCATTCTTCTTTACTATTTTTGATGACCAAAATTAAAACAAATTTCACCTTGGCGAGTTCAAGGTGTCTGAAATGGTCGGATAATTCCGAATTAGTTGCAGAGTGCCTCTGTAAATAAAGTGCTGCAAATAACGCCAGACTATTGGCGAGTTTTTGTTTAATTTCGTCAATTAGCGGTTACTGTTTTCCGGACGTGGGGAAGTGGTTTTTGCTTCAACGATAAAAACTTTTACTTGATCATCCTTCGTTTCAAGTAATAAAAACTCCGCTACCTGTACACCTTCACCTTTTTTTGCATGTTTGTTGATTTTTTGGATCGTTTCATCTTTTTCAATATAAAAACAATGCCCTTCAGCATAAGGGCCAAATGTCATACCGGATTCTATAATCGATTCCGTGGTCATTTAAATGCCAAATCCACTTCTTCTTTGTAAAGTCGAATCGACTCATTAATAATCGGGTTGTCGGGCATTTCATCTTTTAAATCGAATTGTTGCCAACTATCGCCTTCATTGGAAAGCACTGGAATTGACATGTTTTTTTCTTGGGCAATTAAAAACAATTTTTTTACAACAAAATAGGAGTGGCTTGCTATAAAAAACTGAATGCCTCGTTCAGCAAGCTTGGCGACAATATCCAATAGCTTGGAAATTGCTTCAGGATGCAATGCAGCTTCCAGTTCATCGATAAAAATAATTGAATCGTCAGTCAAATAACGATTGCCAAGCAACGTATCCAGAATAGCTATTTTTTTAATGCCTTCCGCAGTAACGCCTATAGGAAATTTTTGATTACCTTTTTTAAATTGCCAACGACTGGAAAATTCATCGTATTCAATCTTACCGCCAAACATACCTTCTAAAGACTGGCGGGATTGTGCAAATTCCTGCGAGTTTCTTCCTCTTGTAGGAGATTGTCGCAATGCTCTGGCCAAATCCAGATAAGTATCGTCAAAACCAAATACATTATCTTGTTCTCGGGATTTTAAAATTATATGGTGCAGCGATAGAACTTCTTTAGCGGGCAAAAAAATTGAATTACTGGCTCGTGGAGAAACCTGGTTTTCTAAGTTTGTTATGAGCTTCGTGGTGTCTTTACCGAAACTATAATTAAATTTACGATGATCAAGTTCAAACTTAAACGACAACGCGGAATCAGCTTGTTTATTAACCAAATCGCCAATTTTTTCCGGTTGAAAGGTCCAGTAAAGTTTTGTCGCAAGTATTTCAGAAGCCGTGCGTTGATCATCGCCACGATTGTAATCTTCCAGCGTGCGCACAGCGGTATACAAGGCTTTGAGCAAAAACGACTTACCGCTGCTATTGTTGCCGATCACTAAATTGATAGGGCCTATATTTTGCCAATCAAGCTGAGTGAGCGGACCAAAGTTTTTTATCCGGACATTATTAAGCATGTTCCAGTCTCAAGCACTTATCAGTTGAATCTAAGAAAAAACATCATTGTGCTTAATCTCGTGTTCTTCGTGTCCGCAACGCATTGCATACCGCCGTCATTTGCCCACCGCCGACTCAATATAAGGCCTAAACGCAGACCTTAAATCGCGCACTTTTTGGCTGGCGCAAAGCTCAACGCCCAACGACGACTCCCGGCAGCGAATATCGAGAAAAAGCTGATATTTTTTGTTTTCATCTTCTATTTTCGATACCGACAAACTCAGATCGCTGTCGGTGGCAGGCGCGCGGCCCATGATCAATTTATCGGTATCGGTGTCAATCGGGGTTGTCGCATGGGCCTTGATAAATTCATGCGCGCCGGCCCAAGCCTTGGCGCAGAGCGCATCGGTTTCGCAGGCATACAGGCCGATTTCGTCGGCGGTCTTATTTTCGGCCATTTTGTCGGACGCTTTGGAAGGATCGGTGTTTTCCTGGGTTAAAAACTTAAAGCGTTCAATATCGGCTTCAAACTCGGCCTTGGCCCGATTCTTCTTTTCGATTTGTTTATTGATTTCGGCATAAGCCACTTGTATCTGGGCTTCCGTTTGCTTGATTTCATCAAGCAAGGTTTGCGGCACTTTTTTGCCGTTACGCTCCAGTTCCGCGGCTTTCTTTTGTTGACTTTCGAGTTGATTTTCGACCCGTTTCAAATTGCCCTGAGCCACTTTACGCTGCGCATCCAACGATTGCAGGGTGGCGTAAAGGCTCGCTTCCATGTCCTTCAGATTGCGAAAAGTACTCAGCAGCACTTTGTCGTTAGCGGCTTGCTGAGCGACGATTTTTTCCTGGGCTTTTTTCAAGGCCTGCAAGCGATTGTCTATCGCCAGTTGTTCTTTGGTTTTTGCCTGCTCGGTAACTTCAAGCACCCGGCCTTTTTCGTTCAGCGATTCCCGGCGATATTGCGCATCTTCCGGCGGCACTTGATCGGAAAAAATAGTTTCGCCGTTCTCATCCACCCAGCGATACATTTTTTTGGCGAATACCGGCTGACTGCCGCAGAAATAAAGGAAACAGGCTAGAAAAATACCGACTGAAAATGTGCGCGTGTGCATGGCTGATTAACTGATTTTTCCGGGAAACAGGAATTATATTGCAAAGATAGCGGATATGAAATTTTATGACGGAGTCGCATTCGCCGATTTAAACCGGCTCGGTTAAATAACCGGCAACCCGCAATAGCCATGCAGACGCCTGGTTTTGGCATCCACGTTCTATTTTTTGACTTTTACCGATGGCGAGTTGTCAAGCTAATATCGAATTGTAGGGCATCGGGCAGGACGGGCAGTTTTTTAGGCGCGCTAATGGCGATACGTTTTTCCCGTCCCGATTCCCCTGAGATGAGCTTGCACGCCGACTTACTCACCGCAAACTCATCGGCAATAAAGCCAAGCAGATGTTGATTGGCTTTGCCGTCAATCGGCGCGGCCTTGATTCTCAGCTTCAAGCGTTCGCCATGCAAGCCCGCCCATTCATCCTTGGCGGCCTTGGGTTGAACATGGAGACTCAAGGTCAAAATCCCCTGCTCCCAATGGTACCAACTCAACCGATCAAGCCGGCTAATTGATGCAACGGCGGCAGCAACACCATTTTTGCCAGTTGCAACAACATCAACGCAGCTAAAGGCGACAAGTCGATGCCGCCCAGATCGGGAATAAATTTGCGGCAAAGGCCAAGCACGGGCTCGGTCAGGCTGTACAAAATAGACGACGCCGCGTTAAAGGTGCCGGGATTAATCCAGCTCAGGATGGCGCGGGCAAATACCGCATAGATAAAAATGTTGATCAGCAACGAAACCAGCTGAGTCAGCGACAAAATGGTCAATGCGCCAATACTGATGGCGACGCCTTTCAGCAGTAATATCGAAAAATCGGCCAACATTTGCAAGCTCAGTACCAGCACCAGCGACGAGGTATCGATCTTTCCGATTGACGGTACAAAGCGGCGCAACAGTTTTAACGGCGGATGCGTTGCCTTGACCAAAAATTGGGAGATTGGATTGTAAAAATCGGCTCCGGACCATTGCAATAAAAACCGCAGCAACACCGCCAGAATGTACAGCGAAAACAGCGAGTCGATGACAAAAATAGCCGGGTCGGTCATGTAACTGGAATCCATTATGAATTCTCCATTTGTTTAGACATTTCAATAGAGCGGTCTCGCGCCGCGTATAAGGCTTTTGTAACCAGTTGGCTAAAACCGCCTTGTTCAAAAGTTTCAATCGCCTGTTGCGTGGTGCCGCCGGGCGAGGTAACGCGTTTGCGCAACTGTTCCGGAGACTCCGCCGATTCCAAGGCTATTTTAGCCGCGCCCAATGCGGTTTGTTGCACCAGTAACCGCGCGGTTTCCTGACTCAGCCCCAACTCCAACGCGGCTTTTTCCATCGCTTCCATCAACAGAAAATAATAAGCCGGGCCGCTGCCGGAAACGGCGGTCACCGCGTCCAACTCGGCTTCATCGTCCACCCACAGCGCAATGCCGACCGAACGTAGTATATTTTCCGCCAGATCGCATTGTTCGGCCGTTACCTTGCCGTTGGCATGCAATGCCGTCGCCCCGGTCAATACCAAGGCCGGAGTGTTGGGCATGCAGCGCACGATAGCGATGTCGGCGCCCAGCCAACGGCTTAAACTCGTTTGGTTAATGCCCGCCGCGATGGACACCACCAGCGATTTTTTTTGCTGGATCAGCGCGGCGATGCTTTGCGCCACGGCGCTCAGCGTCTGCGGTTTAACCGCTAAGACCACGACATCAACCGCATTGACCACATCGTCATTATTCGCCGATGTATTAACGTTGAGCTGCGCAGCCAGATTGTTTAGCGTATCCGGGTTAATATCCGACACCCAAATCTGTTCGGCGGCATGGCCGCTGGCAATCAATCCGCTGATCAGGCTGGACGCCATATTGCCGCCGCCGATAAAACCTATCTTGTTTGTTTTCATGATCGTTCGTGTGTTTGTTAAGTTGAAAGTATTTTACCCTATAAGCATCGCTATCGGCACAAGTCATCTCGGCAAGAATATGACTTGTGCCGATGCCTATATAAGGTCGGCTCGACAAATCACAAGGTTTTTCGTTAAGGAACGAGCATGAAATAAAGTGGACAACTGTGTGCAGCGGGAGTGCAAGCTTTGCTTGCCCATGCAGGCGAAGCCTGCACTCCGACTATTGGCAACGTGCCTAAGTTATTCCATGCTCATTCCTAAGCGAGCTGTTAAAGTACGCGCACTCAACAAAAAACCGAACTTATGATCGAAACCATTTATATTGAAGACGCTATTTTGCAGCATCCGCGGGTCCGGGATATTGTTGCAAAGTTCCCGCAAGCCCGGAACATAAGCTGCGCTCGTTACGGCGAAGTGTTTAACCCCAAAGCGCAAAACTTTCGCCTGCAAAAGCAGCAACCGGCGCTGATACTGGCGGAAAAATATAACCACTTTGCGCTGCCCGCACCTGTAGGTTACGGCATCGGCGCCGCAAGAAACTATTATTTTTCGCACATGCTCAATTGCCTGTACGATTGCCGTTATTGTTTTTTACAGGGCATGTACCAATCGGCCCACTATGTCTTGTTTGTTAATTACGAAGATTTTCAGAACGATATTAGGCGGCTGTGCGCCGAATCGCCGGATGAAAACCTGCATTTTTTTTCCGGCTACGATTGCGACAGTTTGGCCTTGGAGCCGGTAACCGGCTTTGCCGAACAATTTTTGCCGTTTTTTGCAACATTGCCCAATGCTTGGCTGGAATTAAGAACCAAAAGCACCCAAGTCAGAAGCCTGCTCAATCGCGAGCCCTTACCTCGCTGTATCGTCGCGTTCAGTCTGTCGCCCGAGCCGATAGCCGAAAAAGTCGAAGCCAAGGCGCCATCGCTGCAACGCCGCTTGGATGCCTTGTGCAAAGTGCAACAACAAGGCTGGCAAATCGGCTTGCGCTTCGATCCTTTGATTTATCAATCCGGCTATCAGCAACAGTACCGGCACCTGTTCGAACAGGTTTTTTCGCGGATCGATTTAAACCGGCTGCATTCGGTCAGTCTTGGCGTGTTCAGGCTGCCGGAAAACTTTTTTAAAAAAGTGCATAAACTTTACCCGGAGGAAAAACTTTTCGCCGGTCCCTTGACCCATCAAAAAATCGGCCAACAACGCATGGTTTCTTACCAACCGGAACTGGAACAGGAGATGATGCGCTACTGTACCGAACAACTCTTAAACTACATTCCGTCCGACAAGTTTTTCCCATGCACAGTCTAAAACGCACCATTTTAGTGACCGGTGCCGGCTCCGGCATAGGCCGCGCCATCGCCAGGCAGTTATTACAACAAGGCCATCACGTGCTGGGCGTATCGAGAGACAGCGGCAAATTTATCCGGCACATGGCTAACTTCAGTCCCGTGCAACTGGATTTAAGCCGGTTGAATGACATACCGCAAAAAATCCGCGAACTGGAGCTGGCCTTTCCCGACCTCGATGCGGTGATTTTTTGCGCCGGGCGGGGGCAATTCGGTTCGGTGGAAGAATTTTCCTATGCTCAAATCGAAGACCTGATGACCGTCAACTTTACCAGTCAGGCCTTTTTGGTTAAAGCCTTACTGCCCGGGTTAAAACGCAAAAATCACGGCGATTTGATTTTTATCGGTTCGGAAGCGGCGCTGAAAGGCAGCCGCAAAGGCGCGATGTACTGCGCCGCCAAGTTTGCGCTGCGCGGCTTTACCCAAGCGTTGCGCGAAGACTGCGGCAAAAGCAATGTGCGGGTTTGTCTGATTAATCCGGGCATGGTTAAAACCGCATTCTTCGATCACTTGTCTTTTGAACCGGGAGACCATCAAAGCAATTTTATTGAGCCTGAAGATGTGGCGGAAGCCGTCTCTTATGTGCTTCATTCAAGAGCGCAGATTGTGCTTGATGAAATCAATCTGAGCCCTTTGAATAAAGTGGTGAAATTTAAAAAACCTTGAATTCATATACAGTATTTTCAATTTGACATCGTTCCCACGCTGGAGAGACTGTGAAAGTATTCGTTTTAGAACAAAAGCAAAAGCATTCACCACGAAGGCACGAACGACTGCACGGATGCAGGAGGTAGAGCAACGCAGGAGCAGTTGCCGAGGACACGAAGTTTTCAATACATTGGTTTAAACAATTATTTTTCCTTCGTGATCTTCGTGCCTTCGTGGTGAATAGGTTTTTAAACTCATTATTTATAATACTTTCACAGTCTCTGGAGCGATAGCAACCATTGAAGTACCAAGCCTGCACTCCAGCGGGGCCCTATTTCCAATAACTATCGCGGCTATTTTAGTCATTAACCGATTTTGAAAACGCAGTAATAGAACGCAGATGACGCTGACAAGCGCGGATAATAACCCGCGCTCCATTTTTGCCCGATTCATCGGGTTTATTGATGGCGAATTGCCTTATTGCCCGATAGTACACGCCGTAGTGGGTGTCACCGCTTTGGGTATGCTGGTTAAATACGCATAAATTGCATTTAAGTCATTGTCGCTCATCTGACCGAAAATAGGCCACGGCATCACTTGCAGAGTACGGCCGGGCACATCGGGATCATGACCGCTGCGGAGCAGATCTTTAAATTCCGCCCGCGTTAAACCGGCGGGTTTTCCGTTAGCATCGGGCGTCAAATTAGGCGAGACCAGACCTTCTATTTGCACGCCGCCCGCTAAATAACTGGCGGCATTAAACTGTTTGGCTTCGCCGTTATAGGGATTATGACCTGCCGCGTAAGTCGGACAACTGTGGCAATTGGCGCAGCCCGCCTGCGCGTTGACAATATAACTGCCCATATACACATCGCTGGCGACCTTCCCCGCCAGATTGAGTTTGATCGGTAATGCTTTAGGCGCGGCGGCAATCATGCTTTGACCTATGTTGATCCGGGATTGATCGGCGTTACGGACTTTAATAGTCCCGGTCATCGAAGGATGAAACCGGCAATGGTAAGTGAATGTGCCCGCTGTGGTAAATTCCCGGCTAATCGATTGCCCCGGCGTTAGATCATTGCTCCATAAATTGTCGGTTTGCGTTGTGCTGTGGGGCGCTGCATCCTTATTGATCCATGTCACCGAATCGCCCAGATTGACGGTGATAACAGCCGGGGTAAAAGCAAAGTTTTGAATGGCGACGGTTGCCGCGGAGACGGAAAAAGAAATCGAAAGCAAACAAATGGAGAAAAACAAGCGCAATAAACTGTTCATAAGGCTCCCCTAACGGTAGGTAAATGGTTGTGCTACAGCGCACAAGTTCTTTTACACCAAGGCTGATAAGATTTCAATTAAACCCGCCGAACTTTAAAACTGCGCTATGTTTGGGTTTATTTAGACCCTCCCGGCTTCGGTTGAGCCGGGTACATACATCTGCGGTGAATTCTTCAAGATTTTTAATCGAATTTATCCGTTATTATCGATAAGCTATCTACTTTAGATCCCCTGGAAATGAATCACGCCCTTTTTCAATCACTCGCCCATTTTCGTTAACAGACAAAATAAGGTTTCTACGATGAATAAATTCTTTAGACTTTTTATAAGCTCTTCACTAGGCCTGGGCTTGTTGTTACCGTACTGCGCATGGGCGGAGCAAAATGCCGTCCCCCCGATGCAAGCACTGAGCCCGCTTAACCATACGGTGGACAACCATGTGATTCATGTTTTACCGAAAACGCCGATAAGACAAGCGCGCGCCGCGATGGCGACCAAAAACCCCGGCCCTTTACTCTATGCCAAGGGCGGTTCAGTCATGAACGATGTCACTATTTATGCGATTTACTGGGCTCCGCCAAAGCTGCAAAACGGAGCCCCGGCGCTTATGTCGAGCGCGTACCAAGCGCTGCAAACCCAACTTATAAGCGATTATCCGGGTCATGGTTTGGCCAATAACAATACCCAGTACTATCAAAACATCAACGGCACTGTCAGCTACATTTCCAGCCAAGGACGTTTTGGCGGCTCTTATATCGATACTTCGCCTTATCCAAACTCAAAATGCAAAGCCTCAACAACGCCCAATACTTGCATCACCGATGCCGATATTGCGGCAAAGGTACAGGAAATCGCTGCTTTACAAGGCTGGCCGAGCGGACTGAACAGTCTTTTTATGATCTACACCTCGAAAGGAGAAGATGTGTGCGATGACAGCAGCGCTTCCAGTCAATGCGCAAATACCGATTATTGCGGTTATCACAGCTATACCGATCAAACCTCCCCGACGCTTATTTATGCGATTATGCCTTACGGCGACCCTGCCGGTTGCGGCGGCGCTAAAACACCGAACAACAACCCGGCCGCGGAAGCCGCTATGAATACAGCAAGCCATGAAATTACCGAAGCTATTACAGACCCGTTAATAGACGCTTGGGCGACAGCCGATGGCGAAGAGATTGCAGATATTTGCGGAGGTTTCGGCGCCTTTACCTGGAAATCCGGCACTGCAAATCAAATGTGGAACGGCCATTTTTATGCGTTGCAGCAAGAGTACAACAATCATACAAAAAGCTGCGTTAGTATCGGCCCTTAACTTTTATTGGGTTAACGGCGCTTATCCTTTGTCAGGCTTGACTGCCGCAATATGTTTTATTTACGCACAGTAACAATCAATGACTTAGCGCAGCCTTTAAATGAGCCGTCCAGCTCCGGAAAAACAGTCGTAAGTCATTGATAGTTGGCAAATTTATGGAGTTGTTGAGTTTTTGTACAATTTAACAAAACTTTAATAAAAACCGCAGCTAAGCGCTACATAAAACAATCAATCCACAGAGTTATCCACAGATTTTGTGAATAACTATCGAGTCATAGCCGAAGCTAAACCCTAATTGCTTTGGCGGCTTTATAACGCTGCCAGTAAGCCCGATAATTTCTCAAAATCCAAGGGCTTGAGTAAGTGATGGTTAAACCCGGCCGATTGCGAACGCTTGCCGTCTTCAGTTTGCGCATGACCGGTTAAAGCGATCAGGATGGAAGCGCGGGTCTCCGGTAATTCGCGTAACCGTTTGGCAACCTCATAGCCGTCCATATCAGGGAGACCAATATCAATCAGCACAATCTGCGGCTGGAAAATCCGCGCTTGTTCGATGGCTTTCAGGCCGCAATCGGCGGTTTTGACCTGATGACCTTCCATTTGCAACAGCATCTCCAGACTTTCGGCGGCATCGGCATAGTCATCCACGACCAAGATACGGAGCTTACGCACCGGTAACGCGGTTTGGCTTGGCTGGGTTTCGGGAGCCGAAGAGGTTGCCGACACGGTCGGTAACCTTACCGTAAAGCAACTGCCTTGACCGATGCCGGCGCTTGCCGCCGTAATCGTGCCGCCATGTATCTGCACCAGTTTATGCACCAGCGTCAAACCAATGCCGAGCCCGCCTTGGGAGTGGCCCAAGGAGTGCTTGGCCTGAGCGAAGAGATCGAAAATCCGCGGCAAAATATCGGGAGGAATGCCGATGCCGGTATCCCGAACCTCGATAACGGCATCGGCGTCTTGTTGCGTTACGTTCAAGGTGATTTGACCGCCTTCATCGGTATATTTGGCCGCGTTATTCAGTAAATTAGACAGCACTTGTGAAAGCCGGACACTGTCGCCTTCAATCCATTGCGGCGTCTTAGCGGGTGAAATAATCAACTGCTGTTTGCGGGACTCAATCAGCGGACTACAGGTTTCAATCGCATTATTCACAATATCGGCAAGGTCCAAACGCTTGATCTCCAGCCTGATTTTGCCTTGCATGATGCGAGCGACATCCAGCAAGTCATCAAGCAGCCGCACCATATGCGTCACTTGGCGATCAATGACCTCGCTGCTCCAGGTCAGTTGCGAGTCGGTAATTTCTTGCATTTTCAGCACTTGCACGGCATTTCGGATCGGCGCCAGCGGATTGCGCAGTTCATGAGCCAGCATCGCCAGAAATTCGTCTTTATGGCGATCAGCCAAGCGTAGCGCTTCCTCGGCACGCTTTTGCTCGGTAATGTCGGTGGCTATGCCCAGCAGTTTGTTGCAAACGCCATCCTCGAGCAGCGGAATTTTGATGCAGCTGTACCAATGCACGGAACCATCGGCATGGGTGATTTTTTCCTCCGGGATGGTCTTGGCAATGCGGGTGCTTATAACCTCAAGATCGTTTTTATAAAAATGTGCCACTTCGTCAGTATTGGGATTGAAGCTTTCATCGGTCAAGCCGACCAACCTTTCAGGGCGGGTGCTGTAGCTTCGGGCCAAGGCCTCGTTACCTAAAACGAATTGCCCATGGTAGTCTTTGACAAAAATCATGCTGGGCACGGCATCGATGACTTGCCTGAGAAAGGCCCGCTCATGCTGCAAGGCTTGCTGACTGCTTTTGATATCGGTTATATCTTCGGTCGTGCCGAAACCGCCCAGCAATGAGCCATGCTCGTTAAATTCGAGTTCGGCCAGTTCGCGCACCCATTTGACTTTCCCCTCTACCATAATGCGGTGTTCAATATCGTAGGGCTTACCGGTAAGCGCGTCATGCCAAGCCGTATCGACTGACTCCCGGTCTGCCGGGTGGACAAGGTCAAGAAAGGATTGATAGGTTAAACAGGTGCCTTTAGCTATGCCGAAAATGCGAAAATTTTCATCGGACCATTCCAAAGTATTACGGCAAACATCCAGACGCCAGCTGCCGATATGAGCAACGGCTTGGGCTCGGTTCAGGTCTATTTGACTCTTACGCAAAGCTTCTTCGGCTTGTTTGCGTTCGGTGATGTTAGTGCTTACCGTGCCTAAGCCGATTATGTTTTCGTTTGAGTCCTCGAGTACGAAAACATTGTAGAGCATCCATAACGCGGCTTCGGTTTTGAAATGGCGGAAACGGATTTCGGTTTCTCCACGGCCGTTCTGTAACACCGCGGGAAAGAATTCATTCAGAATAAATGCCTGATCTTCCGGAAAAAAGAAGTCCTTGGCCGGCGTTTTAAGACCCTGTTCCAGACTATCCAGGCCTACCAGGCGCAAGCCGGCGTCATTAATAAAAAAAGGTGTGCCTTGGGTATTGCACATACCGATAAATTCGGTGCTGCTTTTGGTGACGGAGATATATAAATCCCTCTCTTTTTGGGTTTGGTTGAGTTTGGCAATTTGCCGCTTAAGCTGTTCCTCACGTTCCATGACCTTCTGTAAAGCCCGCTTTTCCTGATCGTGCAAGCGGCTAATGATTAGGCTGCATAGTGCGCCAACACTCACTAAGAACACAAGGCGCAGGATTTCGCTCGGTTGCGCGATATAAAACGACCGGTAGGGCGCGGCTAAAAAATAAGCGCTGACTACCGTACTTAACAAGGTTGTGAACAGCCCGGCTGTTAAGTCTCCGCACCAGGAGACGACAGCAATCACGACTAAAAAGAGCAATAACGGCGGGGAGTCTTCAAAAATAAATTGAAGCTTTATTAAGATCGATAAAATAGCCGCAGTGCCTAATACTGCGGCTATATAGACATTTTTGAAAAGATATTTAACGCGGACTTCGAATAGCTTTTTATCAGCCATGGCCGGCCCGATTTTTTTATCAAAGATTAGGTAAATATTCGGGTAGGTGTTGACGAATATCAGCCGGGCTCAGTGTGGTTATATCTTTAGCGAGTTCGAACCGAACGCTTTGTTTAAGCTGTTCGGATAGATGGTTGCGCAGCAAGCCGAGAAAAGTGGGCGCGGCAATAATCAGCAGTTGTTCAAACCGCTTGGCCTTGTGCGCATCTTCCAGATAATGGGCGACACGATGCGCAAACGTATCGGCTTCATGTTTTTTCGGATCGGTGGGCTGCTCGAAAGCGTGCCCGCCGCCATCGGCGCTTTTGATTTTTCCGGGCAGATCGGAGGTTATTTCCCGGTCATGTAAACGGCCCTCGGCATGATAAAGGTCTTCGACTTCCGCTAAGGGAGAAGAGGCCGTGTCGGCAGTAAAAATGCGGGCGCGAGTGCTGTCAGCAACGACTATCCAGGATAATTTCATGATTGTTCCTTCTGTGGAAGATTTTGTTTAAATAATACGCTACTCACAAAAATCCTGAGCAGTTTAAAGTTATCGTATTTTTAGGGCAATTATTTTTGATAAATATCAGTCTGTTGTATTTAAGTCTATACATTGACAACTAGGATAAAGACATCAAGACCTTCATTCAATAAGTAGTAATACCAGAGTAGGACTATGAGTTTAGTCTAAGTCGCCGCAATCCCATGTACAGCTAGGCCGATTTATCGAGCTTGTGGCTATAGCCATCGTTGTTCGGTCAGGCGCTCAAGCTCGCGGCGGGAAGGCAATGTATAATGAAATTCGATACAAAGCGCCGGGGCATGACCGCAATTACGCTTGATGCCGATAGATGCGTCGGTAAACTGAAAAAAACCGATTTCGAAGCAAAACAGGCTGAGCGGCAAACAGCTTAAGTCAACAGTAGTGAGCCTTGAACGTGAACTCGCCGGAATTTTCTCCGGCGGTCTTTTTTGCGATAGTTTTATCCGAGCGCACGAAACTTTGTGTACGCGGTAAAATAGCCCGTCCAGCCTAACCATAACGTAAATCAACTTTCATGCAGCCGGCATTTGTCCATTTAAGACTCCACACCGAATTCTCCCTGGTCGACGGGATTGTCAAAATCAAAGCTTTGGTTAAACGACTGGCCGAGTTAAACATGCCCGCGATTGCGGTCACCGAGCACGCGAATCTGTTCTCGCTGGTCAAATTCTATAAAGCCTCCTTAGGCCAAGGCATCAAAGCCATCGCCGGTTCCGACGTACTGGTTTTTAATCCCGAAGATCCGGCCACGCCGTACCGGTTGACCTTGCTGGTCAACAATCACGCCGGTTACATCACGTTGACCGAGTTGATTTCAAAGGCTTATCAGGAAGGCCAGCATCAGGGCGTGCCGATGCTCAGGCAGGAATGGATAGAAGCCAACCATAACGGCTTGATTGCGTTATCCGGAGCGATGAGCGGCTGTATCGGCAAGGCGCTGTTAGCCGAAAATCATGATGCGGCGAAAAAGCTGGCGGAGTTTTGGGGCGGCTTATTCGAAAACAGCTTTTACCTGGAGTTACAACGGGTCGGTAAGCCCGACGAGGAACGCTATATCGCCGCGGCCGTCGAACTGGCTATCGCAACCGGTTTGCCGGTAGTGGCGACCAACGATGTGCGCTTTATCGAGCAACAGGACTTTGCCGCTCATGAAGTGCGGGTTTGCATCAATCAGGGGCGAGTGCTGGACGATACCCGGCGACCCAAGGATTACACCGATCAGCAATATTTACGCAGCGTCGAAGAGATGCAGGCCTTGTTCGCCGATATACCGGAGGCCCTGGAAAACACCGTAGAGATTGCCAAGCGCTGTAACTTGACGCTGACATTGGGCAAAAACTTCCTGCCCGATTTTCCGGTGCCCGAAGGCATGAACTTGGGCGAGTTTATGACCGAGGAATCGATGAAAGGCTTGGAACAACGCTTGCAGCACCATCCGGCGGTGGGCAAAGGCACGGACGAGGAAAACCGGCGCGTTTATTATGAACGTCTGGATTTCGAATTGAAAATGATCACCCAGATGGGTTTTCCCGGTTATTTTATGATTGTTGCCGACTTTATCCAGTGGGCGAAAAACAATTTGATTCCGGTAGGGCCGGGACGGGGTTCCGGCGCGGGATCGTTGGTGGCTTATGCGCTTAAAATTACCGATCTCGACCCTATCGAATTCGATTTGCTGTTCGAGCGCTTTTTAAATCCCGAGCGGGTTTCGATGCCTGACTTCGACGTGGATTTTTGCATGGATCGCCGGGACGAGGTCATCGATTACGTCGCCCGCAATTACGGCCGGGATCATGTCGCGCAGATTATCACTTACGGTTCGATGGCGGCGAAAGCTGTTATCCGCGACGTCGGCCGGGTGCTGGGTTTCGGCTACGGTTTTGTCGATCGCTTGTCTAAATTAGTGCCGTTTGAGATCGGTATGACGCTGACTAAAGCGCTAAGCGACAGCCCCGAACTGAAGCAGCTTTACGATACCGAGGAAGAAGTCAAAACCCTGATCGATATGGCGCTGTCGCTGGAAGGCACCTCCCGAAACGCCGGAAAACACGCCGGCGGCGTGGTGATTTCTCCGACCAAATTGACCGATTTTACCCCGCTGTATTGCGACCAGGACGGCAATAACCTGGTCACCCAGTTCGACAAGGACGACGTCGAAGCGGTCGGTTTGGTCAAGTTCGACTTTTTGGGCTTGCGCACGCTGACCATTATCGATTGGGCCTTGCAGGATATTAACGCCAAGCACACCAAGCTGGGCAAGCCCTTGGTCGATATAACCGTCATTCCCCGAGACGATGCCGCTTCTTATAAGCTGCTAACCGCCGCCCAAACCACGGCCGTGTTCCAGCTCGAATCGCGCGGCATGAAGGAGCTGATCAAAAAACTAAAACCCGATTGCTTCGACGACATTATCGCGCTGGTCGCGCTGTTCCGGCCGGGGCCTTTGGAATCGGGCATGGTCGACGATTACATCAACGTCAAGCACGGGGCCAAAGCGGAATACGCGCATCCGTTATTGGAGCCGATTTTAAAACCGACCAACGGCGTTATTTTGTACCAGGAGCAGGTGATGCAAATCGCCCGTGAAATGGCGTTATACACGCTGGGCGGAGCGGACATGCTGCGCCGCGCGATGGGCAAGAAAAAACCGGAGGAAATGGCCAAAGAGCGGGACAAATTCATGTCCGGCTCGGTGCAAAATCAGGTCGATGAAAAAATCGCCACTTACGTGTTCGATTTGATGGAAAAATTCGCCGGTTACGGTTTCAATAAATCGCATTCCGCCGCTTATGCGCTGGTCGCCTATCAAACCGCTTGGTTAAAAGCCCATTATCAGCCGGAGTTTATGGCGGCGGTGTTATCTGCGGATATGGACAACACCGACAAAGTGGTCATTTTGATCGAAGAATGCAAACAGATGAAACTGGAAGTCTGTCCGCCGACCATCAACGTTTCCAAATATAAATTCACCGTAAACGATGCGGGCCATATCGTTTACGGATTGGGCGCGTTAAAAGGCGTGGGTGAAGCGGCCATTGAAGAAATGCTGATCGAGCGGGAAGCCAATGGGCCGTTTTCCGGGCTGTACGATTTATGCAAGCGGGTGGATCTGCGCAAATTCAACCGACGAGTGCTGGAAGCCTTAATTCGCGCCGGGGCTTTCGATGAATTCGACGACAACCGGGCCGGACATTTGGCGGAGTTGCCGACGGTGTTAAGAGTGGCCGAACAACACGGCAAAATGGCGCAAACCGGCCAAAACGATTTATTCGGCTTGGCCGTTAATGTCGATCAGGCCGACGATGAAGAGGCTTATGCGACCGTGGTTGAGCCGTGGTCGGAAAACGAACGGCTGGCGGCGGAAAAGCTGGTGCTGGGGTTGTTTTTGACCGGGCATCCGATCAATCAATACGAATCCGAATTAAGGCAGTTTACCAACGGCACCCTAGCCTCGCTAAAGGACACGGTGGAACGCTCCAAAAGCCGAAAAATGGAGGCCAAAATAGCCGGTTTGGTCGTCGAAGTGCGCACCCGTCAGGCCAAAAACGGCAAGATCATGGCTTTTGCAACTCTTGACGACCGCACCGACAGGCTGGAAATCGCGGCTTTCGGCGAAATTTACGAAAAATACCGCAGCATTTTTACTCGCGACAGCCTGTTGGTCGCCGAAGGCTCATTAGGCGTAGACGATTATTTGGGAACGCTGCGTTTAACGGTGGAAAAGCTGTATAACATAGAGCAAGCCAGAGAAGTCAATGCCCGAAGTATTCAATTGGTATGGAACGCGACCGGCAACAGGCTGGAAGATCAGGGCTTTATGACGAGGTTAAGCACTGCGCTGGAACCGTTTAAAGGCGGTAATTGTCCGCTAGGGATTGCTTACGCCTCACCGGTCGCCAAAGCCAATTTATTGCTGGGCGATGCATGGCGCGTCCACCCCACCGATGAACTGGTGGCGCGCTTGAGAGCGCTGCCGGGCGGCGGCGCTGTCGAGGTTAAGTACAGGTAAAGAACAATATCGGATTTAGGTTAGGTTTTGTATCGTGCATTTTTCGAAATTAGAAATTCCATCATGCCCAAAAGACTTGCCCCCGTGGTTTATGTTTTCAGGTGTAGGGTGTGGTGAGCACAGCGAACCGCACCTGGGGGGTATCTCCTACACATCGGAGTCTCCCTGTCGTGCGGTTCGTGCCTCACCACACGCTACGTCAGACCGCACGGTACGTGGTGAGGTATCTATATCAGCCGGTAGACCGCAGTCTGGAAATCAAGATCAAGGAAAAACTAAAGCATTTGAAAGAATTGGATAAGAAAACCACCTAGCTAAACGATTTGTTGCTAAGCAAAGTATCGGATGCTACAGTCACATTATATTTATGTATAACTACCAGGGGCATAGTCATGTACACAACAAGTCTTCGCAAAGTGGGCGGCTCAATTATGATGGCCGTTCCGCCTGCACTTCTCGATATGTTGCATATAGGGGCCGGTACTACGGTTGGCATTGAGATTGATCATGGCAGGTTAGTAGTCAAACCTCAATTGCGACCGCGCTACACCCTTGACGAGTTGTTGGCGGAGTGTGACGCTTCCGCACCGGTCAGCGATGAAGATCGCGCCTGGCTAAATTCCGGCCCGGTCGGTAACGAGCTACTGTAAATGGAACGGGGCGACATATACCTGGTTTCGCTTGATCCGACTTCAGGTCGCGAGCAGCAAGGAACCCGCCCGGTGTTGGTTGTTTCACCCATTGCTTTCAATCGCGCAACCCATACGCCGGTCGTTTTGCCTATTACTGGGAGCGGAAATCATGCCCGCACCAGCGGCTTTGCGGTGACGTTGATGGGCGCGGGTACGAATACCACAGGTGTTATCCGCTGCGATCAGCCCCGAGCTATCGACTTAAGCGCCCGTCACGCCAAAAAGCTGGAAAGTGTGCCGGAATCCATTATGGATGAAGTGCTGGCGCGGTTGACCGTGATCTTCGAGTAGAGCCATTGAAATACGTTAATAGACAAGTCATAATGACCAAAAGGTAATTACGAGAAATAACATATGACAACTACCCTAGTATCCGTAGCAGAAGCCAAATCACATATTTCAGAACTCATAGCCAAGAACCAGTATTCTCATCAGAGATTTATTATAACCAGGCGCGATAAGCCGGTTGCCGCATTGGTTAGTCTTGATGACCTTAATATTTTGGAACAATACGAAGAAAAACAAGGCTTAGCTGCAATCGCAGGAAAATGGCAAGGTTTTGATGAAGTCGCGGATGCGATGGGCGATATAGAAACTTTGCGTGCGAATGGTGGAAAAGGGCGCGATGTTTCTCTTTGATACGGATACGATTACCAATATTGTAAAATCACGACCCTCACAAAATCTGTTAGCCAAGTTAGAGCAAGTATCAAAAAAACAGCAGTACATCTCTACGATCACTATTTCCGAGATTGTCTATGGCGCGGAAAAAAGCCAACGTCCTGAATATCACTTAAACAACCTGGAAACCCTTTTATTGCCGGCGGTCAATATAGTCAGCTTTGATGCAAAAGCCGCTTATGTTTGTGGCCGGATTCGCGCGGAACTTGAGAAACGCGGCACACCACTCGATTTAGCCGATCTTGAAATCGCATCTATCGCAATTGCGAATAATTTGACCTTAATTACCAATAACGTACGACATTTTGATCGTGTGCCATTGCTTAAATATGAAAGCTGGCTGTAGGAATAGACCTTCTTTTATGGGAGTTATGGAAGACTAGGGCATGTGGTTTTGTTCGAAACGCTAAAAATACTCAAACTTTCAGGCAAAGCCTACGAATTCAATGTGCACTATCATCTAGCCGCAGGTTATCCTAAGCTAACGCACTGGAACAAACAGGGGAGACATTATGAAAACATTAACCATTCAAGTTGAAGATACTTTGTATGATGCGTTATTGGAAATATTAGAAAATTTACCGAAACATAAAATCAAAATACAGGAAACGGAGAGCGACAACCGCCTCGATTTTGATCAAGCTATGGACTACGCCCTGGATAAAAACGAAGAGCTATATAAACGGTTGTCCTAATGCAATTATTAACGCTGGAACAGGTTTTAAAACTGCATAAGCGAGTCATTGAACAATCAGGCGGCGCTATCGGAGTTCGCAATCAAGAAGGATTAGAATCCGCATTGGCACAGCCTCGCATGAGTTATGCAGATCAGGAGCTGTACCCGACATTAATCGAAAAAGTAGCGGCGTTAGGTTTCTCTTTGATTAACAACCATCCGTTTGTCGATGGCAATAAACGTATCGGTCATGCCGCGCTTGAAGTTACCTTGCTGATGAATGGTTATGAAATACAAGCCGATGTTGATAGCTGGATGTAGGCCGGAATAAGCCCTCCCGGCGACAGCAAGGGTGGGCGTTTCCGGCGCTTCGGAGTGCCGGAAACGCCTGACCAGCGCATAAGGCGCGGACAGGCTTATTCCGGCCTACGTCCAAATGTGGGCTACCCACTTAAGCCGGGACAAGCGACACACACCGGGAGCGCCGAGCCCCAGCTCGGCAATGTTGATCATTGTGGATACTCGCCAAGCTGGGGCTTGGCGTTCCCAGCCACTCGCTTAAAACTGTCCCGGCTTAAGTGGGTAGCCCAAATGTGTATAAGGATGAGCTCCAGAGCGCGGGAACGATAAGAAAGAAATTCGATGGCCTGTTGCAGTGGTTGCCGCATACATCCTTAAAATTCAGCGTTTTTTACGCTTTAACATTATAAAAACTAAACATGGCCGACAACTACAACGATTACAGCCGCGAGGAATTGATTCGCGAATTGCGCCTGCGCGACCGGCGGCCCCGATTTGGCTTGGTTTGGGAGCGTAAAGAGATTGAGCATGAAAAAGCGGTCAATGACGATTTTGTCATGCTGGATTTTGACCCGGCGCTGTCCTGCGGCGATGCGCCGTATCGCAACCTGATTATTGAAGGCGATAACTTCGACGCCTTGCGCTATCTGCGCATGACTCATGCCGGTAAGGTCAAGTGCATTTATATCGATCCGCCGTATAACACCGGCAACCGCGATTTCATCTACAACGACCGTTTTGTCGATAAAGAAGATGCTTACCGGCATTCCAAATGGCTGGAGTTTATGTATCGGCGTCTGCAATTGGCAAAGGATTTACTGGCCGAGGATGGGGTAATTTTTGTTTCGATTGATGATAACGAGGTCTTTAACCTTGCACCTTTGATGAATCAAGTGTTTGGGGAACGCAATTTTATTGCTACAGCCATTTGGCAAAAGGTTTATTCGCCTAAGAATACCGCTATGCATTTTTCGGACGATCACGAATATGTGCTGATTTACGCAATCAATCGTGATGTTTGGCGACCAAACGCTATACCAAGATCCGAAGCTCAAGATAAAGCTTACAAAAATCCGGATAACGATCCACGCGGCCTCTGGAAAGCTGGCGACTTATCGGCACGTAATTATTATGGCGAAGGCACTTATTCGATTATTTGTCCTTCTGGAAGAGCGATTACTGGACCGCCACCGGGACGCTACTGGGTTATTTCACAAAATAAATTCAAGGAATTAGATGACGATAACCGTATTTGGTGGGGCAAGGATGGTAACAATGTCCCGGCGATTAAGAGGTTTTTGTCGGGGGTTAAACAAGGCGTAGTACCTCAAACTCTTTGGAAATATGAAGAAGTGGGTCATACGCAGGATGCTAAGAAAGAAGTTCAGGAAGTCATGCAATTTGAGGATACCGCTTCCGTATTTTCTACACCAAAGCCTATTCGTCTGATCGAACGCATTCTGCGCATTGCCACCAAGCCTGATGACATTGTTCTGGATTTCTTTGCCGGTAGCGGCACAACCGCACACGCAGTCATGAAACTCAATGCCGAAGACGGCGGCAACCGTCGCTTCATTCTGGTGTCCAGCACCGAAGCCACCGACAACGAGCCGGACAAAAATCTGTGCCGCGATGTCTGCGCCGAACGAGTAAAGCGTGTGATGCAGGGTTACGCCAACAAAAAAGGGGAAGCCGTTGCCGGGTTAGGCGGCAATTTCGCCTATCTGCGCACTAATCGCCTGCCTGCCGAAACCTTGTTCAGCAGCATTCAGCATGAAGCTATCTGGACCGCGTTGCAGTTGATTCATGCTGAAAGTTTGTCGCCGTTTGCGGCCGATGCGCCGGTTCAGCAAGCGGTGCTCGAAAACAGCACGGTGCTGTATCTGCCCAAAATCAACGAAACGGTGTTAGGCGCCTTAAATACGGTGCGCGAGACTGCTTCAACGCTGGTTGTCTATAGCTGGCAGCCGGGTTTGCTGCGGCAACATTTTGAGGATCACCGTTTGAGTTTTCTACCGATTCCGCAGTTTTTAGTGGATCGTTTCGGCGCGGGGAGTAAGGCATGACTATTGCGCCGAAAGGCTATCAGAATGACGCGGTAAACAACGCGCTGGAGATATTCCGTTACGCGGAAAACCAGTTGCAGCAGGTTGACGCCGCCCTAGACCAGTGCGCTATCAGCGCTTATAACGGTTGCGTGTTGCTGGAAGCTCCGACCGGCGCCGGTAAAACCTTAATGGCCGGGTTGATTGCGGAAAGTTTTGCCCGTCCCGATCATCGCGATAATGCCAAGATTGTTTGGTTCTGGTTTACACCGTTTGCAGGCTTGGTGGAGCAGGCTAAAAGTGCGCTAAAGCGGGATTTTAACGGTTTGAAAATTCGCGATTTAGCCTGTGATCGTAAAACTTACAGCGCTGCCGGCGGCGATGTGTTTGTTACCACCTGGGCGTCGGTTGCCGCCCGCAATGCCGAAACCCGCAAATTGCGCAGCAGCGGCGATTTATCGTTGTCGCTGGACGAGTTTATCCCGGAATTGCGCGACGCCGGGTTTCGGATTGGCGTGGTGGTCGATGAGGCGCACCATAGCTTTACCAAAGCGACGGAAACGGTGAATTTTTACCGGCAAGTCATGCGTCCTGAGTTTACCTTGCTGATTACCGCGACGCCGGACGATGCCGATGTCGAAAAGTTTAAAAAAGCCGCGGGGCTTGCGGTGATTCATCGCATTCAGGTTTCGCGGCAAAACGCGGTCGATGCCGGGCTGATTAAAGAGGCGGTCAAGTCGATTGCCTATTTGGTGCCGGAAGATCAAAAAGAGCTGGTCGATTTATCGGCAACCGCTTTGGAAGACGGCTGGCGCACGCATCAGGCGATTAAAGCACGGCTGGCTGAAGCCAAGATTCGGTTAACGCCGTTGATGTTGGTGCAAATCGGTAATAACGGTAAAGCGGGCGAAGCTGCGATTGAGCAAGCCAGGCAGCATTTAATAAACGCAGGTGTGCCGGAAGAGGCGATTGCCTGGTACACCGCCGACGATCCGAACGACGATTTGCTGGCTGTGGCGCGGGATGAAAGCAAAGAAGTTTTGATTTTTAAGGTGGCGGTCGCCTTGGGTTTCGATGCGCCGCGCGCCTTTACGCTGGTGTCGTTACGCGGTACCAAAAGCACCGATTTCGGCATTCAGGTGGTCGGGCGTATTTTAAGAGTGCATCCCCATTTACAGGCAATGGCGATCGGTAAAACCTTGCCGGAGGTATTGCGTTTTGGTTATGTATTTTTAGCCGATGCGGAAAGTCAGGGCGGTTTGATTGGCGCGGGGGCAAAAATCAATGCGATTGCCACGCAGATGTCTGAAATTACGCCCTATACAATGGTGGTGAAATTAGGCGGTCAAACAGCGGTGCAGGTTTCCGCCGGCGGGCAAACGTCGATGTTGCCGCAACCTTATGTTGCCCCGGTTTGGCAACCGGCAGACCCAGGCAACGCGGCTATTCAACCGCAAACGTCCTATGTATTGGGTTCAACCCAGGATGTTCTTGACGATTGGTTAATGCCGCAAACACCGCAGATTAAAGACTTAGAAACTGTCGCGCCTTATCGTCCGACATTAGCCGGGAATAACCGGTTTGCATTACGCGAGGGTTTGCCTGATCGATTTAAAACAGAACGTTTGCCGCTCAGTACCGATGATCTGGTGCAATGCATCAGCAAGCGCATTGATTTGAATGCTCAGGTGTTGAATGCCGGTTTACGGAAAAATCTGAAAATCACCCGTAAAACGATTGATAATATTTTCGGTAAGTCGGATGAAACTGTCGATAGTATCCAAGCCCGGCTGTCGAATACCGATATTGCCAGACGTGCGCAAAAAGTTCTGTTCGATGCGGAGTTTATCGATCCTCGTGATCTGCATCCGCTATTGTTGGCGCGTTTGCAATCCGAATATAACGAGCATCAGGGGATGGATTTAAGTGAGCAGGAGCTGGCGCGGGCTCTGAATTTGATTTTGGCGACCTTTCCGCATTTGCTGCGCGATGCTTCGAAAGCTTGTGCCGCTCGCTTTAAAGAAGTTTTCGATGCCGAGATGCTGCCGCGATTTATCGACGCGCCGGATTGCATCGCCCGTTCCAGGCTTAATGTCTACGGCGTAATGCCGCCAGACCTTAATGACACCGAACGCCGCTTTGCCCGGATGCTGGATGCGGACACTGGCGGCTTGTTGGCTTGGTGGCATCGCAATGAAGCTCGTAAACCTTGGTCGGTAGGTATTGTTTTGCCCGGAGGCGGGCGTTATTTTCCTGATTTTATCGTGGGCTTGAATGGCCGACATTATGGCGATGGTGTGTTGCTGGTGGAGATTAAGGGCGGTCACATCGTTAATTACGGCGATACTCTGGAAAAAATTGATGCGGAACATAAACAGTATGGCAAACCATTAATGCTGACGGAACAAGACGATGGGCGGTTCTGGATCATGCGTTATATCGAGTCAACTCGGAAAATCGAACAAGATCAAGTGTTTCGGGTTGAGAATATGGGGCAGTATTAGCTTAATAAGGTTGCGCAGCGCTTAAACGCAACAATTAGTTATATTCTCTGCCATCTGGGTAGGCTGGGTAGGCTGGGTAACATATTTTCGTTGCGCAAAACTTTTTTTACAAAAAAACGTCTTATAGAGTCCGAAGCGCCCTATTTCCTGATAAAAAGCACCTCATCAAGATAATCTTGAAAAATAGCATCGTAAGTTACAATGCGCAGCTTTTCGTACTTGGCTTGGGCGATCAGCAATCGGTCAAACGGGTCTTTATGATGATCGCCCAATTCAAGAACGGTTTGGGCATGGTAGGGAGTAATATTCAGCCATTGAAAACCTTGCGCTGCAATATCTTCCGCGATGTGCCGCGAAGGCAAGGTCATTTTACCCAAGCCGTTTTTGATTGCCATTTCCCAGACCGTCACCGTACTGACCAATGCCCCTTCGGCCTGAATCTGTTCGATGATCGGGCGGTGTTTGATTTCGCCCATCAGCCAGTCATAAACGATACAGGTATCAAGCAGCAGACGCATTGTTGCAGTCGGTAAATAACTGTTCTACTTCGGCGTTGGTCTCGGTGGAATCCCAATCCGCCGCATAAGCGGCTCGGCCTTTCCAGGCGCCGGGGGGAGCGACCTTGGCGGGCTTGTATTTAACAAGTTTGGCGACGGGTACGCCATTGCGAGCGATCACGACTTCTTCATCCCTCTCTGCTGCAACGATAAGACTGGATAAATTGTTTTTGGCTTCGAGTATGTTAACTTGCATAGGAGGGTGCCTATTATCTATTGGCTAATGTTAGCCAACCGTAATCAGATGCGGCTTTGTTGTCAACAGAAAATGTTGGGTAAGCTTACCACCTATCACTTTGCTTAATAGTACGTCATACCGGCATGGACTGCCGGTATCCAGGACACATGGATGTGATCTGAGCCTTGCCATCCCTGGCTTCTGGATTCCGGCAATCCCTGCCGGAATGACGTATTGGAGGTTTTCGTTAAACTGATAGGTAGTAAGATTGGGCAAGTGAATTTCATTAATGCAAAACATTAAGGAACCAGTAGGCCGGAATAAGCCCGCCCGGCGATAGCCAGGGTGGGCGTTTCCGGCGCTCCCAAACCTCGAAATGCCGGAAACGCCAGTCCTGCGCTAAGGCGCGGACCGGCTTATTCCGGCCTACATTGAGATGCGTATAACGATGAGCGCGGGAACGAGGTCGCTTTATTCACTTCGGACTCTATATATCGACTGTATTGCCGACCGTTATCGAAGATAATCGGCATTATAGTTGGCGTTAGCATAACCCATTATGGCTGTTGCGGAAGTTAAGCTGATAGAATGGAAACTTACTCGCGCCCCAATTGGAGTTTGGCAACAAGTAAATACTAGCAATGATGCATAAACCTAATTTTTAATAAACTTATACAAAGAGCCTGAATGTTTAAAAACCCGTTTATCAAACAACTGTTCGGCAGTTTTCTGGACTTGGCGCCCATCCTTGCGGTTGTTTTGGTGTTCCAGGTGTTGGTTATTCGGCAGCCTATTCCCGATGTCGCCAGTTTAATGGTCGGCACGGTGTTTGTGATTATCGGTCTGACTCTGTTTGTTCAAGGACTTGAGCAAAGCCTGTTCCCGATCGGCGAGGCGATGGCTTATGCGTTCGCGCGCAAAGGCAGTTTATTTTGGTTGCTGACTTTTTCTTTTTGCCTGGGGTTCGGCACGACGGTGGCGGAACCCGCATTAATCGCTATCGCCCAGGAAGCCGCAAGCATTGCCGCAAAAGCCGGCATTATCGCAGCCGGCGATGACGCTAAAGCCGATTATGCCTTGGGCTTACGCATTACCGTTGCGCTGTCGGTCGGCTTTGCTATTTTGGTCGGCGTATTAAGGATTATCCGCGGCTGGCCTTTGTATTACCTGATTATCGGCGGTTATTGCGGGGTGATTGCGATTACGCCGTTCGCGCCGCCTGAAATTATCGGCATCGCTTACGATTCCGGCGGCGTTACCACCTCGACCATTACCGTTCCCCTGGTGACCGCGCTGGGCGTCGGTTTGGCGACCGCGATTAAAGGCCGCAATCCGATGATTGACGGTTTCGGGCTGATCGCTTTTGCTTCGTTAACGCCGATGGTTTTCGTGATGGCTTACGGGGTGCTCAAATGATAGCCTGGATGAACCATTTTGCACTGGTGCTGCTGAGCACCTGCCGGGATATTTTACCGATTGCCGCCATTATTATCGGCTTTCAATTGCTGGTTATCCGCAAACCCTTGGCGCATCCTAAAAAGTTACTGCGCGGCTTTGTTTATGTTCTGCTCGGCATCGCGTTTTTTCTGGAAGGTCTGGAAATGGCGCTGTTTCCGTTGGGCAAGCTGATGGCGGCCCAACTCACTACACCGGAGTTTCTCGGCATTAATCCCGCCGAACAAGGGGTAAGATGGCAAGCCTATTTCTGGGTGTATGTATTCGCCGCCAGCATCGGTTTTGCCACTACGCTGGCCGAACCGTCCTTACTGGCGGTGGCCTGGAAGGCCGAGCAGATTTCCGGCGGCGCTATCCGCGCTTGGGGACTGCGCATTGCGGTTTCGATCGGCGTCGCTTTCGGCATTGCGCTGGGCGCGTATCGCATTGTGACCGGTACCGAGCTTTATTATTATATTGTGGTCGGCTATGTCATCGTGCTGATACAAACCCTGTTTGCACCCAAAGTGATCATCGGCTTGGCTTATGACTCGGGCGGGGTAACGACGTCAACGGTTACGGTGCCGCTGGTGACCGCGCTGGGTCTCGGTTTGGCCTCCACTATTCCCGGCCGCAACCCGCTGCTGGACGGCTTCGGCTTGATTGCCTTCGCCAGTTTATTTCCCATCATTGCTGTCTTGGGTTATGCGCAAATCGCACAATGGCTTAGCAAAGGCAGTATTTCTCCCAAACCCTGAGGACAACTATGCATTTCAAATTAATTATCGTCTTTGTCGAAGACGACAAAACCGACCTGGTGCTTGATACCGCGCGCGAGCACGGCGCTAAAGGCGCCACCGTGGTCAATAACGCGCGCGGCGAAGGCATGAAACAATCGAAAACTTTTTTCGGCCTGAGTCTGGAAGCTCAGCGCGATGTTTTATTGTTGTTGGTCGAAGAGCATCTGAGTCGACATATTTTGGAAGCCATCGCTAAGGTCGCGCAATTCGACAGCAAACCCGGCACCGGCATTGCCATTCAGATCGATGTCGAAGACGCGGTCGGCGTTATGCATCAGGTCGAACGCTTAACTCAAGAATTGGAGGATAAAATATGATTGCGCCACGCGTTATAATCCGCGTCAGAGACGTGATGAAAACCGATTTCGCCACCATCGACGGCATTGCCACCGTAGAAGATGCGCTAAAAAAGATGAAGACCTTTAAAACCTCGGTGCTGATTGTCAATAAGCGCCATGACGATGACGAATACGGTATGATTAATTCCGGCGACATTGCCCGTCATGTGTTGGCCAAGGACCGTGCGCCGGATCGGGTCAACGTCTATGAAATTATGAGCAAGCCGGTGATTTCGGTGCATCCCGACATGGACATCCGGTATTGCTCACGCTTATTTGCTAATTATAATTTGGTCAGAGCGCCGGTCATTGAAAATAATATAATTATCGGCGTGGTCAGTCCGAATTCGCTGGTGCTGGATGGGATGTACCAGACTTGTCATTAAAAGGCCGTTTATTATGTTCAAATTATTACGATTTAATTCAAGAATCTGGTTTTTTCTGGGTTGTTTAGGTTGCGTGTTTTTGCTGTCGATGGGCGCTTATTTTCAATTTGTTCAAGGCCTGGACCCGTGTCCTTTATGCATTTCGCAACGCATTGCCATCTTGCTGACCGGCGTGGTCTTTTTAACGGCGGCCCTTCATAATCCAGGGCAAACCGGGGTAACCGCTTACGCGATTTCAGGTGCGCTAACCGCTTTGTGCGGCGCGGCGATTTCAACCCGGCATGTCTGGATTCAGCATTTGCCTGCCGATAAAGTGCCGGAATGCGGCCCCGGTTTGGACTACGTGCTGCAAAATTTTCCTTTGTTTGAGACGGTTAAGCTAATGCTCAGCGGCACCGGCGATTGCGCCAAAGTGGACTGGACAATGTTCGGCTTCAGTATGCCTGCCTGGACCTTGCTGGCTTTTTTGATGTTGGCAACGTTAAGTGTGCTGCAAATTTGGAATTATAAAGAAGCCGACAGATAGATTAGGTAACTCGCACTAATAAATCCCCCACAGCTATCGTTCCTACGCTCCGGCACTCGTCTTTATACACAAGTCTATTCAAGACGGGACCTAGGCCGGAAACGCCTGTCCTGCGCTAAAGCGCGGACAGGCGTTTCCGGCCTACGTCGAGATGTGTATAACAATGAGCGTAGCGCGTGGCAACAAGACAAAATCGACCTTTCATTGCGCACCTTCCACATGCAAGCACTCATTGAACTTTTTGGCATTAAAGGCTTTATCCCGCATGGCTATTGTCTGTCGTGGAGTCCGGTATTACTTTGGCTACACGTTGTTTCGGATCTGCTGATTACGCTCTCCTATTATTCCATTCCGCTGATGCTGGTCTATTTTATCCGGCGGCGCAAAGACTTTCCCCATCAGGTATTGGCTACGATGTTTGCCGGATTTATTGTGGCCTGCGGCAGTACCCATTTACTGTCCGCTATCACAATCTGGATACCCTTGTACTGGTTGGACGGTCTAGTTAAAGGTTTTACCGCGATTATTTCGGTCGTTACTGCGGTGGGAATACTTAGGATTATTCCCCAGCTTCTGCATTTGCCCAGTGCAACACAACTGCAAATTGAGATAGACCAAAGAAAAGCCGCCGAGCAAGAGCTACGTATTGCCAATGCCGAGTTGCAAAAAAATAACGCACATACCCAGTTACTGCTGGATTCGGCGCTGGATGGAATCGTCAGCATGGACCAGAACGGTAAGGTGATCGGCTGGAATGCCCAAGCCGAACATATTTTCGGTTATACCGGCAGGCAGGCCTTAGGCTGCGACTTGGCCGAGTTAATCATTCCGCCCGCTTATCGGGAAAAACACCGGCAAGGCCTATCGCGGTTTACCGGCACGGGACTATCGAACATTCTCGGTACGCGTTTGGAAGTGATCGGTTTGCGCGGCGAAGCGGTTGAATTTCCGATGGAGTTGACTGTCGACGCCATCAAGCACAAGGACGGCTATTTTTTTAGCGCCTATGTTCGCGATATTTCGGAACGTAAGCAGGCCGAGGCGGCGCAGCAAGAAGCCCTAGACAAACTGTATAAAATAGCCTGCCAACTGCCCGGCGTGGTGTTTCAATTTCGTTTACGTCCTGACGGAAGTTGTTGTCTTCCCTATGCCAGCAAAGTGCTGTTCGACATTTACCGTATCGATCCCGAAGACGTACTTGACGATGCCTCTGCCCTGTTTGCCGTGGTTCATCCTGACGACTTAGCGCAACATTTGGCTTCCATTCATGCGTCAGCGCGCGATTTAAGCCCGTGGCGCAACGAATATCGGCTTAAATTTGCCGACGGCAGCGAATGCTGGCTGTTCGGCAACGCCTTACCGCAACGCGAAGCGGACGGCTCGGTGCTTTGGCACGGTTTTGTGAGCGATATTACCGAGCGCCGAATGATCGAAGATGCCTTGCGGGAAAGCGAATTTCGCTGGAAGTTCGCTATCGAAGGCTCC
The DNA here is from genome assembly GCA_026399025.1 of Methylobacter sp. Taxonomy (GTDB): domain Bacteria; phylum Pseudomonadota; class Gammaproteobacteria; order Methylococcales; family Methylomonadaceae; genus Methylobacter_A. The sequence continues at coordinate 47,206 of JAPLRU010000094.1, forward strand.
GGCGACGGCCTTTGGGACTGGGACGTCGCCCATAGCACGGTATTTTTTAGCAAACGTTGGAAAGAAATGCTGGGCTTTGCCGAAAATGAAATCGACAATAGCTTGGAAGAGTGGGCGAAGCGTATTCATCCCGATGATAAGGCCGATGTTTTAGCCGTAGTGCAGGATTACTTCGACGGTAAAATTCCGGTTTACCTTACCGAGCACCGGGTGAGCTGCAAGGACGGCGGCTACAAGTGGATACTCGACCGCGGTATCGTGGTCAGCCGCGATGCGGGCGGTAAACCGTTGCGCATGATCGGTACGCACACCGACATCACCGAGCACAAACAAATGGAGCAAAAATTGCGCGACAGCGATGCATTTAATGTCGGCATCCTCAACTCGCTGAGCTCGCATATTGCCGTCCTGGATGCACAGGGTGTTATTGTCGCGGTTAATGACGCTTGGCGGCGGTTTGCCAGAGAAAACGGTTTAATGGAATCGGATCAGGATATGTTGGGGGTTAACTATTTGGATGCCTATAACCAATCTTACTCCGATGAGGCAAGCATTGCTCAAGCAGGTATTTTGGCGGTGTTGCAGGGCAAACAGGAAAGCTTTCATTTAGAGTACCCATGCCATTCGTCCAATCAGCAACATTGGTTTTACATGAACGTAGCGCCATTACATGGCTCTCGTCAAGGTGCTGTAGTCAGTCATAAAAATATCACCGAACGCAAAAAAGCGGAAGAGATTGCTCAAGCCGCGTCTCAATACGCGCGCAGCTTAATTGAAGCGAGTTTAGATCCCTTGGTGACGATCAGCGCTGAAGGCAAGATCACCGATGTTAACACCGCCACCGAACATGTGACCGGCATGAGCCGGGATAAGTTGATCGGCAGCGATTTTGCGGATTATTTCACCGATCCGGCGCAAGCACGCGCAGGCTATCTGCGGGTGTTTTCCCAAGGTTTTGTGACCGATTATCCTCTGGCTATTCGACATCTGTCCGGTAAGGTTACCGATGTGCTTTATAACGCCAGCGTGTACCATGATGGTAAGGGTAACGTGCTTGGCGTGTTTGCTGCGGCGCGTGATATTACCGAGCGTAAACAGGCGGAGCTGGCACAACATCATAGTGAAGAGCAGTTGCGGGCATTTTATGAATTGGACTTGGTCGGCTTAACGATTACTTCACCTGAAAAGGGCTGGATTCGGATTAACGACAGCCTGTGCAAAATGCTGGAATACCCGGAACAAGCTTTACATCAAATGACCTGGGTGGAACTGACGCATCCCGACGATTTAGCCGCCGACGTTGAGCAATTCAATCGCTTGCTGGCGAATGAAATTAACGGCTATGCCTTGGAAAAGCGCTTTGTCAGTCGCACCGGCAAAATCATTCCGACTCAATTAGTCGTGCGCAGTGTGCGCAAAGCCAATGGCGAACTGGATTATGTGGTGGCGATGGTCGAAGACATCAGCGAATACAAGCAGGCCGAAGCCGAACTGAAACGCTCCAACACCGAGCTGGAGCAATTCGCCTATGCGATTTCACACGATATGCGCCAGCCCTTACGCATGGTGAACAGTTATTTGTCTTTGATTGAGAACGCCTTGGCCGGACAGATGAATGAAGAAACCCAACAGTTTCTGAATTTTGCCATGGACGGCGCAAAACGCATGGATGCGATGATTTTATCGTTGCTGGATTATTCTCGGGTCGGGCGTAAATCCGAAGCCAAAACAAGAATCGGCAGCAAGCTTTCTTTAGATGAAGCGCTGGCTTTTCTAGGCCCCGAAATCAGAACTTCCGGCTGCGAAGTTAAAATAACCGGCGAATGGCCCGAATTATTCGCCAGCCGGGATGAATTAACGCGGCTGTTGCAAAACCTGATTGGCAATGCGTTAAAATATCACGACGAAAATCAAGCGCCTCAGGTTCATGTTCATGGCATGATCAAAGCCGATTCGTTACGGGTCGAAGTGCGCGATCAGGGTATCGGTATCGAGCCGAGTCAAATAGATCGGCTGTTTAAAGTGTTTTCACGGTTACAGGCGCGCAGCCGTTTTGACGGCACCGGCGTAGGCTTGGCATTGTGCCGAAAAATTGTCGAACATCATGGCGGCACGATTGGCGTAGAATCGGCGGGCGAAGGACAGGGCTGTCTGTTTTGGTTCGAGCTGCCTATTATCAACGCTGCCGCTCCGGAATAAAAATGAGGTAGCTATTCAGTCCCCCTCTTTGAAAAAGAGGGGTTAGGGGAGATTTTTTAAATAAATCCCCCTCAATCCCCCTTCTTCAAAGGGGGAGGTGAATAATTACAAAATGAGCTTAATGTTACCCTTACAAAACCTCCACAGCCGGCATTGGCGGTATATCCGATTCGACTTTCAGATGCATAAAATATAATTATGAAATTACCTAGCAAGCGTCATCTCCGACTTATATTGCCTTGGCTAGCGTTACTGTTGGGATTAGTCGGTACGGGACTGCTCTCTTATTCGGTAAAGCTCGATATAGAGCGGGATAAGTATCGTCAATTTGCCTTTTATTGCGATGGAGTCAGATTAAAAATAGCGGCAAGGCTGGATACGCACAAACAGATATTGTTAAGCGGCACCGCCATGTTCGACGCATCGCAGACCGTGAACAGGCAGGAGTGGCATAGTTTTGTGCAGCGCTTGCGTAGCGATGAGCATTTTAACGGCGTTCAGGGGCTTGGCTTTTCGCTATGGATCCTGCCGGAACAACTGGCTGCGCATCAGGCGAAAATACGCGCGGAAGGTTTTCCTGAGTACACGGTACGCCCTGAAGGCAAACGCGATGCATACACTTCGATTATATTCTTGGAACCGTTTAGCGGGCGTAATCTTCGCGCCTTCGGTTACGATATGTATTCCGAAACGGTGCGCCGCTCGGCAATGGAACAGGCACGGGACGAAAATAAGGCCAGCCTGTCGGGCAAAGTAACCTTGGTGCAGGAAACCGATAAAAATAAGCAGGCAGGGACGTTGATGTACATCCCTGTTTACCGAAAAAACCAGCCTGTCGATACTGTCGAACAGCGGCGCTCAGCCTTGCTCGGCTGGGTATACAGCCCTTTTCGGATGACTGATCTGCTTGATAAGCTGGTGCCGAATATTGACGGCAACACGACGGCCCATGTGCATTTGCGGGTTTATGACGGACACTCCGCAAAAGCGGAAAAATTGTTGTATAACAGCGCCGAGCCGGGTTATGCCGAGCCCCCTCACCCTGCGTCGATGATAGAAATAGAGACCGTTTTTAACGGTACGGCCTGGACGTTACAGTTCGAGAAGATCGCCGATATCGAAGGCATCTACGATTACAGCAAGTTGTGGATTGTCTTGGGGGGCGGCGCTTTTAGCAGTTTCCTGCTGTTTTTATTGCTGCGCTCTTATCTAAATATGAGCGTCAATGCGAACAAAATGGCCCATGGGCTGACTACCCAGTTGCGTGAAAGCGAGCAGCGCTTCCGGTTAATGGCGGATTCCGCACCGGTACTGATCTGGCTGGCCGGCACCGATAAGCTGTGTTACTTCTTTAATAAAGTCTGGCTGGACTTTACCGGCCGAACATTGGAGCAGGAACAAGGTAACGGTTGGGCGGAGGGCGTGCATCCCGATGATTACCAGCGTTGTCTCGATACCTATATACAGGCATTCGACCGGCAGCTAGGCTTTTCAATGGAATATCGCTTGCGCCGCTATGACGGCGAATATCGCTGGCTGATCGATACCGGCCGTCCCCGCTATGCCGACAATCATATTTTTGTCGGCTATATCGGTTCATGCGTGGATATTACTGAGCGGAAGCAAATCGAGAATAAGCTGGCCCGCGCCCATGCTGAATTGCAGCAATTTACCCACATTGCCGCCCATCACTTGCAGGAGCCGGCCCGCCGATTGGTGAGTTTTGCGCAACGGTTGCGGACGCATCTGCCGCAAGCGCAGTTAAACGAAGATACGGCAACCTCACTAGGCTTTATTGAGCAAGGCGCCACACGGCAAAGCGCTCTGATACGCGACATTCAATTGTACCTTGCCTCCGACCAGCCACGCGGCGCGAGGGACAAAATTGCGGTTGAAGACGTCATTACCAAACTGTTGCAGCAGAAAGAATCGGCAATGCGCGAAACAGGCGCGCGCGTCGACTGCAATGCGCTTTGCCCGGCCTATATCGACCTTCCCCGATTGAAAGACATTTTCAGTATTCTGCTGGATAATTCCTTATACTACTGTCATTTAAAGCTTACGCCTCATATACAGATTAGCAGCGAATTAAAGGCGGGGCGGGTGACTTACCGGTTTGCGGATAATGGCATCGGCATTCCGGCGGAATACCGGGAGCGTGTTTTCGGGGTATTTGAGCGCTTGCAGGTGCATGATAATCAAGATTCAACTGGCATTGGTTTAGCCATTGTCCGGCGTGTCGTTGAAAGTTGTGACGGCTCTGTATCATTGCAGGAAACACCCGGCGGCGGCACTACCGTCGTATTTGATCTGCCCGGATAAAGTTGCCGTTTTTTGGTTGCTGAACATTGAATTTGAGATTTTAAATAATGAACACTCCTTACAATTCCCATTTTGTTGAAATTTTGCTGTTGGAAGATGAGCCCTCGGACGCGTATTTGGTCAAAATGGCGTTAAAAGAAGGCAAGGTGCTGGCACACTTGCATCATGTCGTCGACGGACGCGAGGGGCTGGACTTCTTAAACAGGACCGAAAAATATGCCGAGGCGCCGCGTCCCGATTTGATTTTTCTCGACCTTAACATGCCGCGTATGAACGGCTGCGAGTTTTTAACCGCGATCAAAGCCGATGAGCGCTTTAAAGGCATTCCGGTGGTGGTGCTGACCACTTCCGATGTTGAAAAAGACGTAGTCTGTTCTTATCAGCTTGGTGCGACCAGTTACATTACCAAGCCTGTCGATATATCGCAGTTTATTAAAGCCATCCAGCAGGTTGGCGAGTATTGGTTTAGCTTGGTGCGTCTGCCGCAAGATTACAAACTATGAGCGAAGTTAAAGCGATTCGGGTATTGCTGGTAGAAGACGAAGCCGGCGACGCGCATCTGGTTAAAATGAAATTAAGACAAACCCAAAGCGGGCATTTCGATGTCAGCTGGGCTCAATCGCTGATTGAGGCGCAACAATGCTTGGCCGCCGCCTCTTTTGACGTGATGCTGCTGGACTTGTCGCTACCCGACTCGGAAGGTTTGGCAACGGTACACAGCGCGCGCGCCATGGCGCTGAATACCCCTATCGTCGTGCTCAGCGGACATAGCGATACCGATTTTGCGCTAACGGCCCTGGAAGCCGGGGCGGTGGATTACATGGTTAAAGGCGACTTTGGCTATGATGGCTTAGCCCGAGTAATCCGTTACGCGTTGTTGCGAACCGAAATGGAGGCGAGGAACCATTTACTGATAGCGGCGTTGGAAGCGGCGGCCAACGGCATTGTGATTACCGATAAAGATGCCGTGGTTATTTGGGCTAATCCGGCTTTTAGCCGATTGACCGGTTACAGCGCGGAAGAAGCGTTGGGCCGTAAACCGAGTGAACTGATCAAATCCGGCTTACAAAATGAAGCTTTTTACCAAGCCATGTGGGCCGATCTTCTGGAGGGGCAGCATTGGCGCGGCGAACTGGTTAATAAACGCAAAAACGGCAGCTTGTATCACGAGGAACTGAGTATTGCGCCGGTGAAAAACGGCGCGGGTGAAATCACTCATTTTATCGGCATAAAAGAGGACATTAGCGAACGTAAGGAGATGGAGCAACAATTACAGAAACTGGCCAGCACCGACCCTTTGACCGGGCTGTTCAATCGCCGCGTGTTTTTGGAACGACTGGAACTGGAACGCGCGAAAGTAGCGCGTTTGCGCCATTATTCAACGGTATTGTTAATGCTGGATTTGGATTTTTTTAAGCGGGTTAACGACACTTACGGGCACGCTACCGGGGATGCGGTGTTAAAAGCGTTTGCCGACATCGCCCGTAATAATTCGCGGGCCATTGACGTTCCCGCCCGTTTGGGTGGCGAAGAATTTGCTATTTTATTGGCCGGCGCTAATAAAAAAGATGCTCTGACCATGGCCGAACGCTTGCGTCGCCAGGTTGCCGAAATCATTATCGAGCATGAAGCCGGACCGGTGCAAATTACTGTCAGCATCGGCGCCGCGGTTTTATTGGCAGAGGATATCGACGGCGAAGCGGTATTGCATCGCGCCGATGCGGCGTTGTATGAAGCTAAGGACCGAGGCCGCAATCAAACCTATTGGTCTTGCTTTTAAGGTAACTCACACTAATACCCCCTCAGCTATCGTTCCCACGCTCCAGAGACTGTGAAAGTATTCGTTTTAGAACAAAAGCAAAAGCACTCACCACGAAGACACGAAGGACACGAAGTTTTCAATACACTGAATTAAATAATTATTTTTCCTTCGTGCTCTTCGTGCTCTTCGTGCCTTCGTGGTGAAGAGTTTTTTAAACCGATTTTGATAATACTTTCACAGACTCTCCAGCGTGGGAATGCAGTGGTAGACGCTCCAGCGTCCCGCAACGCTGGAGCGTTGCGGACTGAATTCCCACGCCGGAGCGTGGGAACTATAAAATAATTTTTTAAACTCAATATATTGAAAACTTCGTGTTCTTCGTGCCTTCGTGGTGAATTTTTAAAATGGCTGTAACCTCAGTTACCGATTGGAAATAAACGCTGAATGAAATATATCTTATTAATTCTTTTACTGGCCGGCGGTGCTTTCCCGATCCCGCAAGCTGTTGCGAAAACAAACGCTTTGCAACATGCAATCGCCGGAAAACACCGTTCTATAGCCCATAAAAAACGGGATAAATATCGACACCCGCAACAGACGCTGAATTTTTTCGACGTTAAGGACAACATGACCGTTGTTGAAGTCTGGCCGGGCGAAGGCTGGTATACGGAAATTCTTGCGCCTTATCTAAAAGACCGCGGCAAACTGTATGCCGCCCATTTTTCAGCCGATGCCGAACCGTCTTATTTTAAAAAAAATCGGCGTGAATTTATTAAAAAGCTCAAACGCCGTCCGAAAGTTTACGGCAAAGTCCAACTAACGGTATTGCAGCCGCCGAAATTTTTGCAGATAGCCCCGGCAAACTCGGCTGATCGGGTTTTAACCTTCCGCAATGTGCATAACTGGATGAAAGATGACCAAGCGGCCGCGGTATTTAACGCGATGTACAAAGCATTAAAGCCCGGCGGCATTTTAGGCGTGGTCGAGCATAGAAACTCCACCTTAAAACCGCAAGATCCTAAAGCCGAATCCGGTTATGTCAGCGAGGACTATGTGATTGCATTGGCACGGAATGCGGGCTTTGAGTTTCTGGCAAAATCCGAAATCAACGCCAACAAAAAGGACAGCAAGAATTACCCCGAAGGCGTCTGGACCTTACCGCCCGCCTTAAAGCTCAAAGACAAGGATAGAAAAAAATATCTGGCTATCGGCGAAAGCGACCGAATGACGATTAAATTCATTAAGCCCCGTTAAATATCAGTCTTGTATTATAGAACCCGAAATTGATAAAGCGACATAAAGCCCTCTCCAGCGGGAGAGGGTTGGGTGAGGGGAATCTAAAATAAGAAAAAAAGCTTATTTGAATCCCCTCATCCCAACCTTCTCGGCAATTGCTCCTGCATTGCTCTACTACCTGCATCCATGCAGGCATCCCTGAGGGAGAAGGAGTAAACGTCGCTTTATTAAATGCGGGCTCGATAACGTAACAGGCAACACCGATTTGCCCTCCGAACGGCCCTTTTATCGATGGCTTTCACACAGGGTCGACGCAGAGACACAGCGGCTGTAAATTAATGTTAGAAACGAGCACGAAAGCCGTTTACTGTCATGTATTATTTATTAAGTATTTGAAATATAAATTAAAATAATTTGTGTCTTAAATGTAATCAATGTAACAAAAACGTAACAAAAACCGCTACTAAGGATGTTTAAAAACCGGTTTTCCACAGACTTATCCACAGCTTCTGTGGGTAACTCGAATAGTTTAAACCGTATAATGACTTAGCCTTAAAACATCAAAAATACTTCACATATCATGGTCAAGTTGCAAAGCGGGAGCGAGTTGATTTTCAGAGTAGCCATTGCGCTTCCTGTCCATCGACTCTTTGATTATCTTGCCCCGGAACAGTTGGCGTCGACCCAAATCAAGCCGGGCATTCGCCTGGAAGTGCCTTTCGGCAAAGCGAAAAAAATAGCCTTTCTGGTCGAGTGCGTTCCGCATAGCGACATCGACATTGCTAAATTAAAGCGCGTCGAACGGATACTGGACGAAAAACCGTTGCTATCAACAAAAGACTTGGCGCTGCTGCATTGGGCCGCCGGTTATTATCATCATCCGTTGGGTGAGGTTTTCAGTGCGGCATTTCCTGTCGCCTTGCGTCAGGGCAAAGCCGCCGTTATTCAAACAGAGAAACGTTACACCCTCACCGAGTCGGGCAAAGCGCTTGACGGCGAATTGCTAAAGCGCGCGCCCAAGCAAAAAAGCATGCTGGAAAAATTTCAAGCGCAACCGAACGCGTTGTCCGAAACGGAACTTTCGGCATGGAACAGCAACTGGCGAGCCTCGGTAAAACAATTGCAAGACAAGCAATTGCTACAGCTTACCGCATCGGATTTAACGAGGGGCGCATCCAATCCGATCATCAAGAGCACCGCCCTACCCTGTAATACCGAACAGCAAGCGGCGGTCGATACGGTGTGCGGCAGTTTGGGCCAGTTCGGCGTTTTCCTGCTGGAAGGCGTAACCGGCAGCGGCAAAACCGAAGTGTATATGCAGATTATTCATGCCGTGCTGGAACGGGGCCGTCAAGTTTTGGTGCTGTTGCCTGAAATTACCTTGACGCCTCAGCTTGAGGACCGTTTCAGGCAACGCTTTAACGTCAGCATCGCCATTTCGCATTCCAAATTGACCGACCGGCAACGGGCCGGCGCTTGGCTGACCATGCAGCGCGGCGAATGCTGCATTTTATTGGGCACCCGGTCGGCTTTGTTTACGCCGTTAAAAAATCCCGGCCTGATTATTCTCGATGAAGAGCATGACGCTTCGTTCAAGCAGCAGGAAGGGTTTCGCTTTTCCGCCCGCGATGTCGCGGTGGTGCGCGGCAAGCTGTTGAATATTCCGGTGTTGCTGGGTTCGGCGACGCCGGCGCTGGAAAGCCTGCAAAACGTCAACAACCAACGTTACCGCTTGCTGCATTTGCCGGAACGGGCGGGCAACGCGACGGCGCCGGTGTTGCAACTGTTTGACATCAGAAACAAAAAAATGCAGGAGGGTTTGTCCGAAGCGCTTATTACGGAAATGCGCCTTACGCTGGACAAGAACGAACAGGTGTTATTGTTTTTAAACCGGCGCGGCTTTGCGCCGACTTTAATCTGTCACAGTTGCGCTTGGGTTGCGCGTTGTCGGCGTTGCGACGCCAACTTGGTGATTCATTACGATGAAAAGGTGCTGCGTTGCCATCATTGCGGCCAGGAGCAGCGCCTGATCAGGCAATGTCCCGCCTGCACAAGCGGAGAATTAACGCCGCTGGGACTCGGCACCGAGCGGGTGGAAAAAGCCTTAGCTGAAATTTTTGCCGATAAAACCGTGGTGCGGCTGGATCGGGATTCGACTCAACGCAAAGGTTCATTGGAAAAGTATTTGCAGCAAATCAATCAGGGCGCGGTGGATATTATTCTGGGTACGCAAATGCTGGCGAAAGGCCATCACTTTCCGAATGTGACGCTGGTGGCGATATTGGACGTAGACAGCGGCCTGTTCAGCATCGATTTTCATGCGCCGGAAAAACTCGCGCAAATGATTGTGCAAGTCTCCGGTCGCGCCGGACGCGCGGAAAAGCCAGGTCGAGTGATTATGCAAACCCGGCAACCGGAGCATCCCTTATTAACCGCGCTGATTGCCCAAGGTTACAACAGTTTTGCCCAAACCGCGCTGGCCGAGCGTAAAGAGGCGTCATTGCCGCCGTTCAGTTATCAGGCCTTATTGAGAGTAGAAGCCGCGGATGCCGAGATGCCGAAGCTGTTTTTGCAGGCGGTTGTTGACTTGGCGAAAGCGCATAGCCAAGGCCATACCGATATTTTGGGGCCGGTTGCCGCGCCAATGGCCCGGCGCGCCGGGCTTTACCGCTATCAATTACTGTTTCAGAGCGGCAGGCGGCCGGAATTGCATGTCTTGCTGGATGTGCTGATGCCGCTTATCGAAAAGCTCAAGCTGGCGAAAAAGGTGCGCTGGTCGCTGGATGTCGATCCGGTGGATTTGTATTGAAGTTTAAGGCGAAGGGCGAAGGGCGAAGGGCGAAAAAAGCTTGCATTTGGATTTAAGGAGCGCTGCAATTTTTAGCCTTTAGCCTTTAGCCTTTAGCCTTTAGCCTTTAGCCTTTAGCCTTTAGCCTTTAGCCTTTAGCCTTTAGCCCTTCCTATTTTTCCAACCCTATAAAATCCCAAACCTTGTGCGAAAAGGTCGAATCTTTATGTTCGGGGACCGGCGGGCCGTTCGGATAGTTTAGCTCGTAGACGCGCTCGGTATCTTTGGCTAAATCCGGCAATTCAAGTTTGGTGTAGGCTTCCTGCATGATTTGCAAGGCAAAAGGAACCGCCGGAGTGCGCTGGTATTTGTCAATCACGGTCGACGCCCTGTCGATGGCGGCAACATAAGCTTTACGTTTCATGTAAAAACGGGCGACGTGGACTTCATACATCGCTAAATTGTTTTTAAGCGCAATCATGCGCTGTTGAGCATCGGGCACGTATTTGCTGGACGGGAATCTGCGGATCAGTTCGGCAAAATTATCATACGCATCGCGGGCATTGCCGGGGTCGCGTTGCGACGTATCGGTGGGCAAAAAACGATCGATAAAGCCGATGCCGCGATTGTAATTAACCAAACCTTTTAAATAATAAGCGTAATCGACACTGGAACTGCGCGGATTGATTTTGACAAAACGGTCGGCGGCGGCGATTGCGGCCTCGGAATCCCCGTTTTTGTAATAAGCGTAAGCCACATCCAGTTGCGTTTGCGCGGATTCGTCGCCGAAAGGGTAACGGGACTCAAGCGCTTCATAGAGCTTAATCGCTTTATCGTAATTACCGCTTTCCAGTGCCGCTTTCGCTTCAGTGCGGAATTTTTCCGCGTTCCAGTCGGCATATTCGTCCACCGTATCGGAATCGCCGGAGGTGAGACTTTTAAGTGTCTCGCAACCTTGAACAGACAGGCCTAAACAACAGACAAGTAAAAATTTAATTAAATTTAATCGCATAGTGCTAACGACACGTTGTAACATTGGGGGTTTTTCTCGCCGGATATAACTGCGATACTTGAGATGGCTTGAATATCTCCGCGAGTATAACTTAACAATGGGTTAATCAGAAGAACTTGTTATGACAAGAATGACGGAAGAAGTGCCATTTGCAATGGCCGGAATGCGATTGGATCAAGTGCTGGCCGAACTGTTTGCGGATTATTCGCGCAGCAAGCTGCAAACCTGGATTAAAGCCGGCCGGGTGCAAGTCAACGGCTTGACGCTTAAGCCCAGAGACAAACTTGAGGGCGGCGAAGTGATTACGCTGGATGCCGAAGCGGAAGTCGTGGTGACCTCCGAAGCCGAAGCCATTCCTTTGGATATTGTTTTTGAAGACGAAAGCATCTTGATTGTGAATAAACCGGCCGGTTTGGTCGTGCATCCGGCGGTAGGGAACTGGAACGGCACGCTGTTAAATGCGCTGCTGAATCATGACCCCAACCTGGAAACCTTGCCCAGAGCGGGTATTGTGCATCGGCTCGATAAGGAAACCAGCGGACTGTTAATGATTGCAAAAACTTTGCAGGCCCATAACAGTCTGACCCAACAGCTGCAGGACAGAAGCATTACCCGTGAATATCTGGCCATCACCCGCGGCCGCATGACCGCCGGGGGCACTGTCGATGAACCTATCGGCAGGCATCCGACCGAGCGCAAACGTTACGCGGTCAGGGAAAACGGCAAGGCTGCGGTAACTCATTATCGGGTGGGGCAGCGCTTTACCCGCCATACTCTGGTTCAGGTTAAGCTGGAAACCGGGCGTACTCATCAAATCAGGGTGCATATGGCGCATATCCGTTTTCCGCTATTGGGCGATCAAGTCTACGGCGGACGCTTCCAAATGCCGCCGGATTGCAGCGAACGGTTGGAAAAAGAATTGCGCAGTTTCAAACGTCAGGCTTTACATGCGGCAAAACTGGGCTTACAGCATCCTGTTACTGACGAATATCTTGAGTGGGAGCAGCCGATGCCTGACGATATGATCCGCTTGTTGGCAGCGTTGGCGGAAAATGAACGCGATTAAAGCTGAGTTGAGCAGCTTGTCTGCTCAAACGAAACTTATGCCCTCTGGGTATAAACCCTGGCTGGTCCCGGATTGGCCCGCCCCCGCCACTATCCATGCGGCAACCACCTTACGTAGCGGCGGCGTCAGTTGCGGCGCTTACAGCAGTCTTAATCCGGCCCTGCATGTAGGCGATGACATTAATAACGTTAAGCAAAACCGGCAGCTTATTAAGCAATGGCTGGATTTGCCCGGCGACCCGGTTTGGCTGGATCAAGTACACAGCAATCGCGCGGTGCAGGCGATAACAAATGCACCTTTAGCACAAGCCGACGCCGCCTATACGGCCGAGTCCGGCGTTGTTTGCGCGGTGATGACGGCCGACTGTTTGCCGCTGCTGGTTTGCGCGGCCGACGGCAGTCAAGTGGCCGCCATTCATGCCGGATGGCGCGGCTTGTTGTCCGGGGTAATCGGCAATACTTTGACTGCAATGAAAATCCCCCCCACCCCCCCTTTTGCAAAGGGGGGGGATAGTCGGCTTCGTAATAATGACCTTAGTTCCCCGAATAATATGGGACGGGAAGCTCCCCCCCTTTGTAAAAGGGGGGCTAGGGGGGATTTTCTGGTCTGGCTGGGCCCTGCCATAGGCCCGGATTGCTTTGAAGTCGGTGCGGAAGTGCGGGACGCTTTTGTGGACAAATCGACAGCATTCGACGCCGCTTTTAAACCGCAAAGTAACGGCAAGTGGCTGGCGGATATTTATCAATTGGCGCGAATCGACCTGGCTATGGCGGGCATAGCTAAAATTTACGGCGGCGGTTTTTGTACCGTTACCGAACATGAACGTTTTTATTCCTATCGTCGGGATCAACAAACAGGGCGTATGGCTACGCTAATATGGAGAGCTTAACAGAGTGAGTTTATTGCTATTAATTGTCATCTTTACCGCGGTGGGCGGCGTGTTAAGCGTGATGGCCGCCGCGGTTTTTTTATTGTTGCCGGATCGGCGCCGGAATGCGGTGTTGCCGCACGGTATTAGTTTTGCGATTGGCGCATTGTTGGCGGTGGCTTTTTGGGGATTGATTCCCGAAGCCTTTACGCAAGTTAAGCCGGAGCAGTTTCAAACCTTATCGGGAACGATTTTAGCGGGCATACTCGGATTTTTTGTCCTGGAAAAACTGCTGATTTGGCGGCATTGCCATTCCGGCAGTTGCGAAGCGCACGGCGATGAGGATGATCATGACCATGATCACGGGCATAGCCACAGTCATGGCTCAGCCAAGTCGGCCGGTACGCTGATTATTTTGGGCGACAGCATCCATAACTTTGTCGATGGCGTATTGATTGCGGCGGCGTTTTTAACCGATGTGCAATTAGGCATAGTCACCAGTCTGGCCGTTGCCGCCCACGAAATTCCGCAGGAAGTCGGGGATTTTGCGATTTTGCTGCACAGCGGTTATTCCAAAAGCAAGGCGCTTTTTTACAATGTGCTTGCCAGTTTAACTACGGTTTTGGGCGGTACCTTGGCGTATTTCGGTTTGGAGGATTTGCATAACAGCTTGCCGTATTTTTTGGCCTTGGCCGCTTCGAGTTTTATTTATATCGCAGTGGCGGATTTGATACCGTCATTGCACAAAAAGACCGACATGAAAACCTCATTGCAACAAATTGCGTTGATTGCTCTGGGCGTGTTATTGATTTGTTCATTGCACGGTATTGCGCATAGCATGGAGGTTTAGGCGGCAGCGAACGGTAAAACTGCTGTTACCTGAGATCAGTACAGCATCACGCCGCTTCGCTTTCTTCATACAACGTTTCCGGCGCGATGTCGGCGCCGTTGGGCCAGGATATGGACCAGCCGTCGACAAAAAAACGTTGAAAATAACCGATGTCTTTGAGCGGCTCAAACACTTCGCCGCTCAGCCATTTTGCGCAATCCGCGATTTTTTCTTCGCCATTGTCAAAAGTGATTTTGATTTTGTAATCGGTCAAATAAGTCGCCTGCACGACCACGGGCATATAATCCATTGCTTTTTACCTTTGTTTAATTTAACGGTGTTATTCTGTCGACTTTACACCCGCATCCTACTCTGTTTTCCTCTTTTTTAATCTCCATTGCTGCGCATGAACGGTCAAAGATGAAAATCCTTACCCACCGACACCGCTTGGACATAACCGGTTCTAATAACAAAATCACCGAAGCGCTCGCCCGCTTCCCGCTCACGGGCATAACGATGAATAATCGGGGTCAGTTCGGCCAATATCTGTTCCTCGTTAATATTCTCGCGGTACAGTTTATTCAGGCGTTGACCGTAAAAGCCTGCGCCCAGATACAAATTATACTTGCCCGGCGCTTTGCCGATAAAACCGATTTCGCCCAGCACTGAACGTGCGCAGCCGTTCGGACAACCGGTCATGCGGATCAGGATCGGGTCGTGTTCAAGCCCCGCCTCTTTAATGATTGCATCAAGCTTAGGTAACTCGCAATAATAAATCCCCCTACAGCTCGTTCCCACGCCGGAGCGCTCATCGTTATACACATCTCGATGTAGGCCGGAATAAGCCGGTCCGCGCTTTAGCGCAGGACAGGCGTTTCCGGCATCCCGAAGCTTGGGAGTGCCGGAGCGTGGGAACTATTCGAACGGCTTAAAATACATAACGGCTGAGCCGATAGAAAAACACAACGCAGCAGCCAAAACACAGACAAACGTTGTCGTATGCGACTTCACGGAACCGAACGGTTAAAAACTTTAAGAGTGAAGACCACTGAAAACGGTCGCTTTAGCGAGAGCCGGATAGTCAAATGACCGGCAAAACAGTCATCGTACTGAAGCTGTTTATCTGCGATAATTAATGCCCGAAATTTTTCCAAGGCTTCATTTTGAATTATTTTTTGAATAGATTCCTCAGCTTGCTGAGAAGTTTCCCGCTGATCAAACAAATGGTTAGGCGCGAAGTGATCGGTCGTTACCGCGGCTCATTCTTGGGCTTATTATGGTCGTTTATTAATCCCGTTCTGATGCTGACGGTTTACACGTTTGTCTTCGGTTTTGTATTTAAAGCGCGCTGGGGACAAGGCGACACCGACAAGTATGAGTTTGCGATGGTGCTGTTTGCCGGACTGATTGTATTTAACCTGTTTTCCGAATGCGTTTCGCGTGCGCCGGGCCTGATTTTGGCGAACGTCAATTATGTCAAAAAAGTTATTTTCCCTCTTGAAATACTGCCTTGGGTCGCGTTAGGGTCGGCGCTGTTTCATTCAAGCATCAGCCTGGGCGTGTTGCTGATTTTTTTAGCCGTGCTCGGCCACCCTTTTTCGTGGGCGATGCTGTGGCTGCCGGTCATCGTATTGCCGTTTTTATTGTTGATTATGGGCTTGTCATGGCTGCTGGCCTCTATAGGGGTTTTTGTCCGCGATGTCGGGCAACTGGTCGGCATGACCATTACTGTGTTGATGTTCATGAGCCCCATTTTTTACCCCTTGAGCGCCTTGCCGGAATCTGTCAGCGCTTACCTGTTTCTAAACCCGGTCACTTTTGTGGTGGAACAAGTCCGCAACGTTCTGTTATGGAATCTGCAACCGAATTGGCAACATTTGGCTATTTACAGCGCTGTATCCATTGTTATCGCTTGGTTCGGCTTGTTTTGGTTTGAAAAAACCAGAAAGGGTTTTGCCGATGTTTTATAATTCCGCCTCCCGGAATAGCACGGCCAAGCCACAGGACACGAGAGGAATACATGCGTTTAGCTTATGAAGAACAGCTAGCCATCACCGACGCTATTCATCAAGCCGATGCCGAAGCAATCATTTACCTGTTCGGGTCGCGTGCGGACGACACCGCCAAAGGTGGCGACATTGACCTATTGGTTCTCTCTAAAAACATCAATCTGTCGGCTAAGCTGGAAATTTTGGCACAACTGCACCGAAGCCTGGGTGAGCGCAAGATAGACATTGCGGTCTATCCCGATGCCACCCGCCCCTTTCCCAGACTGGTTATGCAGTCCGGGCTGCCGTTATGGCGCGAGCAAAAACCGAGTTGCTGCAAGAACAGTTGGCCGGTCGCCTGAAATATGCCATGGCGAGATGCCTCAAATAATGAGACTTTCTGAACAAGCACAGCAAATTATCCGGAATACCGTCCGAGAGGTTTTCGGCCTGGAGGCTAAAGTAAAACTTTTCGGATCAAGAATAAACGATGGCGCCCGTGGCGGCGATATTGACCTGCTCGTTGAGCTGTCGTCAATCACGGCGGACAGTGAACGTAAAACCTTGCAACTTATCGCCAAACTTCAATTACGCCTAGGCGACCAGCCTATTGATGTGTTGGTGCTTGATCCTTCAACGCCCATGCAATCGATACATGAACATGCCGCCATGACCGGAATAATATTGTGAGTTTAGCCTTGGACTTACCGGTAACGCGCTTTCTGCATACGCTGGAGATAGCCGCGAAAGAAGGCAAGCATTTATCCTATAGCTGGAACCGCTTGCCTAACCAAGCGATTGATATTGAGTGGGTTATCGGTCTGGAGCAAAATCCCGATTGCGCCGAGCGATTGGAAGCCTTTGTGTCCCGGTTTGGCAGAATGCAAGATACGATGGCGGACAAATTATTTCCACGCTGGCTGCTTGCGCTGGCTGAACTGCCCGGAAGTCAAATCGAAACGCTCAATCGAGCCGAACGACTGGGCGTACTCAGCAGCACGGAGCGGTGGCTGGAAGCGCGCAATCTCCGCAACCGCTTGGTGCATGAATACATGACCGATCCGGCAAAGTTTGCCCAAGACGTGGTGCTGGCAAAGGAATACAGCCTAATGCTGATAGAAACCTTCAATCGTTTGCGTCAAGATGCGATGACGCGAATGGGACATAAAAAAGAGAGTTTACCAGAGGCATTGCTCCTGCCGGAAAAGATCAAAAACGGATAACATGAAGGTAAGTATTCACCTCCCCCTTTGAAAAAGGGGGATCGAGGGGGATTTATTTAAAAAATCTCCCCTAACCCCTCTTTTTCAAAGAGGGGGACTGAATAATTACACATGAAGTAAATTGAATTACCGTAAACAACGGGTAAAGACGATGCGGAAATGTTTAACAACCAACGGTTGCACCCCAATTGATTTTAAGGATAGAACATGAGACTCCAGGATTTTGAGATAAGCTCGATCAAGTCAGCGGCAAATCATGTTTTTGGACAGGGCTCAAAAGTTATTCTTTTCGGTAGCAGAGTCGATGACGATGTCAAAGGCGGCGATATCGACTTATATATTCAACCTCCCGATAAAAACAATTTATCGGAGATAAAAATTGCTTTTTAGTGCAGTTAAAAACAGCGATTGGCGACCAAAAAATTGATGTGGTTATTTCCCGAGACAGATCACGACTTATCGAGCAAGAAGCAATCACAACCGGAATAGAATTATGAGCCGGGATATTAAAACAAGCCGATAACTGCGGACTGGTCAAGTGAATAAATTACAAGGTTATCGGGTCAATCGTCCAAGCAATAAATTTCCAGGAAAAATTAAAGAAATGAGACTAACCGAAACGCAAATAGACACAATCCGCAAAGCGACTCACGCCGCCTTTCGTGTTCGCTTCAGCGAGTTTCTCCAACGACAACTCACTTTCTGTGCCGATACTTATGGAGTGAAGCCAGAATGAGCATCGCCATTCGCGTTCAAAACCTCAGCAAGTGTTATCAACTTTACAACCAGCCGCATGACCGTCTTAAGCAATTTTTATGGCGCGGTAGACGTCAGTATTATCGTGAGTTTTGGGCGCTAAAGGATGTTAGCTTTGAAGTTGCCAAAGGCGAGGTGCTGGGTATTGTCGGACGAAATGGTTCAGGGAAATCGACCTTGCTGCAACTGATATGCGGCACCTTAACACCCACCCATGGAGAAGTGACAGTACGGGGGCGAGTCGCCGCGTTGCTGGAGTTGGGAGCCGGTTTTAATCCTGAATTCAGTGGACGCGAAAATGTATTTATGAGCGCCGCCATCATGGGACTGTCGCAACAGGAGATTGAGGCGCGCTTTGAAGAAATTGTCGATTTCTCCGGTATTCGTGATTTTATTGATCAACCGGTTAAGACTTATTCCAGCGGGATGTATGTGCGGCTGGCGTTTTCTGTGGCTACCAGCGTGGATCCTGACATTCTGGTGATTGATGAAGCGCTGTCGGTCGGCGATGGCGCTTTTGCCCGCAAATCGTTTGACCGGATTATGCAAATGCGCAATGCCGGTAAGACCATCCTGTTCTGTTCGCATGGTTTGTTTGAGGTCGAATCGCTATGCACACGCGCAGTCTGGCTTAATAGCGGCAACGTTATGGCAGAGGGTAACTCAGCTTCAGTGGTGGCGGCCTATCAGAGTTTTTTGGATAAGAGCATGTTGATCCCAGCGAACGGCACAGCTCCAGCTAATGCAGTCACTGAGTGCGAACTAGCTGCGCCTGTGTTGCCGGATGATAATAGAGTACAAGGATATGCACGCCTTGCAGCCATAAAAGTGGAAATCGACGGGCAAAACGCCAAAGAAACTATTGCCTTAAACGGCCTATCAACTCTTACGGTGCAGGTGGGCTTTACTTCCGACCCAGCGCTATCTTGCCCGTCCGTGGCTGCAACTATTCATGCAATGGATGGACGTACACTTACCAGTGCAGCAGTATGGGAAGACGACATTACTTTGAACCGCGCACCGGATGGATCCGGTCAAGTTTGTCTTACGTTTAAGCAATTGCCCCTCCTGAAAGGAGAATATTCATTAAATGTTCATTTACTTTGCGAGCGTGGTTTGCATGTTTATGATTCGGCCAATGGCGTTTCTACCTTCCATGTACGGCAAGAAGGCCGATTGCAAGGATACTTCGTAATACCGCATAGCTGGGAATGCCGGATATGAGTTTGTCGATAAAACCCGATATAAAACCGAGTGAGTATCAAGTGAGGGCGGACTGCAACCGCTTAATTGAGGGAGATACAGCCAATAACTTGCAGCTGCGTATCGATCATGACGGTTTTGAGCAGGAAAAAATCATGCTCTGCCAACAATTGATCAATTGTGGGGACCGAGTTCTGGATATCGGCGCCAACACGGGGCGCTACACGCTGCTTTTTAGTGATCTTGTCTCTCCAGGGGGAAGCGTTACCGCCATTGAGCCGGATCAGGATAACTTCTTGTGCTTGCAACGCAATCTTGCCCATCAAGTCGCCACCGGTACGGTTAGAGTCCATCAGATAGCTTTAGGAGATGACCGCCTCTCGAATCTATTTTTCGAGCATGATAGTTTTGAGTTGGAAGCGCTGGATTTCATCAAGATCGGTGTTAGTGGGCATGAACCCATTGTGCTACGCAGTCTTGCCGCAATACTGAAGCGGTCCCCCAAGCTAAAAGTTTTATGTGAGTTTTCGCCTGTCACGCTCTGGGCAGCAGGCTTTTCACCGCCGGCGTTTCTTGAAGAAATGCGAGCATACGGTTTCCGTCTAATAGTTCAAGATAAACAGGAATGGTGCGAAGGAACTTTTGATGAAATAGAGCAAGCGCTCAAGTTAATTCCACCATCAGCCGTAGCCGTGTTTATCAGTAATTTAAAAAGCAGTGGCACTATTCAGGATATGAACCGACAGGCGGCAGTCTTTCTCGAGCAGTATGCCTATCCCCGCCCCTTGCTTGAAAATATTCTACTGGTAGCGGATGGAGCTTGGCGGACAGTAGGTAATACGCTGCTAAGCGGACAAGTGCCGGCTTCGCCATCTATTACTGTTCCGCTTGAGATAAAAGAAGGCTGGCAATGTCGCTGGGTAAACCAGCGTGACCAGAATAAGTTGTTGTCGCTATTTGCATTGGCATTCGGTCATTCTATGCCAGTCAATCTATGGCTTTGGAAATACGCCGGACAATGTAAGCCCGCAGTATTGGCGCACACTTCAGGTAAGGTAATTGCTCATTACGGAGGAATGCCAAGGTCATTGTGGCTGCACGAAGAAAAGCTGAATGCCGTGCAGATTTGCGATGTGATGGTAGATCCGAGCATGCGCGGTATTTTGACTCGCCGTGGTCCATTTATGCGCATTGCCGAAACTTTTTTAGGGGAACAAACAGGCAAAAATAAAGCGTATCGACTAGCCTTCGGCTTTCCTTCCGACAGAGCGCTACTTTTGGGTGAAAAATTGGGCCTATATGCTCGGGTAGATACCTTATTAGAGGCAGTTTGGCCGATCTTGCCCGCAGTACGCTTGCCTTTCTGGTTTAAGATTCGGCCTTTACTACAAGAAGATAATGCTGTTGTCGATGCGCTTTGGAAAAAAATGAGTCAGGCGCTGACAGACTATGTGGTGCCGCAAAAGGATGCTGACTTTTTCAGGCATCGCTATCTGGAGCACCCTGTGAACGTATATGCCTCTTATCTTGTATCTTGGCGATGGTTCGACCAAGCGGTGGGGATTGTCGTACTACGTGACCACGGACCCGATCAGGGCGTGGAATTGTTGGACTTGCTTGGGCTTCCTAAAGCGTTTGGGATACTGCTTAAAGTCGCTCAATACAGTGCCGGCGTTGCGGGACGTCAGCGCCTATTCGGTTGGCTAACCCCCAATATCCTCACGGCTTTGCCTGAGCCGGTGACGCGAAATGTAGTCACTAATATTTGTATCGCCACCCCCGATTTGACTGAGATGGCCGGCCAACTGCATGCTCGTTGGTGGCTAATGTCCGGCGACACGGATTTCCGTTGAATCAGGTTTTGTTCTTCGGCACGCTATTAATTAACGAGGCACTATGGAAAATATAAATAATTTGACGGCAGTATGGATTGCCAGTCATGGGCATTTAAAGCCTTTGCGGGATCATTTACTGTTATTGCCTGATCAGCTTAATCCTTGCCCAGCGTGTGCTGGAAGTGCAGCAATCCATATTCGTGCGCATCTGCGATTTGGTGAAGCGAGCTGGATAGAAGAAGCGAAGATTCTATATTGTCCTGACTGCGAAAACTTTACACTTGAAGAAGTTGAGCGATCAACCATCTGTTTAAAGCAGCCGGAACTGACAGGTTTTTCCGTCACTGCTGTCGAGGCACGGCTATGGTTCAATCAGCCGACCTTCCTCAATATAGAGCCGACTACCCGCTGCAATTTCAATTGCTGGTATTGCGTTGGTCGGCACATGAAACAGGAAGACATCAATATCGACAACTTTACCAAGGTACTCGATAACTTCCCGACCGTGAAAACTATTGCCTTGGTCGGCGAAGGCGAGCCACTGCTGCATAAAGATTTTTTTACCATGGCGCATATAGCCAAGGAGCGCGGCATTCGGGTGATGATCATTTCCAATGGCTCTGCGCTCAGCCAAAGTGTCGTTAAGAAGCTGTGTGAAGCCGAGATAGCCTACATCGGCATCTCCATCGACTCGGTTGATCCCGCCACTTTTGCCAGTTCGCGGTTGGATGGCGATCTGCCGAAAATCTGGCAGGGTATCGAACGCCTGAGCCGTTACCGTGATGAACAGGGCTATCGTTATCCACGCATTGGCGTCAAAGGCACTTTGTTTGCCAACACCGAGGACGAGCTGCTAGCTATTACAGAAGAGGCCAAGCGGCATGGTGTCGACATTTTTGAGAGTTTCCAGGCACTAAATCCAATGAAGACTTACATTCCCATTTATCCCAAGGAAAAACTGGTCGAATTGGCGCATCTGGAGCCGGTAGCCGCTGCTATTCATAGGGATAGCGTAGTCGCTAATCGTATTTTGCAACCGATCAGCGAGTTCTGCGCAGAAGAGGGTATCGAGCTCGCCAAAGCCGGGCGACCGAATGGCCTGCGCAAGAATTGTGACGAGCAGTGGATCTATGCGTTGCTATCGGGCGATATAACGCCATGTTGCCAGATCAAAACGCCGATTGACCCACAATGGAATTTGTTTGATCACCCACTGGCCGACATTTTGCGCGAGCCAAGTTACGAAAATGTCCGCTTCAACTTGTGGAACGGTCTGTTCCCTGATTATTGTGAAGGTTGCTGGAAAACACGCTAATGGAATCTAAATTAATCCCCTACGCTGCAGTTACTAAAATTGCGGCTAGTACCGTGATAATTTTTGCTCCTCACCCCGACGATGAAGTATTCGGTTGCGGGGGGGCAATCATGCGCCATATTGAATATGGCGCATCAGTACGGGTAATCATCGTATCGGATGGCGCTTACGGGCTAGAGGGCGAAATCCGTTTCGAACACATCCAGCAACGCCGGCAGGAAAGTCTGAAGGCCGCTGCTGTTCTGGGTTACGGAACGCCTGAGTTTTGGGAATTGCGTGACCGGGAAGTGTTCTACGGTGAAAAATTGGTTCGCCGCATTCTGGAGACTATTCAAGGCGCCGACCTGATTTATACGCCCTCGGTATTTGAAATGCACCCGGACCACCGTGCATTGAGCATAGCAACAGTTGAGGCTTTGCGCCGTCATGGTAAAGGTGTACGGTTGGCACTGTATGAAGTAGGAGTTCCTTTAAACCCCAACTTGCTGCTCGATATCAGCGATCTTGCGAAACGCAAGATGGCTGCAATGGAATGCTTTATCTCGCAAAACGAGAAGCAGCGCTACGACTTAGATATAGCCGCACTTAATCGTTACCGCACCTATACCTTACCGGCAGAGGTAACAGCGGCGGAAGCTTATCTTTTAGTCTCTGCCGAAGAATTAACAAACGATCCATTTAAGATTTATCAATCCGAACATAAGCGCCAAAGGGAATTAGGGCTTACTCTGGAGGCTAAGGATGTTCCGTTAATCTCAGTAATCATCCGCAGCATGGATAGGCCCACGTTATCGAAAGCGCTGGATTCCGTTGCTTTACAGACCTACTCCAATATCGAAGTGGTTGTGGTAAATGCGAAAGGTGAAGAGCACTCCAAACTTGGTGAATGGTGCGGGCATTTTCCATTACGAATGATCAATACCGGGGAAGCGCTACCAAGAAGCCGTGCCGGTAATGTAGGATTAAGCAACGCCGAAGGAGACTTTCTGATCTTTCTCGATGACGACGATACCTTTGACGCTAACCATATCTCCGGCCTTGTTCAGGCATTGCATGAACATCCGCAAGCCACAGTGATTTATACCGGTGTTCGGGCGGAAGATGACGATGGGCATTTATTGAGCGTTTTCAATGAGCACTATGATCCCAGAAAGCTATTAATATCGAACTTCATACCTATCCATGCGCTGTTGTTTTCTCGTGACTTAATGGAAAAAAGCGGTGCGCATTTTGATGAGAGTATGGATGTTTATGAGGACTGGGATTTCTGGCTGCAACTCTCACGTCACACCGCTTTTCTACATGTCAACCAAATCAGTGCCGTTTACCATACTCAAGGAGACTCCGGTGTAGGCTTGGCAACAAACAAAAATACGCAGCAGCGAGGCCGCGAGCAATTATTCGATAAATGGCGACTACGCTGGACAGGCAAAGACATTGATGACATAGCTCAGTATATGGTCGATTTTGAACAAAGATTAGCCGAGCGCGATGGCTTGGTCGCTAAGCTTAATCGGATATTGACAGAAAGAAGCGAACACATCGACAACATCAATCGGGCTTTTACCGATCATATCAATAATCTCAATCAAGTTTTGGCGGAAAGAAGCAAGCATATCGGCAATCTCAACCAAGCTTTGACAGAAAGAAGTGAGCTCATCCAAGAGATTTATCAAAGTACAAGCTGGCGCATTACCGCTCCCCTGCGCAAGCTATCTTTAAAAGCAAAAAACCTGGGCAACTTAATTAAATTGCTACCGAGCATTTTTCGCATTAGCGGCGGCATAACTAAGAGCGTCAAAAAAGCATCGCGCGTATTTTTACGAGAAGGCTGGGCCGGAGTTAAACGACGTATCCTTTTCGTCGGCGGCGATCGAAATGGAACGTCCGATTCAAAGATTAGACCCGATATCGCTTTGCCCGAAGTTGACCGGAATGATTATACTGAATGGTTATGCCGCTATGACACGCTGAAAAACGCGGATCGAGTGAAAATCCAATCAAATATAGCCGACTTTCAGGCTAAACCGCTTATTTCGGTCGTGATGCCCGTTTATAACCCTCCCATTTCGTTTCTGGATGAAGCGATTCAATCGGTGCGCAGGCAACTCTACCCGAATTGGGAGCTTTGTATCGCTGACGATGCGTCAACCGATCCGGCAGTGCGTGAAACGCTGGCGCGCCATTGTCGGGAAGACCATCGGATCAAAGTCGTTTATCGTGACCAAAACGGCCATATTTCGCGTGCCAGTAATTCCGCCTTAGAACTCGCTCAGGGCGAATTTGTTGCTTTATTTGATCATGACGATTTGTTGGCGGAACACGCCTTGTATTGGGTGACGGAGGCCATCAACCAGCATCCTGATGCCGGGCTGATTTTTTCGGATGAGGATAAAATTAACGAATCAAACCGGCGTTACGACCCGTATTTCAAATGCGAATTGAATTACGAACTGCTGTTGGCGCAAAACATGGTTTCTCATCTCGGTGTTTATCGAACGGAAGTAGTACGCGACCTAGGTGGTTTCCGTGTAGGTTTTGAAGGATCGCAAGACTACGATTTAGTATTGCGTGTGCTGGAAAAGCTGAAACCGGAACAGATAGTTCATATCCCCCGTATTTTATATCACTGGCGGGCCATTGCGGGCAGTACCGCTTTGGCGGCAGGAGAAAAAAATTACGCTGTCGAAGCCGGTCGAAAAGCGGTTGCCGATCATTTAAAGCGCAGCGGCATTAATGCGGAAGTGATGCCGGCGCCCGAAGTCCCCACACTCAATCGGGTTCGTTTTTCCTGTCCGTCGCCGCAACCCTTGGTCAGCATTATTATTCCCACCCGAGATCGTGCCGATTTATTGGGCATGTGTTTGGATTCGCTGATACAGCGCACAACGTATGAAAATTATGAAGTCATCATTGTCGATAATGGCAGTGTTGAGGCGGCAACGCAGCAGCTTTTTGAGCGCTTGCCCAAGGATCGCTTCAGTATTTTACGGGATGAATCGCCGTTTAACTTCTCCGCCCTAAATAACAAAGCCGCCCAATTGGCTCGGGGCGAACTGCTTTGTTTAATGAACAATGACATTGAAATATTGACCCCGGATTGGCTGGAAGAAATGGTTTCTTTCGCGGTGCGTCCGGACATCGGCTGCGTAGGCGCTCGGCTCTGGTATCCGGACGGCAGCTTGCAGCATGGAGGGATTCTTTTAGGGATCGGCGGGGTGGGGAATCATGCGCATTATAAAATTGGGCGGCATCATCCCGGATATTTCGGTCGAGCATTCTTACACCAATCCTTTAGTGCCGTTACAGCCGCCTGCCTGTTAGTAAGGCGCGATGTTTTCGATGTGGTCGGGGGATTGGATGAGCAATTAGCCGTGGCTTTTAATGACGTCGATTTTTGCTTGCGGGTACGTGACGCCGGATATAGAAACGTCTGGACACCTTATGCAGAAATGAATCACCATGAATCGGCATCTCGGGGAGTTGAAGATACTCCTGAAAAACAGATTCGCTTTTTCAATGAAGTCAGTTTCGTTCAGTCGCGTTGGGACACGAAACTACTCAATGATCCCGCTTACAGCCCTAACTTGACGTTGGACTATGCAGACTTTTCCTACGCGTGGCCTCCACGTATAGAGGGATAAGTATCTACACCGTTCTTGCTCCCTAAACACAGTGAGTTGCAAGTTGTCCTAGCTCCCTTTTCTGTTGGAGCACGGGTATTTACACAAGTTCCGTCCTTTTCTCTCTAAGGCGTAATGGTAGAGAGCCCGGAATTAGTATAGCGACGCCAAGTCTGGACAGGAACGATGTCGCGTTATTCACTTCGGACTCTATAATATGACATAGCTTCAGATGGGCTCGGAAGGACGGACGAGACTGCGCTGGCATTTACAGCCGATATGAATGGGCGTTGCTGAAGGTTCACGCTTGCCTCGTTTACCTTTCGGTTTCATCTTGGTTTGAGCAATTTGGATATTAAAGCGGAGTTTTGCACAAAATGGCTTGTAAATTTTACGGATCGCTAAGCAGGAAGGAGGGTGCTTCTGCGGAATTTGACCGTTTTGGCACCTTGCAACAAAGGAAGTTTGAAAATGCATGAAACTACAATGCCCCAAACGAAACAACACAACATATTAACCGGAGCGTTGATTTTCTCCATGCTCGCCGCAGTTGGCGCTGCTTTTGGCGCGATGTTTATATCGCAAAAGCTATTGCAACGCGCGCCGGCTTATCCTGAGTTTATTGTTGGGGCGATTACTTGGGATGCAGCGACAAAGTTTCAGGACTTGGCAAGCTATCCACTGTTTGCGCTTGGATTTTTAGCGGGCGGTTGGACAAGCTATCGATTGTTTCAACATATATCAACCATACAGTCGCATGAATACGAGCAGTTATTCATTACCATGCTGACTTGGTGGCTGGTACCTGTGGCTATCGGGTTGGGTGGTTTTTTGAGCATCTATCCCAACGATTCTTCGTTCACTATCTTGATTGGCATTGCCGGGGCGTTCCTTAGCGCCGTTGCGGTGCGTTTGCATCTATCTCGTGGCGACGCCACGCCTCAACAGATAGGTATTGGTGTATTGTCGGTCATGTTGATTGGGCTGCTGCCTTTTGGAATCGCGACCATTCAGGATCGCCTTTCTCTATTTGGCGAGACATTTCGATTTGGCGCAGCCTCTAGAGTCGGCGCCCTTATCGTAATTGCCGGCACACTTTATCTGTTTTATTTATGCCGCAATTCATCGAACGCCATTTCCCGGCATATTCCGAAACTGTTAGGAATAGGACAATTTGGCATTGCGCCGTTCTATTTGTTGATATTGCCGGATTTGTATCGGGTGGAGACAGGCGAGCCGGCTATCCAAACGACGCATTGGCTTTGGTTGTTAAGTTTTACCGCGATTCTAACAACGATTGTTGATGTGGTCGTCAGATACAAAAACTTTGTGTCGAACCACGAAACCGATTTGACCAAAATGCTCTCACCCGTTGCTATTTTCGCAACTATTCTTTTATTTTCGAATGGAACTACAGCAATACCGTATGTGCCAAGCGATGATTATCACTTTGGTGAAAGTCTGCTGGGATGGTGGGGCTTTTGGGAGTTTGGAAAAATCCCGTATATCGACTATTTCCCGCCTCACGGCCTTTTTGCCGACGATATAGGCGGGTTCATTTCACTGATTTTTTATGACGGCACCGCTGCAACTATTGCAGAAGCCGACCGGCTTGCTACCACGCTGACCCTATTTATCGCATTTATGGCGATGCGCATTTATACCGGCAGTTTGGGCTTGGCGTATATCTCGGTCTTGCTGTTCGGGTTTATTTCCAGAAAGTTGATGTTCCTTATTCTTGTGCCGTTTTATTGTCTGTGGCTAAAAGCGAGTCAATTGAATCCGCAAACATGGCTCCGGATCTGGTTGATTTCCGCTATAGCATTGGTATTACTGGTACCCCCTCAAGGACTTGTTGCTGTTTTCTCCTCATTGCCTTTGGCAGCATTGCATCTTTATCGCGCCAGGCACTCGGACTGGAAGCGAGAGTTACTTCTGCCGACTTTATTGATTGGAATGGTAGTGGTTTTCACGCCAATGTCGGCGATGCTGTTGAGTGCGATTCGGTATGTGCTTGAAAATGGCGCCGTCAACCAGATTGCTTACGGCATACCGTGGTCATGGAGTTGGACGGTTCAAGGCAAGCATCAAGCGGGGCTTGAAGTGCTGCGTATGTCATGGGTATCGGGGCCGCTTACGGCAGCGGTACTTATTATTGCCATGTTCAGGCAGCCTGAACGCAGAACTTATTTGATTGGCGTTGCGCTGCCTGTTCTTCTCTTCTCTTCTCTGATAACCCCTTATACCATGGGGCGGATCGACCCAGGCCACGTATCCAGACCTGGAATATTCGCTAATTTTGCCTGGGCTATTTTATTGCCCATACTACTAGCGCCTTTACTTGTAGCGCGCGGACGTGCGGTTCTTGCTGTCGGCATCGCATTTGTATGTGCCGGGATAGGTTTGGCTGGCGTGAATAAAGACGCCTTTCGCTCCGTTCGCGAGAAAGATCAAGTCGGCAACTTGTGGTCGGGCGCTGAGCATGGGCTGAAAAACATGGGTTCCGGTTTAGTTGAGCCCCAGCATGTCGACCGGCTCGAACGCATTAACCGTTTTTTATCGAACCATCTAGCCCCAACAGAGACCTATCTGGATTTGACCGGCCGCAATGCGCAATATATGTACTTTGATCGTCCGCCTCCCATATCCACTACGGCACCCTATAACCTTGCCCCAATTAAACAGCAGCAAAGGGCTGTCGAGCAGCTAAACAAGGCGCAGCCTCGGATCGCGTTGCTCGAAGCGGACAGTATCCATCATGATGGCGGAGGAATGGCGCTACGCACTCATTTACTTTACCGGTTCGTGCTCAAACATTACGATGCAGAGCTTCATGACGGTTTTGTCTACGGTATTGCCAAGGATGCCGATTTACCCCGCACGGGTATTAGTTTTTCGTTAAGCCCACTCACCGATCAAAGCTGGGAGGCGGGTGTTCACCGTTCCGACAATGCTGTTGTTATCCGTGATTCCATGTCGGTGCGCTATTTACATGTTGGGGATGTCATTGTGTTACCTGACCAAAAGCCTCGGAACATCACCCGCGTTGGGGCGGAGCATAACGCCATCTGGTTTGACGGTGCGCGTTTTGTACCCAATGTAGCGAATAACCATCGTGAAATTCAAGTGGTTATTGATGCGTCTCGCAGGCAGCAGCTCTCGGCTCAATTAATGGATCACGTATTCGCTGTTGCGGATCTGCGTAAAATCCCCGTAGCATGGGGGCAGTCCGCCGGTTCTTTGAGTGCAGTGATGAAACATGCTGTCGATTTGGATTTTTCTCAGGCCGAACGCCATGATCTCAAGCCGGAGAATAGTGTTTATCGAATTATGGGCAGCACGCCCTATTTTCAGTTGGATCTTGCCCGGCAGAGTTTTGCAGCGCAATCAATGGGGCTGTTGAAATTCGATTTATCTTGCGCGGGAGCCCCCCTCCAACAATTGCGTATTTTTTGGTGGGGAGATGATATGCAAGGCCCTGATCGAGCACAGTCTCTAATTTTTACCGGGGCTAACGGTACCGTGATTGTTCCTCTTGACGCCTATCCCGGTTGGCTTAGGTTAAAACAGGTTAAGGGCTTGCGTATTGACTTGGAAACGCCAAGTGCTTGTCAGACGCTTGCCATTCAGAATGCATCGCTAAATCAGCGTGTTAATCTTTCGGAATAAACCATGATGACTCAGTTCCCCCTATTTCTTTCCTTGGTTATTACCACGCATAATCAAGCCGATCACATCCAAGCGTTGCTTATCGAAATCAACAGGACGCTGGATGAGCTCGTCTCGGATTATGAGATAATCATTGTCGACAACGCTTCGAACGACGACTCATTACTGCGTTTAAAAGCACTCACCGGCACAGAAGGATTGCCGAACTTGCAAGTGTACGCGCTGACCAAAGAGGTCGATGACGACACGGCCTCATGGGTTGGCTTAGAGAATGCTCTGGGTGAGTTTGTTGCTGTCCTCGATCCGCTCAACGATGACGTCAATTTTTTACGCGACATGCTCGACGAAGCAGTCAGCGGAGCGGATGTCGTCTTCGCCAACAACAAGCAGAAACCGGCGCAGAGTTTTGCCTATCGTGGCGCTTACCTGTTATTTAACATGCTGTACAAATGGTTCAGCGGCATTCATCTGGCGACAGAAGCCCCGCAGTACCGCGTATTGAGCAAGTGCGTGGTCAACTTCATTCTTCAACATCCACAGCCTGCCATAACCTATCGGCACCTTCCGGCAACAGGCGGTTTTTCCCGTGTTAATCTCAGCTATAGCGCTCGTCCCAAACTCTCGCGCACCAAGCGACTGGGTGAAAGCGTCGACCGAGGCATGCGGCTGTTGGTTTCGACTACCCGTGCCCCGATGCGTCTGGTGACTTCACTTTCTTTATTTGGCGCCGTCGCCAACCTCGTGTATTCAGCTTACGTTGTTGCAGTCGCATTCTTAAAAGTTGATGTAGCCCCCGGTTGGATCAGTCTTTCTTTGCAGCAATCCGGGATGTTTTTTCTGATCTCGTTGGTATTGTTGGTGTTGGGCGAGTACATCCTGAACATGGTCAGTCTGCAAAATGAGGGACCGCTCTACCATGTGGGACAAGAGTTCACCAGCGCCCGAATGACCCGGCGCGAAAAGCTGAATGTCGAAGAATCCATACCTCAATCGCAAAAAGGTAGCGGTCATCTTGAGCGATCCGTTTGATGACAAAGGTATGCTCGTCAGTTGAAGCGGTCATTATCGGCGGCGGCTTTTACGGTGCAGCGATTGCGATCTATCTGGCAAAGCAACGCGGTTTAAAAAAGATCGTACTGATAGAGCGTGAAGCGGCGCTTCTTACCCGCGCATCCTATAATAATCAAGCCCGTGTCCACAACGGTTACCATTACCCACGCAGTTTTACCACCGCGTATCGCAGTCGCGTCAATCTGCCGCGTTTTGTGCAAGATTGGCCGGAAGCGGTGAAACGCGATTTTACCAAGCTCTATGCTATCGCTCGGCGCAACTCCAAGGTGACGGCCAAACAATTCGTGCGCTTTTGCAAAGAAATCGGCGCAAAGATCGAACCGGCAGATACGCCGCTACGCCAACTATTTGAGCCGCGCCTGATTGAAGAGGTATTCATGGTCGAGGAGTACGCCTTCGACTCCAGCAAACTGGCGAGATGGGCTGAGACTGAATTAACAGAATGCGGCATAGGGATACGCCTGGAAACTCACGTTACAGCAATTTCAAAAACGGCCGACGCATTGAAGGTTGTCCTGCAAAACAAGGATGGGAGTGAAGAGGTCATTGATAGTCGGTTAATATTCAATTGCACATACAGTGGACTTAACCAGTTGATCGGCGATTTTCCGGGTACGCATACCCCCCTCAAGCAAGAAATCACTGAGATGGCATTAATACAGGTTCCTCCGGTGCTTAAAGAGTTGGGGATTACGTTGATGGATGGCCCTTTCTTTTCAATGATGCCTTTTCCTGCGCGTGGATTGCATACTCTCTCCCATGTGCGTTATACCCCTCATCTGCACTGGAATGACCAACGGGGCGTCGATCCATACCGGAAGCTGAGCGATTACGAACGCACTACCCGCGTAGATCGTATGGTCAGGGATGCCGCGCGGTATCTACCCGCCGTGTTGGATGCCGAATATATTGACTCGCTATTTGAAGTGAAAACAGTTCTGATGAAAAACGAAGGCGACGACGGCCGCCCTATTTTGTTTGAAAAATATTCCGAATTGCAAGGGTGTTACTCGGTATTAGGAGGAAAAATTGACAATATTTACGATGTATTGGAGAAGCTGGATGCGGAAATATTCGTCTAAGCCGTTTTTGGAATATTTGTCGCTACCGGCCCTTTTTGTGGTGGGGGGGCTCGTTTTGTACATAAGAAATCCAGACCCCTTTCTCAACCCGATTGTATATACAGAAGACGGTTATTGGCTTGGCTTAGCCTTTTCCAAAGGATGGTTGTATACGTTTTTCAATGCCAAGGAGGGTTATTTGGTATTAGGAAATCTCATTCTGCTCTGGATTGCCGAAACCGGTTCGAAAGTCTTTTGTGGTAATTCATTGCTGTGTCTGCCGCAAAGCATCGGCATGGTGTCTTTTGCATTTTATGCTTGCATAGCAACATTTTCATTCGCGGCAACTCGTGATGTGGCCTCGTTTGCTGTGCGGCTATTGCTGTTCGCTACCTTACTTATGCTACCGTTAGGCGATTCAAGCAATGAGATTTTAGGTAGATTATCCAATGTTGGATACATGTTTGTGCTTATTGCGGTGTTGTTAGTTAGTTATAGAGAAAGACTGAAAAGCACCGCCAGTGTTTACATTGCAGATATAGGGTTAATCATTTCCGCTGCAACGAATCCGGTTGTCGTTCCGCTCACAGCGATTTATCTTTCATGGCGGTTTTACCAATCAAGGGGCCGAGTATGGAAACGCGATTTAACTCTTTTCTTAGGCCTATTTCTAGTCGCTATACTCATTGCCTACAGGATGTTCTCCCAACATCATTCAGAAGTTACGGGCATTCTTCATCCGGAAAATTTGATCGAGGTAGGCGTAGCGCGCGCCATTCTCTACCCTTTGATTTTTCCGTATTACACCGCTCTTTCTGATTTTAGCGCAATAATTTTGTTTTCTATTTGGCTAGTGTTTGTCATTCTGGCAATCAAACAATCAAACAATCAAACAAGCGTTTTTATTGCATACAACCTGGTTGCATTGATTCTTTATTGGGTGATGACAATAGGGATGCGCCAAAGTTTAACGCAACAACTGGGCGGTTATCGCCACACATTCCCAGACCGGTATTTCATGGGCCTTAATGTCATAGTCATGGTTATTTCACTGGTTGGGGCATTTTCGATGCTAAGAAATACCAAATTAATGATGAAAATTGGAGCAGCATTGCTTTTAACAATGTTAGTTATATTGTATGCCACCAATATCCCATGGATTTTCGAAACCAACAAAACGCGTATGCCGCTTATATCGGGCTTAACTTTTGCGGATCAATTGTGTGAGAGTAGTAATATCTTAACAGGTACCAAGCCGGCGGATAAACTTGTCGTCGTGCCGATTTACACTGAAGGCTGGTCTATTTCTATTCCTTCGCCGATACTGCTGGCGGCCACGGAGAAATTGGATTGCCAGTCATTGAAGCCGTTGAATATCAATGATGCAAACTGGAATCATGGTGTGGCGCGTAGCGGGAACGGTCTCGTGCTGGCGTCTTACGTAGCCGGCCGTTTGTTACAGGTAGGGAAAGCTATCCGTTTTGCTGATGGCGAAATTAGACATATTAATCACGTGGAAACGGCTGGAAGATATATCAATGTATTTCTGGATGGGATGCCCATTGATGGAGAGCTGGTCGGATATCCACATAAAATTGAGGAGGTAGAATGAGTAGTGCACTGATCGGATATACGGGCTTCGTCGGCTCCACATTATTACAACAAGCTCGTTTCGAGCTCCTTTACCGCTCCACTAATATCGGTGACATTGAGGGCAAATCTTTCGATACGGTGGTCTGTGCCGGAGCTCCCGCGCAAAAATGGATTGCGAATCGCGAACCCGAGGCGGATCGCGAAAAAATTGATGGCCTGATCGCCCACCTGAAAACGATCAAATGCCAAACGTTTATTTTAATCAGCACCGTAGATGTGTTCAAAAGTCCGATAGACGTTGATGAAGATACCCCGATTGATGAGTCAGGGCTTCATGCCTATGGCTTGCATCGCCGTCTGCTGGAAAAGTTCGTCGAAAATCACTTTCCCCGCCATTTAATTGTGCGTCTTCCAGGCTTGGTGGGACCAGGATTGCGCAAGAATGTCATCTTCGATTTCCTGAATGACAACAACCTCCATGCTATCGATAGCCGCGGTATTTTTCAGTTCTACCCGATGGTCAATCTCTGGTATGACATCCAAACGGCGCTTGATGCCGGGTTAAATTTGGTGCATCTCACAGCAGAACCGATCAGCGTGGCGGAGGTTTCGGCGCAAGGTTTCGGCAAGCCGTTTGAGCAAGCCCAGGCGAATGCTCCGTCTGTCTACGACATGCGCACTCGATATGCGCATATATTTGGCGCTCCGGGCCGCTATCAGTACAGTTGCCGTGAAACCCTACAGGCGGTTCGCGCTTATGCGCAGTCGGAACCGCACACGCTTAAATCGGCACAAGGAGCAAGCGCATGAGACTGGCTATTTCCAACATCGCCTGGGACACCTCTGAAGATGAAGAAGTCGCCAAGCTGTTAAGCCGATACAGTGTGGATGGGATTGACATTGCGCCGGGGAAATATTTTCCCGAGCCTGCCAGGGCGACCGATGAAGACATTGCCGGGGTAAAACGGTGGTGGGCGGAGCGTGGCATTGAAGTGACTGGAATGCAGGCACTGCTATTCGGCACGGTTGGCTTGAATGTATTCGGCTCGCCCGAAGTTCAAGAAACAATGCTGCTCCATCTTGCTGCCGTGTGCCGCATTGCTGCCGGCTTGGGCGCAAGCCGCTTGGTATTCGGCTCGCCGAAAAACCGTGACCGCAGTGGTTTAAGCGATAAGCAGGTTGGTGATATTGCAATTCCATTCTTTCGCCGGCTAGGCGACATTGCGCAATCACATGGCGTAATGATTTGCTTGGAGCCTAATCCCCCTTGTTACGGCGCCAACTTCATGACGACCAGTGCCGAAACCGCACGGGTGGTTGAACAGGTTGCGCACCGGTCGATACAAATGCAGCTGGATACCGGTGCGCTTGCTATTAATGGTGAAGAGCCCTCGACAGTTTTGCAAAATAGCTCGACGCTGATAGGCCACATCCATGCCAGTGAGCCGGATCTCGTACCGCTGGGCGATAGCAGCGCCAATCATGCTAAAGTTGTCGCGGCTTTAACCCGCTATCTGCCTAATCATGTGGTTACCATTGAAATGCTGGCAACCCAACATGAGCCGCATCTGGAGTCTATTGAGCGCGCGCTCGGCGTGGCTATTCGAAACTACCGTAATGAGCACAGCCTATGAAGTGGCTTATTTTGATTATCGGAATTGCCTCAAATGCTTCAGCAAGCGTTCTAGTCAAAATGGCAATGATGCCGCCCCGTAAATTTCCTGCATTAGACGACTCAATAAGATCGGTTATCTGCAACTGGCCATTTTGGCTCGGTTTGGCGCTTTACGGTGCGGCATTTCTGCTCTACGCCGCCGCTTTGGCACGCTTGCCGCTGAATGTGGCGCACCCTATACTCACTTCCGGAGCGGTGGCCTCCGTGGCGTTATGTTCATTACTGATCTTTCGTGAGCCGTTTCATTGGACAACGATTGCGGGTATTCTGCTGGTCGTTGTTGGGGTGGGGCTCATCACTGTGCGTGTTTCTTAACAATAAAAAATTA
>JAPLRU010000061.1 GCA_026399025.1 Methylobacter sp.
CCCTCTGGAGAGGGCTTTGCACCGCTTAAGTCAACAGCATTGACGATGTGCGTAGCTTTTAACTTTATGGACACATAAGGTACGCACAGCCTAAGAATCTTAAAAAAAGCAAATACCATGTAAGCAATGACTGACGTTAGATATTTTTTTGTTTTGCTAAAGAAATAATGCTATCTTGCCGCCACCTCGTATTAATACGTAGGTTAAGCAGCTCGCCGGTTTGCAACGCCACTATAGGATGTGCCGACGCCCGGAGGCGCATCATTCGCATCAAGCGTAAATAAAGGAATCAGTCCATTGCCCCACTATCGCCGCATTTACACGCCGGGCGCGACATGGTTTTTTACCGTGAATATCGCCAAACGACGAAATAATCGGTTATGGCTTAAAAACAGCGATGTACTGCGGACGGCCTTTTATGGTGCGAAAAAGAAACACCCTTTTCGCATTGAAGCGGCGCTTATCATGCCCGACCCTCTTCATTGCCTATCGACTTTACCGCCGGGTGATGCTGATAGTTCAATGCATTGGGGACAGTTCAAAGGGCGCTTTCCCCGTCACATCGATACCGGCGAAAGCATTGCTAAAAGCAGGAAAAAACGGCGCGAGCGCGGGCTCCGGCAACGCCGTTTTTGGACGCATTTAATAACGGATCAAGATGATTTCAATCGTCATGTTGATGATATTCATTGGGTGCCCGGTCAAGCATGGTTGGGTTTGCCAAGTTACAGATTGGCCGCATTCGAGTTTTTTCAAGTTGGTAAAAATGGGTGTTTATCCCATGACTTGGGGGCATTCGGGTGAGTTTGATTTTGATGCGGGTGAGCACCCGAATGATGCGCCTCCTGGCGTTGGTACATCCTATGTGGCGCATCTTGTCGTATTGTTGTCCTTTGCTCTTTCATTTGACATATTAAAGAGGGTGGATAATGTCAAATGTAAGGCCTGACCCCGGCTTTTTGCATAAAAGAATATGTTATCAGCAGACTATTACACATAATTTTATTTGTTAGAGTAATTAATCTATTCTTAATAAAAACTAATTGCTGTGGTTACCGCATAAAGGTATGATGTCAACTCATGAACTACGATGAATTTCAACGTCAGCTTGGCAAGGCCGGACTCACCATTCGCGAGTTTGCAGCGCTCATTAAGATGAACCGTAACTCGGTGACGAACTACGCCAAAGGCGGTGAAGTTCCGTCGCATTTGGCTGTGATAGCAGCCTTATTGGGAGAGATGGCTGAGCGCAGAATCGATTTCCGGACGGTACTCTCGAAAATCGAGATTGAACCGAAGAAACCTCGCGGAGGCGGCAACTCAGGGAGATTTGGAGCCAAGCAGGATGATCTGTTTGTCGTAGGAAAAAAAGAAACAGATTTACCCGTGGAGTAAAGTGGTGACAGTAAGAGCAAAAATATTGGATGGCAAAAACTTAGACGCGGGCGATTGCCGTCCTTTGCTCAAATGGGCGGGAGGCAAAACCCAGTTGCTCAGTGACCTCCTCCCCAAAATGCCAAAAAAATTCGGTCGATTTATTGAGCCTTTTTTTGGTGGAGGCGCGCTTTTTTTCTCGGTGAAACCATCGAACGGACTTATTGCTGATAGTAATCCTGAGCTGGTGAACTTATATCGCGCCGTAGCTAATGATGTAGATGGCGTATTGTCACAACTGGCTCACTATCATAATGCCAAGGATGTATTTTATGCTGTTCGCGCTCAAGATTGGACTAAACTTCCGGCCTCAGAAGCGGCAGCGCGTACGATTTTTCTAAATCGCACTTGCTTCAATGGGCTGTACCGAGTTAATAAAAATGGACAATTCAACGTACCTTTCGGAGGCTACAAGAATCCTAAAATTCTTGATGAAAGCGTTTTACGGGCCGCCTCCTTCCTTTTAAAAAGAACCACTATTCTCTGTGGTGACTACAAAACTGTGCTGCGCGACAATGCACAGCCAAATGATTTTATATTTCTCGATCCGCCTTATTTACCAGTATCAGAATACTCTGATTTTAAGCGATACACGAAAGAGCAATTTTACGAAGAAGATCATGTGGAACTCGCCGCCGAAGTTAAACGACTTCATGAACTAGGTTGTCATGTTATTTTGACGAATTCAAATCACCCTCTGGTTCATGAGCAATACCGAAAATTTGCTATCGAAGTAGTGCAAACAAAAAGGTATATTTCGTGCAATGGAAAAGGACGAACAGGAGAAGATGTAATTGTTATCGTCCCTCCTAAGCAGCGCTTTAATCTACGCTTGGCGCCTGCGCCATTGCCACCACAAGCCTTGCGATACCCTTCGACTCGCTATATGGGTTCAAAAAGCAAACTGCTTGCTGAAATCTGGGCGGTCGCTTCACAATTTGAATTTGATTCGGTGATTGACCTATTTTCTGGTTCTGGCGTGGTTAGCTATATGTTTAAATCCTACGGTAAAGCCGTGGTGAGTAATGACTATATGGCTATGTCGGCCACATTTACCAAAGCAATGATTGAAAACAACGAAATTACCTTGTCGCAGAACGAGGCATTAGCGCTGCTCGAACCGAAAAAACCGGTAGATTGTTTTGTTGAAACCACGTTCCAAGGTTTATATTTTAGCGATGATGATAATCGCTTGATCGATATAGTCAGGGCCAATATCAAGACTATAAAGAACCCGTACAAACGGGCTATTGCTATGTCAGCATTGATTCGAGCTTGTCTGAAAAAGCGCCCACGAGGCATCTTCACCTATGTTGGACATCGCTATGATGATGGGCGTAAAGACCTGATTATGTCGTTTCAGGAACAGTTCTTGGAGGCTGTAAACATGGTTAATGTAGCCGTCTTCGATAATGGCAAGCAAAACAAAGCGAGGAACGGCGACGCCATGACCTTGCAGCGCCAGGAATCAGGGTTGGTTTATATAGACCCGCCTTACTACTCCCCGCTGTCGGACAACGAATACGTGCGGCGCTATCACTTTGTTGAAGGCTTAGCGCGTGATTGGCAAGGTGTCGAAATTCAGGAGCACACTATCACCAAGAAGTTCAAGTCCTACCCTACACCATTCTCTTCTCGCAAAGGTGCGACCGAAGCGTTTGATCTGTTATTCAAACGCTTCCGAGATAACGTGCTTGTGGTGTCCTATTCGTCGAATAGTCAACCAACGCTGGACGAGATGGTCAAACTTATGAGTAAATATAAACGCCATGTTGAGGTTGTTCCGATTGATTATCGTTATTCTATTGGAAACCAAGGACATAAAACTAATTGCAACAATAATGCAGTTCAAGAGTATTTATTTGTGGGATTTTAGAAAATGTTAGATACCTCCGACTTTCTTCAAGCAGACGACATCAATAAGGTCATGGGTGTTGTGGACGCGATTGCTAATGGTCGCCACGTGGACTATGAAATTGAACAATACATAGGAGTAGACTCAAAAGGCAGGCAAGGCCGCTATTATCGGCTAGCTGCAGAAAAATTTGGCCTAGTGAACCTCAGTGGAACCAATTATTCCACATTGACTCAAAGGGGGGCTCAATTCGTAAACCTGGATAAAGAACAACGCAAGCACTACATTATCGAAAGACTTCATGAGATGCCGCCATTTTCTGATGCCTTGCAACTCATTCAGTCATCTAGACCAAATCGAGCAGAATTAAGCCAATGGTTTTCTGGCCAATATCCTGGTAGTGAAGTTACTGCAGAGCGAAGATTCTCTACCTTTTTAAAATATCTAAGCCTCTGTGGTTATCGTTATTGATGAAGCCGTGGCTTTTAGGTAATACCACTGTTCGCAGCCCTTTCCGGTTACGAGAAGGGCTTATTGCATTATCCACCTCGTCACTTCAAGGTAATTTACGTGGACGAGAGCAAGAGGTAGCCTTACGTCGCTTACTGGGGGAGCATAGCATTGTTGAATTGGGCGACGACGAGACTTATAGTGTCGGTCGAAAGTGGCGTTCGGCGCTCAGCAAGCTGGGTTTTCTATACCCCGAAGTTCCGGTAGCCTCTGGTATCACCCAGACTGAAATTGGCCAGATAGATACCATCACCCCGAATGGCTGGCGTCTGATTCGTGCAGATACTGTGCCAATGATGCAGGAGTGTTTCCTGCGAGCACTTGCCGCTCACTACATTCCATCTGCTCTTGAGAAAAATTTCGATTTTTCGATGTTCTCGCCATTGAAGCATACACTATCTATCATGCTTGAACTTGAACGACAAACAGGGGAGAGTCGGCTCAATTTTATCGAGATGGGACTTATAGTGCAGCTCACTAACGGTAACGACGATCTGGTAGAGATTGTCGGCAGCATACTTGCTTTACGAGCCCACAGAGCAGCATCAATCAATAAGCGACGATTCGACCGAGATGCTCGCGATGAGGCCGCGCAATTGCACGGTTACATGGCAGGGACATTCAACGACTATGCAGATACCAATTTACGTTACCTTAAAGCGACAGGTCTTGTGCAGAATAAAGGACGGGGAATATCTCTGGTACCAGAGAAACATGTTTTCATCGAAAAACTAGTTCAAGATAAGCATCTTCCTGATTCTAGGCACGCTTACGTCGAAGCCTTATGCAAGGGGGCAACTCTCCCCACTGATAACAAAGATTCAGCATTAGCAGTCTTGGACAACTTATTACATCAGCTTGAAAAGTTAGGTATTCCATTTGATACGACAGACAAGCCAACGAATACTCCGGCAGACATAGCAATCGTTCGACATGAGATCGAAAAAATACTTTCGGAGCGAAACGAAGAACAGTATGCAACCAAGCAAGCTAGGGAATGGGAAGAAATTGCAGCTTACATGGAACTAATAATTACTCGTCGTCGAACTAAAACACTATCAAACGGTAATGAAATAGAAGTGCCACAGGCCGAAGCACCTGCCTATTTCGAATGGATTCTATGGCGGGCATTCCTTGCTATTGACGGCTTAGTAAACAAGCCATATGAAGCCAGACGCTTCAAAATTGACCAAGATTTCTTGCCTGTAGGTACGGCTCCTGGAAATGGCCCTGATCTTATTTTCGTGTTTGAAGAATTCGTTTTGGTTGTCGAGGTGACGTTGACGAATAATTCCAGACAAGAAGCCGCCGAGGGAGAGCCTGTGCGTCGACATGTAGCAAAAATTGTGGAATTTTATGAGGACAAACGGGTGTTTGGGCTTTTTATAGCCAACAAAATTGATACCAATACGGCAGAAACTTTGAGAATCGGTTTCTGGTACAGAGCCGATGATTCAAAAATGGCTCTTCAAATTGTTCCAATTACTCTCGAACAGTTTGAGGCGATTTTTAGAGCTGGATTTTCCTCTGGAATGATTACACCGAAATTAATTCAAGATTTTTTACGCGATTGTCTTGCCGTAAGTAATCATGACGCTCCTGCGTGGAAGCGCGAAATAGAACATACTGTACAGGAAAGAGTCAGCAACTTATCCGGTTTGTAACTTCTCATTACCCACAAGTAGCCGCAGCCTAAATCGGATAAAGATGAAAAATATGGGGTCAAGCGTGAGAAAAGGGGTCTGAGAAAAGGGGTCAGGTTACTTTTTCCAAAATCAAAGCCCGGTAGGTTGGGCAACAGCTTTTCGTTGCCCAACATTTTGCGCATGAAGTGATGATTGGCGGATTATTATGCGATCCGTTAGAACTCAAAGTGGAACCACTCTACAAACTAACCCATTTATTCAAAAACCTTACGAAGTTTATTTGGGTTACGCCTACAATCAAGAACACGAAAGACGATAGCTTCGCTATCCATTATTTTGTAATAAATGGCGTAAGGAAAACGCTTTGCCAGCAGCCGATGAAATCCGAAATGAATTAAATGAATCCCACCGTAAAGCGCTAGTGAATCGAT
This sequence comes from Methylobacter sp., assembly GCA_026399025.1. Classification (GTDB taxonomy): domain Bacteria; phylum Pseudomonadota; class Gammaproteobacteria; order Methylococcales; family Methylomonadaceae; genus Methylobacter_A. The sequence goes on from JAPLRU010000061.1 coordinate 5,877, forward strand.
TTCGGCAAAAAGACTGTCGAAAAAATAGTCGCCTACGCCCGCTTCTTGACGATCATAAAACTTTCGGCCTGCGGCAAGGTCTTCTATAGCTGACCGGAGAACCTGAACTTTCATTCAAATTGCGAGCGTAATTCTTTCTTTGCTTGCTGCCAATCCAGTGCTTCAATGCCGCCGGAAAGAAATTCTTTTTCAGTCGCTATGAGTTCGGTTTCATGCCACGACGGGCTGGAGAGGTTATCTTCGTCACTGGCCAAATCGCCCCAGAGCGCCTCGATAATCTTTAGCTTTTCTACGGAGGATAATTTGTGAAGTTCTGCGATGCTCATATAGGAAGTACCTGTAGGATGATTGATATTGCGTCTTTACCACGAACCGCTTAACCTTAAAGGAAAAGCGCCGCTCTTGCAATCACGCCTTCCGTGGATTCGACGACAATGCGGAGTCTTGTAGGTCGGGTTAGCGTAGCGTAACCCGACATTTTGCGTGGTGTAAGTCGGGTTACGGCTAGCGCCTAACCCGACCTACCAGCCTTGCAAAGCCATTGGGGCCAGATCTTTCATTGTGCATTTTTCGAAAATAAAAACCAGATCATGCTCAATAAGAGATATTTTTCTCAAGCGGGACGGGGTTTGTAACCCCGTCCCTAACGTTTTTGCGATGCTTGAGTTTTAACCAATACCTTACGTTTCGGACGGGGCAACATGCCCCGTCCGGCTATCGGTAAACTTAGATTGACTTTGCTCAGCCCTAATTATTCCAATCGATCTGTCTAACCCTGTTCCAGAGCAAGGCTGCTTCTGTAATAGCAGCTCTCCTGTTTACGTGAGCTCAACCAACAATTCACCCGCTGCAAGTTTTTCTTCGATGAGGGGTAACAGCCGTTCAAACCATTCCAGTAATTCTTTTCGTCGAGTATTACCTACTCTTACCCAAATCAATGGTACTGGATGCTCATCCGCACCGTGTAAAATTACAAAGTCTTCATCTTTACTGATAATGATGCTTTTATTCTGTTTAGCCCACATCCAAATATCTCTATCCGGTGTCTCCATCATCCTTAAATCAGCAATATGCTTAGATTCATGTCCATGCTGCTGTAACATCCGCGCCAAGGCTATGGGCAACTGAGCGTTGACCAAAAATCGCATTTTTTAAGCGACACTCAAAATTGGGTGATCCAGCAACTGCGCGGCGTATTCGAGGGAGGCCGTAATATCGGCAGGCTCAAGATAAGGGTAGTCCTCTAAAATCTCTTCCTTACTGGCTCCGGATGCCAATAAATCCAAAATATCTTTTACTCTAATGCGCATATGGCGGATGCAAGGACGACCGCCGCATATTTGTGTGTCAATAGTAATTCTGTTCAATTCAGACATTTTGATTATCTCTTCATGCGGGTGCTTTATTTGAAATATCAGGTAACGTGTGTGCCAGCGAGAATCAGTGTAGCAGGAAAAAAGTCAGTCCCGTAGATACCGTCTTGCCGCCCAAAAAGCAAGCGATAATTAAACGGCATAATTTGGGGCAAAGGGTTTTTTGCGCCAGGTGTCGATAGACGGCGAATGTTTGCCTGAGACCAAGGCGCTTTCCAGGCGCGCCACCGCCGAGGCTTTTGTGCCCATGCGTTCAGCGACTAAACCCGCCTGAGCCAGTAACATACCCGCTATCCATTTCACAGGGTCGTATTTGATGTCGCTTAGGAACACGCACAAAATAACTTGAGCATGTTGCCCCTAGCTGGAGTGCAGGCTTTGCCTGCGCTGGCAAGCAAAGCTTGCACTCCAGCCACGCCACAGCTTTATTATTTTTAGTCATTAACTGAGTTTGAAAACGCTGTAATAGGGTTCCCAATAAATTAATTTAACCAAGCCATAAGGTCAATAATCAACCGGTAATCGCGCCGCTAATTCATCCCACTGAATTACAATATCCGGCAATACACTGACTTGGGTTTCGCCGTTTAGCTCGTACAGTTCGGGCTTGCCGTATTCGCCGTCGATCAAGCGGTAAACAGTCAATACCCGATCAATGGGGTGAATCAACCAGTATTCTTTTACGCCATGATGCTCGTATAGACTGCGTTTTTTGATTTGATCGTGTCCGGCCGTGGATGGCGACAACACTTCGACGATCCAATCCGGCGCACCGCGCACGCCGCGCCGGTCCAGCTTGTTGCTGTCGCAGACCACCAAGACGTCCGGCTGTACCACGGTATCGATGTTTTCGTCCGCTTCATCGTGCTTTGGCAGGCGAACATCGACCGGGGCAATGAAAGCCCGGCACGGCTTACCGATTAAGGTATTAGCTGCCTGTCGATAAATTTCTCCTGCCACATCCTGATGCGCCAGATCGGGAGCCGGAGACATCGCGTATGCGCTGCCATTAATAAGTTCATAGCGCCTATCGTCAGGCCAAGTCAGATAATCGTCGTAACAATGGTGCTGAGTGTCTTTTAATGCCAAACCCATATCAGTTCCCTCGTGTATTTCATGCAGACCGGTATTGTGATTGAAAAAAGCATAACACAGCGTATCTGTTTCCGGCACTCTTTCAGGACTTTGATACGGTTGCGGATTTTCTTCCAAGGGGAATGCTGTTGATTGACCAAGCGGCCGCCGACTGAGTATGCCTGCCATTAAGTTAAGGATGGACAGTTCCTTCTCCCTCCGGGACAAATCCGCCGGGAGCGGATTTGCACTCGCCCGTAGGGTGCCGGACAGGAAAGTCCGGCATGATTAGGTTAGGATGAGGGGATCAAATAAGGCTTTTTTTTCCTTATTTTTATTCTCCTCACCCCAACCCTCTCCAGCAGGATGCCTACAGGGATGTAGGTAAGTAGAGCAATGCAGGAGCAATTGCCGAGAGGGAGCTTTTTTCTTAACTTAATGGCAGTGACGTCGGAGTGTGGGAACTCTGGTAAAAGCCGGTTCAGTGATCTATAGACGCAAAAAAAGCCCGGCTTACGTTGAGTTAGCCGGGCTTTTTTGGTTGTACTGTCGTTTACAATTGGGTATTGGATCCATGCAAACGGATTAATAAAGCCGCCTCGTCATGGCTTAATCCTGAGTTGCGCATGAGTTCGTTAACGCTGGCTCCGCTTCTGACTTTTCGAATATCTCCGCTGTAGGGGTGCGTCGACTGCTGTTCGATTTGCTCGACTTCAGCAAGCTTTGCGGCCAGCGTGTCGATTTGCCCGCCGGTAGCGGCTATCAGGCTGTCCACGGCGGCTATCCGGCTATCGACGGTTAATGCCGCCGAACACAAGCCGGAAATATCGTTGCTGTTTGCTTGAACAGTATCCTTAAGAACTTGGCAATCGCGCTTAAGTTTCAGTTGGGTACGCGCCAGCCAAAGCAGCACAATAAACATAATGACAATGGTCACGCCTTCAACGACAAGCGCGATTATCAGCGGGTTATTCATCAAACAATTTCATCAATATGTTGAACGGGTTTTGCAGTCTGCTGTTTCGATGGCCTTTTTTCAGGCTGCTGTTTGTTTTTGGAATTATCGTCCTCTTTAATCTTTTTGGGTTTTACTACCGGCAAAGAGGGTAATACAGGTTGTATTTCTAACATATCGGCCTCCTGTGACTGGCTTTGCTGTAACGAACTGTTGGTTAATCAAACCGGCTTACGGCTGATCGACAGCTGTTGCGGTCGGAGCCAGATTTAATAATTTGGCGCGTTCTTCATCATTAGCGCCATAGCGGGCAAAAGCCTGCGACATTAATACTAAAACGACACGCCGGTTGTTAAATCGCCCCGCCTCCACTTTGTTATCGTCGATAGGATGAAATTCTCCATAGCCGATAGCCGATAAACGAAGCGGATTAATGCCTTCTTTAACGAATTCGTGCACCACGCTGGTCGCCCGAGCGGATGACAAATCCCAATTCGACCTGAACTTTATGTTTTCGATGGGGACATTGTCGGTATGTCCTTCAATGTTAACCATGTTGGGCAATGGATTAATCACTTCGGCGATTTTTTTCAGCACCGGTATGGCTTTCTTGGATAATTCCGCCTCGCCGCTTAAGAACAACAATTCGCTATTCATTTCCAGTTCGATCCAATAGTCGTTTTTTTTGACTGAAACCAGCTTATCATCGATAAAAGGCGTTAAAACCTGGCCGAGTTGATCGGACACTTGGCTTAATTGTCTTCTTTCTTTTAATATTTCTTCGCTGAGCTCACGCCTTTCTTCCGCTTCCGCCGTGTTGGGGGTTTCCAGTGGGATAGGTTGTATCGTCGTCGGCAAAGCACCTATCTGAATGGGAACGAGCGCTTGACTCTGTTGCTCTTTATTGGAAAACGCTTCGCCTAATGAATCGGACAATGTTTTGTATTTTCCCTCATTGACTTGAGAGATTGAATACATGACCACAAAAAATGCAAACAACAACGTGACGAAGTCCGCGTAAGACACCATCCAGCGCTCATGGTTGCCGGCTCCCACCACACGTCTTTTTCTGCGCCGCGCCATCATCTAGTCTTTATAGGCTTCATGCAGATAACCGCTTAGCTTCAGCTTGATGTTTCTCGGGTTTTCGCCGTCTGCAATAGCGATGATTCCCTCGGTCAGCATTTCCCTGGCTTGAGTCAATGCCAGCACGTGGAGTTTTAATTTGTTGGCGATCGGTAAAAAAATCAGGTTGGCGGAGCCCACGCCATAGATTGTGGCGACAAAGGCGGTGGCTATGCCCTGTCCCAGAAGCTCCGGGTTGGTCAGGTTCTGCATCACGTGGATCAAGCCCATAACCGCGCCGAGAATACCGATGGTCGGCGCATAACCGCCCATAGCCTCGTATAGTCCGGCTGCCTGTAAGCCGCTGTCTTCCTTTGAGTACATGTCCAGATTCAAGACGTCGCGTATGGTTTCGGGTTCATTGCCGTCGATTAATAACTGTAAGCCTTTTTTTATAAACGGGTCTTGTTCATTAGGCAGCGCGTTCTCAAGACCTAACAATCCCTCTTTTCGCGCCAGCGAACTCCACAGAACCACTTTGTCGATTTGCGTAAGAAGATTGACTTTTGGGGGCTTTAATACCCACGAAAACATTTTTAGGCTTCTGATAAACACAATCGGCGGAAATTGCAAAAGTGTCGCTCCGACGGTGCCGCCAAGCACGATAATCAGTGCGGGCACGTTGACCAGCGAGTCGATAGTGCCGCCGTCCAGTACGATTCCCGATAAAATCGCGCCGATACTGACGAGAATACCCGCGATACTTAGAATATCCATTTTTTGCAGAGATTAATCGTTAAAAACTGTCAATCGCGGGTCCATTCCGACAATCTTGAACGCAATCTCAGTACGGCTTGACTGCTGATTTGGCTGACGCGGGATTCGCTAATATTTAAAATTTCGCCGATTTCGCGCAAATTCAGTTCTTCATCGTAATACAACGAGATAATCAGGCGTTCTCGTTCCGGCAGGTTGGCGATGGCGTTGGCTAAGGCTTGTTCGAAACTTTCCCGACTTAAGAGGTCTATCGGTTCTTCGTCGAGGCTGGAGGCTTCGTCCAGATATTGATCTCCGGCCTGCGCCAATTCTTCGACACTGAAGATATGGGAGCTGCTTGAGTCCTGAAGGATATGATTATATTCATCAAGGGATATGCCTAAATGCTCGGCCACTTCGACGTCTTTGGCTTCGCGGCCGGTTTTATTTTCGAGGGTGCGGATGGCATCGGCCACCATCCGCGATTTTTTATGTACCGAACGCGGCGTCCAGTCGCTACGCCTGACCTCATCCAGCATGGAACCCCGGATACGGATGCCGGCATAAGTCTCGAAACTGGCTCCCTGCGAGACATCGTAATTCTTGATGGCTTCCAGTAAGCCGAGCATCCCGGCCTGAATCAAGTCATCGACTTGAACGGAATCGGGCAGTCTGCTCAATAAATGGTAGGCAATGCGCTTAACTAACGGTGCATGCTGCATGACACGTTCATCGGTGCCTCCAGCCTGTACCGCAGTGTACATTGCCACGCCACTCATGCGACATCCTTTTGGGAGCCGTATTGAATCATTCTTTCAATAAAAAATTCGATATAGCCGCCCGCTTGGGATCTCAGCGGCCAGCTGTCAATTCTTGCCGCTACGGCTTTTAATGCCAGCGAGGCTTTGCTCCTTGGAAAACCGATAACGACCGGCGTTTGTTTCTGCACGGATTTACGTAAATATTCGTCATAAGGAATTGCGCCTGCAAATTTTAGGGTAACGTCCAGATAGCGGTCCGTTACTTTGCTTAATTTCTGAAACAGTGCATGGCCTTGCTGAGAGGTTTGGACCATATTGGTGATTACATTAAAGCTGCATAAGCCGTAATCCCGGTTCAGTAATTTGATAAACGCATAGGCATCGGTTAACGAGGTCGGCTCATCGCAAACAACAACGATAATTTCCTGACAGGCGCGGGCAAAGTTGACCACGCTGGCCGAGATACCGGCGGCGGTATCGACAATCAACACATCGATATCGTGATCGATTTCGCTAAAGGCATGAATCACGGCGGCTTGTTCAACGTTGGTCAGCTCGGACATTTTTTGAATACCCGATGCACCCGGAATGATTCTTAGGCCTGCCGGGCCCTCCATCATGATCTCATGCAAGGTTTTTTCGCCGGACAACACATGGGAAAGATTGAACTTGGGGTACACGCCCAACAAAATATCAACATTCGCCAGCCCCATGTCGGCGTCCATTAACACCACCCGTTGTCCCATTTGCGACAGGGCGATGCCGATGTTAACCGACAAGTTGGTTTTGCCGACGCCGCCCTTGCCGCTGGTGATGGCAATAACCCGAACAGGTTTAATCATATTCATTTTCCTTATTCCGGCTGCTTGATCAAGTTGATTATGCATAGCCTTGCGCCGCCCAAACTTCGTTGTTGACATCGTTATAGTCGCTGTCCTGATCCAGCTCTGCCACACATTGCGCGATTAGCGTCCGGGCGCAAGGGTTATGCACGTCTTCGGGGACTTGCTGGCCGTCGGCAATAAAAGACAGGGGCAGATTATTTTCTATGATGGAAGAAACCGCCGAACCGATGGTTGCCGCTTCGTCAAGTTTAGTCAAAATACTGGCTTGCGGTTCAAAAATCTGGAAGGCTTTGATAATTTCATTCATCGCTTTATATTCAGTTGCTGCTGACATCACCAAATAAGATCGAATGGCTTGTCCGCTTTGTTGCAAAGTGTTGATTTGTTCGACCAGCTTCATATCGCGTTGGCTCATGCCGGCCGTATCGATCAAAATCAGCCGTTTGTCTGAAAAACCATTGATAAGATTATGCAGCTCGGCGGCGCTGGAGGCGACTCTAACCGGAATGTCAAGTATACGCCCATAGGTGTTTAATTGCTCATGCGCGCCGATCCGGTAATTATCGGTGGTAATTAAAGCAACTTGTCTGGGGCCGTGTTTTAAGATGAATTTGGCCGCCAGCTTGGCGATGGTCGTGGTTTTACCTACGCCGGTAGGGCCTACTAAAGCGGCAATGCCGCCGTACTGGAGCAAATCGTCGTTAGCGACGGGCAATACTTTAGCCAGCAGTTCTTGAGCCTGATTAAAAACCAGTTCGGCATCGCTATGATTGGTAAAACGATTGGCAATTTTGACGCTGAGCTTCTTTGAGATACTCATGCCGGCCAAACGTTGCAGCAATTCGGCGCGGACCGGATTGATTTGCGACACTCCGCCCCAACTCGCGGCGGATAATTTGGAGTCCATCGCGGATCTTAGCGATTTAAGTTCTTTGCTCATTTCCAGCAGTAAATTATCCGCCGCGCTGCTTTGTTTTTCGGCAGGCATGACGATTTGCATGGGCCTTTCCGCTTGCAGGGGCCGTTGTGCTTGCACAGGTCTTTCGGCTTGCATCGGCCGTTGTGCTTGCGCGGGTCTCTCAGCTTGCATGGGCCGTTGCGGTTGCACGGGTCTTTGGGCTACGGAAGGTGTTGAAGTTGAGTTAAACCTCGTTGGTCCATTGGCGGTTTTGGCGCTTACTGTTTCATGGTTGCCGCGTAGATGTGCTTTTTCCGCATAGCCGAGATATTGGTCAATATCCCTGCGGCTTCCCATAGCGGCAGGCGTGCGGTTATCGGTAGCGAAGCGGTTTGATTGTATTGAAGGGCGCTCAGGTACGAAACCTTCCGTGCTTTGTTTTCTTTGGCTGCTTAATACATGTAAATTATTTTTTTCCGCTTCAAAATCGGGTAAGTCGATCTTTTTAGTTTCGCGTTGGTAGTGTTCTTCTTCGGCGACGGCTTGTTTTTGCAGCTTGCTTTGGATCAATTGCTCATCGAAATCCCGAGCGGCGACAATTTCAACCCCGCCGTCAACCGATCTATTTGACATGATGACTGCATCCGCGCCCAGCTCCTCTTTAACCATACGCATGGCTTGGCGTATATCCGGTGCAAAAAATCGTTTAATCTTCATAACCTACTAGCCTCATGTACTATGTGCGTCGTCCGACCGTTGAAACCACTTTGATCTGGCGATCCGCGGGTATTTCATTGTATGCCAAGACATGTAATCCGGGAATGGAATGGCGAACGAATCGGGACAACCAAGGGCGGATATAAGAAGAAACCAGTAATACCGCGGTTTGTCCTTCCATTTCCATTTTTTGCATACTTTCTTGTAAGGATGTATGCATTTGTTCCGCTAACCCCGGTTCAATTCCGACACCGCTTTCACCTGCCGTTTGCAGGGATTTATGCAATAACTGTTCCAGGTCGTGATCTAAAGTAATCACTGGAAATTCTTCTTGCATACCACTGATTTCATGGATAATTAATCGGCCTAACGCGGCGCGTACGGCTGAGGTCAAGATGTCGGGATCTTGACTTCTAAGCCCATACTCCGCCAAAGTTTCGACGATAGTGCGCATATCCCGGATAGGCACATGCTCTTGCAACAGGTTTTGCAAGACCTTGACCACCACGCCTAGCGGCACTGTTTTCGGCACCAAATCCTCGACCAGCTTGGGCGCGGTTTTCGCCAAATTGTCGAGTATTTTATGCGCTTCTTCGTAACCGAACAATTCATGCGCATGCGATTGCAATAGATGACTCAAATGGGTCGCCACCACCGTTCCGGGATCAACCACCGTATAGCCCAGCGTTTGTGCATGATCTTTTTGGTTGGGCTCTATCCATACCGCATCCAGGCCGAAGGCGGGATCTTGGCAGGCCTTGCCTTTTAAGGTGCCGAAAACGCGCCCCGGATTAATCGCCATTTCCATATCCGGCATCACTTCAGCTTCACCTACCGTTACGCCCATCAACGAAATCCGGTAGGCGGTCGGGCTTAAATCGAGGTTATCGCGAATATGCACCGATGGGATTAAAAAACCCAATTCTTGGGATAATTTTTTCCTTACGCCTTTGATGCGCACCATCAGTTGTCCGCCCTGATTCTTGTCGACCAAGGGAATCAGTCGATAGCCGACTTCCAGGCCCACCACATCAACCGGCATTACATCGTCCCAACCCAGTTCCTTGGTTTCGGGAGCGGCGGCGGGCAGCAGATCCTGCGGATAATCCAGTGTAACCAGCTCGGCTTCTTTATGCCGTTTCTCAATTAAATACGCGGAACCGGCTAAAACCCCGGCCAACAAAATAAAAACCAAATTCGGCATGCCCGGAATAATGCCCAGCGACCCTACCACCGCTGCGGTGACGGTTAATGCTTTGGGGTTCGCAAACAGCTGCGCTGAAACCTGCTGGCCGATATTTTGACCGGTGCTGCCCACCTTGGTAACGACCAGCGCGGAGGCGACCGACAATAACAACGAAGGAATTTGCGCGACTAAACCGTCGCCGATCGACAACAACACATAAATTTTTCCGGCCTCGGCAAAGCTCAGGTCATGCTGAAGCACGCCAATAGCCAAGCCGCCGAGCATATTGACGAATAAAATGATAATCCCGGCAATCGCATCGCCGCGGACGAATTTACTGGCGCCGTCCATGGAGCCGTAAAAGTCCGCTTCGGTGGCGACTTCGGCGCGCCGCTCACGGGCTTGGTCCTGGGTCAACAAACCGGCATTCAAGTCCGCATCGATGGCCATTTGCTTGCCCGGCATCGCGTCCAGCGTAAACCTCGCGCCGACTTCCGCAATCCGCCCGGCGCCTTTGGTAACGACCATGAAATTGATGATGATCAAGATCGCAAAAACCACCAGACCGACAGCAAAGTTACCGCCGATCACAAAAGCGCCAAAGGCTTCAATCACTTTACCGGCCGCATCGCCGCCGTTATGTCCTTCAATCAGCACGATACGGGTCGACGCCACGTTCAGCGCCAGGCGCAAGATGGTGGCAAGCAGGATGACGGTCGGAAACGAGGCGAATTCCAAAGGCTTCAGCGTATAAACAACGACCAACAGAATGATTAACGAAAAGGCGATATTGAAGGTAAACAGCAAGTCGAGGATGAAGGCCGGCAACGGCAAAATCAGCATCGACAGCACCATGACGATGACTAAAGGCGCGCCCAGCTCGGCTTTACCGAGTGTCGCCAATATTGCTTTTAATTTAGTAAAATCCATAGCTTAACCCTGTTTAAATTCGTCGGGCACTTTAATATCCGCGGGCGGTACCGGGGCGCGCCAGTCGTTTTTTTGCGCCGCTTTTAATTGATAGACATAGGCAAGTACTTGAGCTACGGCTAAATAAAGTCCCTGCGGTATCTCTCTATCCAATTCGGTCGAATAATACAACGCTCTGGCTAAAGGCGGCGATGCCACCAGCGGCACATCGGCGCCTATCGCGGCATTGCGGATTTGCGCGGCGATCAGATCGACGCCTTTGGCGACCAGTCTCGGTGCGCTGTTTGAATTCTGGTCATATTTTAAGGCTACCGCATAATGACTGGGATTGGTAACGATAACGTCGGCTTTGGGGACTTCCGCCATCATCCGGTTTTGCGCCATTTCCATTTGCATCCGGCGTTGCCGTCCTTTTACCTCGGGACTGCCTTCGGATTCTTTATGTTCGTCCTTGATTTCCTGCAAGGTCATTTTCAGTTTTTTGTGGTGATCCCAGAGCTGATAAGGCACGTCAATCATCGCAATCAACACCAGCGAGGCGCTGAGCAGTAAAAAACACTTGCCGATGATGCTGAGCGAATGGTTAATCGATTGCTCCAGCGATTCGGCGCCCAGGCCGAGCAATTCATTGATAAAGGAGCGGTACAAAACAATCGCAACGCCGAAAACCAATAAAATCTTCAGCAGTGCTTTAAGCATTTCTATCAAGCCGTTCAGAGCAAACAAGCGCGGAATGCCTTTGATAGGATCCATTTTGTCCAGCTTCGGCGAAATGGCGTCCCAGTTAAATATCCAGCCGCCGAGTGATAAAGGCGCGACAACGGCGACCGCGACCATCAGCGCCAAAAACGGCGCAATCAACAAAAGACCGTCGATCATGGTCTGCTTAAAGTGCAGGACGATCGTGGCTGGATCGAAAATGACGGCGCGGCTTAATTGAAACTCGGTCTTCATCATTTCCAGCAGACCTTTAGCGATTTTCTCTCCTTGTATCAGCAATAATGCCGCACTGACTATCATCATCGCAAAGGTATTCAGTTCTCTGGAACGGGCAATTTGACCTTTTTTTCGAGCGTCATCCAACCGCTTGCCGGTAGGTTCTTCCGTTTTTTCTTGATCCGAATCTTCAGCCATAATTTTAGAGTCGTAATAATTGGCCGATCAAATCATAGGAATCCGTTAACAGTCCGGAAAATTGATCCAGCATATCGGGTAATGTTTTCCAAACCAGCAGCAATCCCAACATCAAGGTCACCGGAAAGCCTACCGAAAAAATTTGTAATTGCGGAGCCGCTCGGGCCGCCACCCCAAAAATGATATTAACCAACAACAGGCCGGCGACAATGGGCATCGCCAACAATAAGCCGCCGGCAAATACCCGGCCGCTCCATTCGATAATATCCCATATACCGGCCTTAGCGATGCCTTCCATGCCGATAGGTAAGCTTTTAAAGCTATCCAGCAGCATTTGTATCAGCAGCAAATGTCCATCCAAACTGATAAAAATTAATGTCGCCGTTATCGTATAGATTTGCGAAATGACCGGCACCTGCTGTCCGTTTTGCGGGTCGACCATTGTCGAAAAGCCCAGGCCCATGCTTAAAGCGATAGCTTGTCCGGCAAAAACCACGGTGGCAAAAACCAGTTGTAGAATAAACCCCGTGGTTAAACCGATCATAATTTGGCTAATGGCCACCATAAGTCCGGGGGCGCTAAACATTTCAACCGCCGGCAGGGGAGGGAGCAGAGGCATGACCACCAGGGTTATGACCACCGAAAGAATCAGTCTGACTCGGGCCGGTACCGCTTGAATGCTAAATAACGGCACGGCTATAAACATTGCGCTAATACGCATCAACGGCCATATAAAGAGCGCCACTTGGCCGATAATTTGCTGTTCGGTGAAGTTCAAGGCTCAACCGATTAAGTGCGGAATATCCCGGATCAATCCTTGAAAATAATCCAGGAACATTTGCAGCAAGCCCGGCCCCATGATCATCATTATAATGCCGATAACGATAACCTTGGGCACAAAGGTCAAGGTCGCCTCATTGATTTGGGTGGCCGCCTGAAACATCGCGACGATCAAGCCGACCGCCAATGAGGGCAGCAATATCGGTGCGGTCAGCTTGATCGCAACAATCATCGCCTCTTGTCCGACCATATAAACGGTTTCAGGTACCATGTTAGCGTTGGCGGCTGTTAACTGACATAAAAACTCGCCGCCAACATTTCCATGATCAACGACCAGCCGTCGGCAAGCACAAACAACATTAATTTAAACGGCAGGGAAATAATCATCGGCGACAGCATCATCATACCCATCGACATCAGTACGCTGGCAACCACCAGGTCGATGATCAAAAAAGGCAGAAACAGCAGGAAGCCTATTTGAAAGGCGGTTTTTAATTCGCTGGTCACGAAAGCCGGCAGCAATAACGAAAACGGCACATTGTCGGCGGATTCCAAGGGGGCATTGCCGGAAATCCTGATAAATAATTCCAGATCGGCTTCTCGGGTCTGTTTCAGCATAAATTGCTTGAACGGCTCGGACGCTTTTTCAATGGCGGCCACCGCGTCGATTTTTTCTTCCAGGTAAGGCTGGACGGCTTCGGCATTTACCTTGTCCAATACCGGCATCATAATGAAAATGGTCAAAAATAGGGACAAACCCAATAACACTTGGTTGCTGGGCGCTTGCCCGGTGCCTAAAGCGGTGCGCAGCAAGCTGAGCACAATCATGATCCGGGTGAACGATGTCATGGTCAGCAACATCGCCGGCAACAGGGTCAGCAAGGTCATTAACGCCAGAATCTGGATCGTGACCGTATACGTCTGGCCGCCTTGTTTGCCGGTCGTTACGGTGACGGCTTCAATTCCCGCTGCGGCGTAGGCGGGCGTTTCGATCAGCCAGAAAGCCAAGCCTATTATCAATAATCGAAAAAAAATAATTTTAGCCATCGTTGCGTCCTTTCATGGCTTGCATCAGTTTTTGCGCAAATCCGCCATCCGGGGCCGTGGTCGGCGGTTGTTCCTTGCTCAAGCAATCGTCCCCTTCCAATACATATAAAGTATCTATGCGTCCTGGAGTGATGCCCAGAACAAGCTGTTTTTTTCCGACTTGAAGCAAAATGACTTTCTCCCTTACGCCTAACGATAGACCGCCAACCACTCGCATTTTTTCCGTGCCTACGGCGGTCATTCCGCTTAATTTACGTACACCCCAGGCGCACAGAAAAAAAACGGCCAAGACGATAATCAGGCCAACAGTCCAATGCAGCATATCGCCGGAAGAAACCGTCCTGATCTTTGGTGTTGAAACATCGGCAGCCGCCGCAAGGCAGGCCGGAAACCAGCCGAACAATAGCCACGCACCCTTCATCTTCATCAGGCCAATCGTTTAACCCGTTCCGATGGGCTGATGACATCGGTTAAGCGAATACCGAATTTATCATTGATCACCACCACTTCCCCATGCGCAATTAAGGTGCCGTTGACCAATACATCCAGCGGCTCCCCGGCAAATCGCTCCAGCTCGACGACAGAGCCCTGATTTAACTGCAACAGGTTCCTGATATTAATTTGGGTTCGGCCGATTTCCATCGAGATAGTCACCGGAACGTCCAAAATAACGTCAAGATTAACTTCATCGCCTAGGGCTGAAGACGATTTTTTGTCATCAGCCTGATTACCAAATTCCTGAAATGCCGCCGCTTCAAAATCATCAATCGTTTCCGCACCTTCAGGTGCATTGGGATATTCGCTCATCTTATTTTCCAACTTAATAGTGTTACCATCGAGTTTTGAACTGCGTCAGTTTGATTCAAAACCGTACTTTGTCGATAATCTGTATTGCATAATTGCCATCCGACAGGCCCACCTTACCTTCAAACACCGGAATGCCTTCGGCTTTAAGAATCACCGTTTCCGGCATGTCGATAGGGATGACATCGCCTTTTTTTAAACGCATCACCTCTCTTATGGTCATGTTTTTTTCCGCCAGAAGACTGTTCACGCTGACTTTCGCCCTGAGCACTTCGCTCCGTAACGCCGCCTGCCAACTGCCGTCGACCTCGCCGCTGTCGCTACTGATGGCGTCCAGCAATTCGCGGATAGGTTCGAGCATTGCATAAGGCATGGCAATGTTGACGTCGCCGCCGCCGCCTTCCAGCTCAACATGAATGGTGGAAATGACGATGATTTCTCCAGGACCGATAATGTTGGCGAAACGCGGATTGATTTCCGCGCCGACATATTCAAAATCGAGCTCCATCACCGGCTTCCAGGCTTCTTTTAAATCTTTGAAAATCATTTCAATGATGATGCGGACCACGCGCATTTCGGTCGCAGTGAATTCCCGGCCTTCGGTTTGATTATAAAACTGCCCGGCACCGCCGAAGAAGTTGTCCACCACGGTAAACACCAGACGCGGATCGATAACGATCAAGGCCTTACCGCGCAAGGGGTTAAACCGGACAATCGTTAAATTGGTAGGAACCAGCAGGCCTTGGATATATTCGGAAAATTTTTGAACTTGAATGCCGGATATGAAAATTTCCGCCGAGCGGCGTAGGAAGTTGAATAACGAAATGCGGATAAATCGAGCGAACCGTTCGTTGACCATTTCCAGGGTTGGCATACGGCCGCGAACAATTCTTTCCTGACTGGCAAAGTCATACTCTCTAACAATGCCTTTTTCGTTGAATTCTTCGGCGCCCGCTTCGGAGTAAAACTCGGAGTCATCCTCGGTTTCAATATCCCCATCGCTGACGCCATTGAGCAGGGCATCGATTTCCGCCTGCGAGAGTAAATCACTCATGTTATTGCATTACAAATGAGGTAAAAAATATCTCGGCAACCTGATGACCTTTTCCGGCCATTTTCTTTAAGACGTCGTTCACATTGTCTAATATGGCTTTACGCAGAGTTTCTTTTCCTTCGTGGGTATTTAAAACGGCTGCATCCTGACCGCCAATCAGCATCAACAGATTATTTCGTATCATCGGTTCATTTTTTTTCAAAACTTCAATCGTCTCGGCGCCTTCAGCCAAAAAAGATAGCGTAATACGTCCGTGCAGAGCCATTGCCCCTTTAGGAAAATTAATCACCAGAGGTTTTCCCATATCAAAATAGAGTTTTTCTACAACAACCTCAACTTTTTCTTCGTGAGTCACACTCCCTTTCATGAAGAAGAAAGTAGCGCCTGCGCCCGCGGCTAATAAAACTAAAGCCCCGACGATGATGATGATAAGGGATTTAAGCGATTTACCACTCTTTTCGCCTTCTTGTTTCTGTTCGGACATGTTACAAACCTTTTAATTTATAATCAGTAAATAAGCAATTTAAACGCCATAAAATAATAGCACGTGCTTAAACAACCGGTTCCATTGTCATTTTAATCGGCTTGGCCGTGTAAGTAGTCCAGCCAAGCAGGCGGACGCCGGCATCGGTCCGCATCGGAAAATTAAATCATACAAGAAAAAACATCCTTTTAAAAGAATAAGATAGGAATAATAATACATGTTGATAATTAACTGAATGTCGTATCGGCCATTAAATATCGAGACAAGCCGGGCTAAAATCGTCGCAACCTTAAAGCATGATATGCCATAAAACCGGCACTTTTACAGCCTATGAAACCGATTAAAACGGTTTGTCCTAGCCGGACTATTGAATTATTTTATGGTAACTACTCGCCCCCTAAATATCAAACTTACCCGCCAAAGCCAATTGCACAGCAATGAGCGGGTTATATCCCTTATTTGCCATAGTTTGCAAATAGCTTGAAATGCGGCAATAGGCCTTGGCATAATCTTCCGACCGAA
>JAPLRU010000056.1 GCA_026399025.1 Methylobacter sp.
AATCCGTTCAAGACTGGACGTAGGCCGGAATACCCATAGGGCCCAAGTAAGCCCGCCCGGTGACAGCCAGGGTTTATAGTTCCCACGCTCCGGCGTGGGAATTCAGTCTGCAACGCTCCAGCGTTGCGGGACGCTGGAGCGTCTACTACTGCATTCCCACGCCGGAGCGTGGGAACGATGCAATAATTAAAATATCCTGTACGCTTTGGGCTACGGAATGGGGCGCGATGCGCCCCCTGGCTAAGGCGCGGACAGGCTTATTCCGGCCTACAGCGAGATGTGTATAACGATGAGAGCTCCAGCTTGGGAACCAGCG
The DNA here is from genome assembly GCA_026399025.1 of Methylobacter sp. Lineage (GTDB taxonomy): Bacteria > Pseudomonadota > Gammaproteobacteria > Methylococcales > Methylomonadaceae > Methylobacter_A. The sequence goes on from JAPLRU010000056.1 coordinate 317, forward strand.
GAACTCCGTCCTAACCAGAAAATTAGGAGCGTAGCGAGTAATCTTTCTGCGTGCAGAGCCTTGTTATGTGCTATTCGTAGCATGCACTACTGCACACTTTATAGCCTCCATATACTTTTTAAAAGCCTCAATATTTATGATTAGGTCTGAGAATGAGACATCCATTGCACTATCATTGTGATGAACAATATTGTTTCTTTTTATAACTACTGAATTGACTAACTCTTTGTTGGCATTGAAGCTTGCTTCAGAGGTTAAGTCTACTCCCAATAGTCTATATAACTTAATCGTTTTATAAGGATTAGCAGAAACACTTTCGGATATCTCTTTCTTATCAGCAGGATAGTTAGCCTCTTTAAACTCCAGATCTTTATCTTTTACTTCTTTCGCAACTTTCCAGTATATAAAGTTATGAGGTATTTTCGCGTTTCTTACCCTCTCGTTGACGACTTTGGCATATTCAAAAGCAAGATCCTGTATATAAGCCTCTAAATATGAACATATGTTTATCATATAAGACTTAACAAAGAAATTTACATTATCAGAAAACAGATCATCGGGTTCTTCTGATATTACTCGTTGCTCAGATACTTGAATTATCGAAACCAATAGGTCATAGAGATTTTCATATTTCTCATATAACTCTGCTGCTCTAGCTTGCATTAATCGCAGCCTCCAACAATTCAGCCCAACTTGCTTTCCTCCTCAAGATTGAGGATTTATTTTGCAACCCCCCTGATAATGTTCTTTTAAAGTCGTCGCTTTGGCAAAGGTTAAGATATGCTTGCTGAATTTCCGTCTTTTTACTGATAGCGACCTCATAGTCAAGCTGCCCTACACTTAGCATTAACAGGTCATAATGAACTAATCCTTTTCTCTTCTTTTCCGCAGCAGGATTTGTGAAACTAGCATCACCAAATACGTCGATGCAATTTTGAAGCGCTTTCGTATATTTATCCTTATGGTTATTAATAGATTCCTGATTGAGCTGTGACTTGCTCTCCATATAATTATCTAAAAAATCTTTTAAATTTGTATTAAATCCAGATAGCTCAGGGTCATCTAAAAATGCAAAAAATCGAAGAACTTGCTCTTCTGGCTCAAGGCTATCTCTTTCAACATCGGAATCTTTTGCTAGCCCAAACCGCTTTATAAGTGGATGACTACCCAGTTCGGTTAACAACTCATCAAGGCTTCCTGGATAGAGTGCATGCCTAATTTCTTGATCTGATAGCTCAACGGCTCCTTGGTTTAGTCGTGAAAATATTTCTCTAACTAGGCTTTTTGGATTTTCCTTTCGAAGAATAATGCACCGAATGGTTGTTGACTCTAGCTCGGATTGTAATGAACCAAGTTCTGAAAACTTTTTACCTTCTAATTCTTTAAAGGTAGTCATCCCTTCTAACGCAAACTCGTCATTGAAGAAGCGAGTAATAGTTGTTAAGCGTTGTACGCCATCAATCACCATGTGTCGCCCGTTTTCATCCTCAGCAAGATAACATGATGGCAAAGGAATTCTCATTAGGCATGATTCAATGAACTTTGAAGACCTTACCCAACCATCTTTATCCCATTTGTATTTTCTCTGGAAATCAGGGTCTAGTTTAAGTTTGGCTGGTTCCGCTTTTATTCTTACCACAAGAGTCTCAAATGGATAATCAATTGGGTATAAATTTAGAGTCTTATCTTCAACTGTCTCTGTCATATCGCTCTCATATTATTTTTTCAAGGTTATAATCTATATGCCTGAGCACATAACTGGTTATTTTCAGGCCTACATATCTACTGCAAATCAAACCACTCTTTTTGGAAGTACAAATAGCTTGGAGTGTAGAGGCTGACCAATCAGCCTCTACACTCCAAGCTCCCACACAGATTCTATTTTAGATTTTCGGAATCGGATTAGCCGTCAGTTTTCGCCATTGTTCCGTGGTGTCCAGCGGATTTCCAAGCGTTGAGATAAGTTGGTTGACCACGCTATTCACATGGGCGTCGAGAGCGGCTTGCGCGCTTTCTTGAGCGGAGGGGCCGTCCTTGCTGCCTTCATACAAGCCGCTGCTTTCTCCGGTGACATCGTCTTGCCAGAAATAACGGGGCTTACTGACACAGCTATTGCCCATGCAATCGACGAATGGGTTGTACTCTAGCTTCACTTTGCCTTTTCTATCGGCAATTAATTCATTATAGGTTTTGACGGCATGGTCATAATAAAGCTGGGCATTGAGCTTAACCGAAATTGCGAAAGACGATTCTTCGGGATTCGGGTGATCCGGATCGACCAAGGCCTGTTCCTGTAACAAGGCCAAATGAACCCCGGCCGCTATCATGAACACACTGAATCCCTCTTTGGCGTATCGGGTCAGCATGAGGGTTTGCACGGCCTCGGTATAGAGCAGGTTGACAAAGGGCGTGACGTCGTTAAACAGGTCTCTTCGGGAGGTTGACGGGTTGGTCACTTCTTTTCTCGGCGTGTAGGAGTTTTTCACCCAAGCCTGAGTACCGTTGATCCGTCCGTTGATTTCGTCGATGGTGTTTGCGGTCAAGGCTTGGCCGACGATCTTTTTTATTTCATCGTAAACTTGATCGAAATAGCTGGGAACGCCCGGCGGGAAGATGGAATCGAAGATCAGCGCGCCGATTTTGCCGCCTATGCCGGCGACCAATCCGCTACCTAATTGCTTGGCTATATCGGTAGCGGCAGAATTCGCTACGTTTCTGAGCGGTGCATGAACCGCTTGGTCGAGAGTTGCTTGCGGCAGCAGTTCCAAATTGCCGTTGTGCAATCGTAAATGGCTAAACAGGTAGTAATGCTCGGAATAATTGGTTTTTCGTCTCAACACCGGCGTATCGGCAGGCGCATCCCCGAAAGGCTCGATCAAATAGGAAAAAAAGTCTTCTTCAATAATCTCGCCCTCAAGCAGAGGAAATTCCCTGGCAAGGGTCATTACTGCGCATCTTTTTCTGGCTTCTATTTCGACTGTTTGTTTCGGCGTGAGCTCATAAAAATCGCTAGCTTCGGCGATGGGGAGCGGCTTATCGGAAAGATTTTCGATAACTCCGGTGGATAAACTATCGAAATCCTGATCCGATAGGGCTGCATTGGCAGGCAATAGGTTTTGATAGGAGGCTTGCAGCTTCTGTTCTACGTATTGCTTTTTAGAATCGGAAAAGATCTTGTGAAATACTATTTGCATGTCGGTTTTCTTTTTAGAGGTGAATCGCCCGCGAGTTCGGGCGCTGGAGAGGGCTATTTTCAAGTTATAGACGACGAAGGTCAATGATGTGAGTAGGATTTTATTGCGCCGGCTCTCAAGTCATAAGCATCTACACAAGTTCCGGCCCTCTCTCCTTTGAGAAAAAAGGTTGAGATAAGTAAGGTGTAAGCAGTTGATTTTATTCTCCTCACCCCAACCCTCTCCAGCAGGAGAGGGCGCTTATCGACTTATAACTCCTTGTATTTATAATACAAAAAGTTGTGTAGATGGTTATGCTCTCAAGCGGGAGCCTCATCGTTATACATACATCTACCGGGGGTTGGCGACAATCAGTCTGTAGGGCGCGCACGGCACGCGCTACATTGCATTCCGGTATCCCTGCCGGAATGAGGGTGTTCCGCAGATACTTGTGTATAAAGACGAGCGCCGGAGCGTGGGAACGATGTCGAATAGACTGGATAAATTACAGTAACTTATCATTAATAGCAGGTAAGCATTCACCACGACGGCACGCAGTTTTATTGTCTTTGCGCCTTCTTGGTGAATAAATATTTTTAAGCGCCTGTAGATATAATGATTTTTAAGGAAAAAATTATAATGCGCTGTGTGCGAGAGTTTGATGTAAATTCGAATTAACCGAGGTTTTATGAGCATAAATAAAAACAAATTGTTGCCTTTATTGGGGCTGTTTCTATCATTATCGCCCTCACTGGTCCAAGCCCATACCGGCAGCCACTTAATAAGCGGCTGGTATAACGGCTTCAATCATCCTTTGCACGGATGGGATCATCTCCTGACTATGCTGGCAGTCGGTGTTTGGGCCGCGCAATTGGGTGGCCGAGCTGTTTGGCAGCTTCCGTTGGCGTTCGTCGGCGTGATGAGTATCGGGGGGCTGGTCGGTGTGATCGGCGTGACCGTACCCGGCGTCGAAATGATGATTCTGCTTTCCGTGGTTGTTTTCGGTTTTTTGGTTATCAGCAGTATTCGTTTTCAAGCTACGGTCAGTGTGCTTATCGTGGTTTTTTTTGCCTTTTTTCATGGTTACGCGCACGGTCAGGAAATGCCCGCTTCGGCCAGTCTTTTGTCATTCGCGCTGGGATTTATGCTGGCAACGATGCTGTTGCACGGTGTGGGTATTCTGGCTGCGCGTCTGGCTTTGTTGGTCTTTGCCTGTTTGCTCGGCAACAGCGTCTATGCTCAGCCATCTGCCGACGCTGCAAGCGGCAAAGCTAAAACCAAAGCGAAGGACAAGGAACCGGTGGTGCTTTCGGAAATGCTTGTTAGCCAACGCGCCGATTCACAAGTCGGTATTGCCGATAGCGCCTCTCAAGGCAATGTCGGGCAGGAGCAATTGAAATATCGCCCGATCAGCCGTCCCGGCGAAATCCTCGAAACCGTACCCGGCCTGATCGCTTCGCAGCACAGTGGCGAAGGCAAGGCGAACCAGTATTATTTGCGCGGCTTTAATCTCGATCACGGTACGGACTTTTTGACGCAGATAGACGGTGTGCCGGTCAACCAAGTCTCCAACGCGCACGGGCAAGGCTGGACCGATACAAACTTTCTGATTCCCGAGTTAATAAAGACGCTCCGCTATCAAAAAGGCAACTATTATGCGGAAAACGGGGATTTTTCAAGCACCGGTGCGGCCAATATCCAATACTTCAACGAGCTGCCGGGTACTATGGCCAAGTTTACCGGCGGCAGTTTCGATTATTATCGGGGGCTGTCCACCGGATCGCGCAAATTGGGCGACGGTAACCTGCTTTATGGCGGAGAAGTCGTAAATAACGGCGGTCCGTGGACAGTGAGCAATGATTATCGTAAATATAACGGTGTGCTGCGTTATAGCAAAGAGCACGACGATTCCGGCTGGAGCGTCACTGCGATGGCCTATAAAGCCGACTGGAAAGCAACCGATCAAATTCCCAAGCGCGCCGTAGATTCCGGTTTGATTGGCCGGTTCGGGAACATCGACCCGACCGATGGCGGCAACAGCCAGCGTTACAGTCTGACCGCCGAATGGCACCGGCAGAACGCAGCCGGGGCTACCCAGTTAATGGCGTATGGGCTTTATACTGATATGCATTTATACTCGAATTTCACTTATTTCCTGAATGATCCGATTCGGGGCGATCAGTTTGCGCAGCCAGACAAACGCTGGGTATCCGGTCTTAAGGCGAGCCATAGTTTTTTTCATCAACTGGGCGGCGCCGACTCCGAAACTACGCTTGGGCTGCAAATCCGTAACGATAATATCCATAACGGTCTGTTGTTAACGCAAGCCCAACAGCGTTACTTCACAGTACGTGAAGATGATGTGTGGATGACCGGTATCAGCCCTTATGCGGAAAACAAAACCCATTGGAATGACTGGTTGCGCACCCGTCTCGGTGTGCGTTTTGATGGATTTCGTTTTAATGTGGCGAACAGCAATATTCCCGATAACAACGGTAACACTACGGACGGTCTTGTCAGTCCCAAGTTCGGCATAGTGTTTGGGCCTTGGGCGGATACTGAATATTATCTCAACGGCGGCCTAGGGTTTCACAGTAACGATGCTCGTGGCGTGAATATCCGGGTTGACCCGGCTACCGGGAAATCGGTTGATGTTGACGGTAATCCGATCAAACCGGCCGTTCCGCTTGCACGTACTTACGGTGCGGAAGTCGGTGTACGCAGCAACTGGATTCAGGGTTTGCAAAGCACGTTGTCGCTATGGTGGCTGGATATTGATTCCGAACTGTTGTTCGTAGGCGATGCAGGCACGACTGAAGCCGGCCGTCCAAGCAGACGGTACGGAGTAGAGTGGGCAAATTACTATTCGCTTACCGATTGGTTGACGTTCGATGCTGATTTCAGTTATTCCAAGTCGCGTTTTCGCGGTGATGCTCCCGAAGGTAATTATATTCCGGGCTCAATCGAAACCGTCGCCGCCTCGGGCGTTACGTTCCATGACCTGTTCGGCGGCTTTTTCGGCGGGCCGCGCCTGCGTTACTTCGGTCCCCGGTCACTGATCGAGGATAACAGTGTCCGCTCGAAGCCGACCGCCATGTTATCGGCAATGCTGGGCTACGCGTTCAATAAGAACTGGACAGTACAAGCGGAGATGTTCAATCTCCTTAATAGAAAGGACAGTGCCATCGACTACTATTACAGGTCCCGACTGCCCGGCGAAGACGCAGCCGGTATCGATGATATACACTTGCATCCGGTTGAACCAGTCAGTTTTCGTATGAGTCTAACTGCGTCATTTTAACGGAACAAAGGATTCTATTAGGGGGGTATAATAAAATTGCCCACAAATAGGGTGGGACTATAATTTTTTAGGAGAGCTTTCATGAACACAATCCAAAAAATCCTGATCGCGAACATTGCATTTGCAGTCTGTGCGCCTGCAATGGCCGATATTAAAATGCCGGAAACCAAGAGCAGCATGGAAACCTGTTTGAAAGCGGCTTTAGGAAAACGCGATGGCGAAGTTGTCAAACTTGAGTTCAAAGACGAGCGTGGCGCTCCCACTTATGAATTCGAAATTCTAGGCAAAGACGGCAAGAGCTGGGAGCTTGAATGCGATGCCAACAAGGGCAAAATAACCGAGGAAGAACAGGAAGTAGAAAATGGTGACGATTCCTTATTCAAGGAAAAAACCAAAATAAGCTTGGAGCAAGCCAAGGAAATCGCGCTAAAAGCCCATGCGGGCGAAGTTGTAGAAGTCGAGTATGAAATCGAGTCCGATGGTAGCGCTTCCTACGAGTTCGACATCAAAACTGCCGACAAGGGGGAAATTAAGTTGGAAGTGGATGCTGCTAGCGGAAAAATCGTCGAAGACAACGAGAAAGAAATCTACCAAATAGGCAAGGAATAAGCCGAACGAATTATAAACATGTCGCCATTTATGATGGATCCAAACCGTTTCTCATCGGATTTTGAGCTTCATAGTTGGCGGCATATTTATTGGTAGTCGTTAAGGCTCATCTGACAGGTAAAACACTGGACTTGACCTAACAGATTCTAAAACGAGTCTCAGCTTTATCTGGCATTGACTGTCTCAGTTCGACCCAAACCGGACTGTCGAGGTGAGGCACCCTACCAAGCGAAAAACCCTATTAATATTGATGGATTAATTATTGTATTTGCACCACTATATACCTTAATAGGTTTTAGTTTGAGGATAAGCGATGAGTGATAAATTAGGTGGTAAATGGGAACGCGAGCCTAGTAGTGATACAGTGGTGGTCTTTGTTCATGGTATAAATTCAAGCAGCACAGAATGTTGGACAAATGCCTCCACCGGTTCATATTGGCCTACTCTTCTAAAAGAAGAGCCGGAAATCGAATCAGTAGGTATTTATGTTTATTCCTATGAAACAGGTTTTGCCAGCGGTTCGTATGATTTAGACAATGTCGTCCAAAATCTTAAAAGTAGTTTATTTAAACTAGACAACGTCGCCGAATGCAAAAACATCATTTTCGTTTGCCATAGTATGGGAGGCATTATTGCTCGCAAGCTTGTATTACGGGAACAACTTGAATTTTTTCCACAATATAAACTTGGATTTTTTCTTTTGGCTTCTCCATCCTTGGGTTCGGATTATGCAAACCATCTAATTATAAAACTATTTGGTAATGCACAAGCGCTTGACTTGCGTTCAAGTGCAGACAACCATTGGCTGAATGATCTTGATAACCAGTTTTTTAATCTTACTAAGAAACTTCCAGAAGAAATATATGGGGTAGAATTGATAGAAGATAAATTTATTCGCGTTAATCGCTTAGAGTTTTTAAATCCCATCTTAAATAGGATATTCAATCCAATAGTTACTACGTTATCAGGACACAGATATTGGGAAGAGCCTGAAAAAGTTTCCGAGTCTGACCATATTTCTATTGCTAAACCAGAGAATAAAGAAGCAACTCAGCATAGGCTTTTAATAAAATTCATAATCAATAAAATACACCCCATTCCGACTCCTAATTTAGGTGGTATCTCTCGATTAATTACTTTCGAGTATAGAGAACCCTTGGTTGTTTTTGAACAACTATCAACAGTAAAAAATATAAAATTTCCACCGCTTTGGTATAGCAGCTCAGAGGATGAAGACCAGCACCAACCAGTTACGAACCGCTTTAGAGTTGATATAAAAGGGACAAATCAGAGCTGGTTTATTCCTACTATTCATATTGCCTGGGAAAAACCTTGTTTGCCAGAACAGGATAGCTTAGAAACACGAATGGATAATTTAAAAGATTATAAGGAACTATATAACCTATTACAGGATATAAAAAAAATTGGCGGAGATATCACTTGGTATGGAATAAGCCAAGATAAAATGCACAAAGCAAGAACCCCTTTAAAAAGGGAAGCAAAAAAAGAAGAGGAATTAGGGGAAAAGCCCTGTAATGAATTTTTTGTTTAAAAGGGAAAAGCAAACTTTCGCTTACTTTTCCCGCTTAATTGTCTAACCCATAAACTCACATGATGGGTTCAAGGATCCGGTTTTGCTTATAGTTAGCTATAAAATAAGCGCCGCCTCTACGAAAAAAACCTTAGGGAGTTACAGCCCCAGGAGGTTTTTCGTTGTAACTTTCTCCAAAGAGAAGATGAATAATAATGCAATTCTGCTTATTATGAAAGAAAAAACATATCATTGGAATAATTAGTATGGAAATTAAACAATTGCGTTTTTCTTGTATATGGACTGTTAGTTTGTTAAAGATAAAAGAATTTGAGGTTGGTGAAGGAGTCTATAGGCAAGTATTTAAAGACACACTAGAACGGCAATCTGGTGTCTGGTCACCCCCATGGAATACTATAAAAGATTCAACATGGGAAGATAGTCTTAATCAGTCATTTTTTTGGAAAAAATATCTTGAACTAGATAATCCAAAAATACGCTCTAAAAAAGATTATGCTTCGATTCTATTTGAAGAGAGATCTCGCTCTAAAATTTGGTCACATTTATTGCCTCTAAAATATAATATTCCAAAATTAACAATAGAGACCAAAAGCCAGCACATCAAGTTTGAAAGCTTTCGTTACCCCTATGGCATCGGAATAGTTGCAACACTCTACATAAAAATAAAACCAAAAACTTCACTAGAAGACACTATAAATTATGCTATAAACTCAAGGTATGATGAGGTATATAAAATTAATTATGAAAATGATCAATCGGATACAGGGAACCTTCAGTTATTAGCAGAAAAACTATTTGATCGCTTATCCCTACAACTTTTACCAAAACAATCGATTGATACAACAGGCCATAATATATGTTTACCTAAAGACCCATTCATTATTGCTACTATTATCAATGCGAAGAGTACTGAAAGCGAAGAGTTCTCTGACTTATCAAAAAGCTATCCGAATTGTTGGGATAATTTGGTTGCTGGTCTATGTGATTGGAATAAACAATGGAAAGATAACAATTCAATCGGAAAAATCATTCCAAATTTAAAACATGATCCGAGTAAGAATTTTGTCAACTCTATAATTGGAACAGAAAGAAGTAGATTGATTTTTTTTCCAAAATATTTTACCGAAAATTTAGGCAAACCAACAAAAACACCCAAGCACTACCCATTAGGTAATTATCATAGACATTTATTATTTCTAAGCTTACAAACAGAAATGTTAATGGGAATTTTAGAAGATTATATTGACATACCACAACCAAGCACTCATCAGAAGTACATTGCAAAACGAGCATTAGTATTAATCAAGTTAATATTAAGAAGTTCAAAAACAAAAAAGTCTGGAGTTTTCCAGTCATGGAGCGCTTTTAAGCGAATAGAACTATCTTATAAAATAATCGAAGACGCAAATTTCAAGCTGCGTGCTAAAAAATTTGATATAGCGAAAATCATAGTTCCTAGCCCACCGGTTTAGTTATCATAATTCGTAACACTAACTTAACTACAAAACAGTCAATAAAAAATGTTGAATCAGGATGAAACATGGCCAAATTTAGCTGATAGTCCGGTTTTGGCCGAACCGAGACAGTCAATGTCAGGATCAATTCAAACTAATATTTGACACCGTCAGCTCAAGTGCAGAGTTTTACATCCGACAGTCACTTATTTTTTAACCCTAATGCAGTTTCTACCCCGCTAACGTTTTTGAAACTCGCCCCTTCCAGATTAGCATTGTGAAAATCCGCTTCAGAGACATCGGCCCCGTTCAATTTTGCCCCTGACAAATCCGCCCACTGAAAACGAGCTTTAGATAAGTTGGCGTTTTGCAGTTTCGCATATGGCATCACGGCATGGATAAGATTAGCGCCGCTTAAATCGACGCCATTGAGTACGGCATTGTTCATTTCAACTCGCGCCGGCGCCATGCCTTGATTGGCCATATCAGCGCCAAGATTGGCATTGTTCAATTTGGCATTAGTCAGGTTGACGTTGTTCAATAACCCGATGATACGGCTTCCAGTCAGGTTGGCATCGGTCAAATCGGAGCTATCCAATACCACGGCATACAAGCCGGCGCCGGATAAATCGGCTCTATTCAACATAGCTTTACGGATCTGGGCTCGATTGAGATTGGCTCCCATTAGTTTCGTTTCACTGAGATTGCATCCGTCCAGGTTTGCTGAAAATAAATCTGCGCCTTTAAAATCGATTCCTGATAAATCCAAACCGGAAAGGTCTTTATTGTGGAATTTTGGTTGATTATTTCCAGCGCCGGCTATGGTGGCTATAACTTGCTCGCGCGAGAGTTCAGCCGCCTCACAGGGTAAAGTAACCGCGTTGATCAAGACCAAACTGTAAAATAAATAATATCTCATAAAGACTCTCGGCAATAATTGAATGTTTTTTAGATTTGGCAGTGTGGATGAAGAGAGTTTCCATTGCAATCCTACTTCGTAACAAAAGGAAAAAGTGAATATAGGTAAGACATAGGATAAACAAATCCTATAATTTTTGGTTGATGCCGAATTAAAACGACGGGAGGCATTGGTATCTTTAGAGGCAACGATAACCTTTCCGCTAAAGACGTGACGTTCAGGTTCTATGACGGCTAGGCGGCGAATTCAGGCAGTTCAGTGTTCGGGCGTGGGTATATTGATAGCCGTTTCCATATTCCACCATCGAAATATTGGGCATAAACCGGCATACCCACATTTTTTGAAGCTATGTGCCTATGAGGAAAAGTGCTTGCCCCCATCCCTCTATTTACGCTGCAACCTCAAAGAATTCAGTACTACCGAAATAGAACTTAAGGCCATCGCACCCGATGCAATCATCGGGTTAAGCTTGCCCATCGCCGCCACCGGAATGGCAACCGTGTTGTAAGCCAAGGCCCAGAACAGGTTTTGCTTGATGACGGTCAAGGTGGCTCCGCTTAATTCCATGACATCGGCGACCTTACTGATGTCGCCGCTGACCAAGGTAAGATCCGCTGTTTCGATCGCGACATCGGTACCCGTCCCGATAGCAAAACTGACATCGGCCGCCGCCAGAGCGGGGGCATCGTTAATGCCGTCGCCGATCATGCCTACTGTATTACCTTGAGCTTGCAAGTCGCGGACAATTTCGAGTTTTCGATCCGGTTTAGCAAAGGCAACGACTATATCGATGCCTACCTGATCGGCAATATAACGAGCGGTTTGTTCGGTATCGCCGGTGACCATTATCGGGTTGATGCCAAGTTTGCGCAGTCTTTCGATCGCTTTAGCGGCGTTTGCTCTGGGCCGGTCGGCGATGCCGAACAGTGCCGCGGCTTTGCCGTCTACGCTGACATAAACCGGAGTTTTGCCTTGCTCGGTTAAGGGGACGGCGCGTTTGCTCAAGGTTTTTAAATCAATGCCCGAGTCTTCAAGCCAGGAGCGGTTACCGATCAGAACGTCGCAACCATCGACGCGCGCATGAATGCCGTGACCTGGAACATTGGTAAATGCTTCGACCGTAACCGGGCTGACATGGCGTGTCTGGGCATAAGCGACTATTGTTTTCGCCAAAAAATGCTCGGAGCCGGATTCAGCCGCTGCGGCCAAGGTTAATATGCGCTGCTCGCTGTTTTTAGCAACGGCAATAAAATCGGTAACTTGCGGCTTGCCTTCGGTAATGGTTCCGGTTTTATCGAATAGGATTGTAGTCAACTTCGATGCCTGCTCCAGGCTTTCCCCGTTACGGATGTAAACCCCGCGCCGCGCCGCTTGCCCGGTGCCGACCATGGTCGCCATCGGTGTCGCCAAGCCGAGCGAACAGGGGCAGGCGATCAGCAGCACCGTTACCGCATTACTGAAAGCGCTTCGAAAACCCAGTCCAAGCGCGAGCCAAGCCAGGAATGTCGCTGATGATACCGCTATCACGGAAGGCACAAACACAGCGGAAATACGATCCACGGTTTTTTGGATGGGTAATTTGGACGACTGGGCCTGGTCCACCATGTGAATAATGTTGGCCAGTACAGTATCGGTACCGACCGCGGTGACGCGCATTTTTAGGACGCCATTGCCGTTAATGCAGCCGCCCATCAAGCGATGGCCATGTTCCTTGACAACAGGCAGGCTTTCGCCGGTCACCATTGACTCATCGACAGTAGAAAGCCCGTCCATCACGATACCGTCAGTCGGAATTTTTTCGCCGGGGCGAATCAGCAAGATGTCATTAACGTGAACCTGGTCGATGCTGATCAGGACTTTTTTGTTGCCGTGCATGACGGTGGCGTTTTGCGGTTGCAAATCAACCAACGAGCGAATCGCTTCATGGGCTTTGCCTTTGGCTTTTTCCTCCAGGTAGCGGCCGATCAGGACGAAAGTAATGATCCCGGTCGCGGAATCGAAGTACTGTCCCCGTTTACCGGACAGTAGGGATGCTACGCTATAACCATAGGACGCCGCCACTCCAATAGCAATCAGGCTGTCCATATTGGTGGCGCGTTGCCGAGCCAGTTTTATCGCTTTTTCAAAGAACGGTCGTCCCGCCCAAAGCACGATAGGCGTGGCGAGTAAATGCTGCGCCCAGTGCCAAAATCGGGAGGAGGGCGCGACCATGCCGATAACCATAACGGGCAAGCTTAGTGTTGCCGCTATAAGAGCGCGCCGCCTGGCGTCAACCAAGCGCTGCTGTTCGCGCGCGATCATCATTTGACGTTGAGCCAAGCTGTCCATATTCTGCGCCGGATAGCCCATGTTGCCGATCAACAGGCAGACATTTTCTTTAGTCGTTCGACCGGTCACCGTAGCGGTTTCTGTCGCGTAATTGACGTTTGCCGAGGAAATACGCGGATCCCGCTTCAACAGCATTTCGATCAACAGGGCGCAGGACACGCAACTCATGCCGTCTATGCTGAGGTTGAATTCCTGCTCGGCGAGGTGCTCATCGGCTTCGGCAGGCATTAATTGCGCGGTGTTATTTGCAGCCGTGGATTTTTTTTTGCCCAGATTCGCCAGCAACGTATCCAGAACAGTGAGCAGCTTGGTTTTCGGCAATTTATCGGGATCAAAATGGATGACTATGGAAGCAATATCGGGAACCGTGCGCACGTGTTCGATGCCGTCCCGCTTTTGCAGCAAAATTCCCAGAATACAGGCGCGCTCGGGATCTTTGTGCAGAATCGGCGCAATAATACGCACTCGCCGGTTCAATGTATGAACTACTTTACCGTGGGTTAGGTTATCGATGTGCGAAGATTTCATTTCAACGTCCGTTTGTAGTGGGATTTCAGGGCTTTCAAAACGCTTATGTTGCTACGCAAGGTTGCCCGTTAAAATGCTTCCATTGCTACAAAACAACACTCTATTCCGGGTTTGATTAATCAAGCGGCATACGCTGTGCGTACCTTGGGGGCGGTTAAAGGGTAGGTGCGGCGTTCCCTGCGAACTGCCCAACATCCTGCTATCGGGCTTTGCCGGAAGCTGAGATGATAGACTTGCGATATTTATAAATATAACAGCCCGCAACGACACCGAGACCGAGAAGTGCCAACGGGTGCGTGAAAATTTTTCCGATAACGCTTTTCCCCGCACTGGAACCGGCTGATGCGGCAAGGCCTGACGATTTCATTATAGTTCCCATGCCCTCGCTCATCATTGAGCCCAAAGTCATGTTGTTCATTGATGCTGCTGTTCCGGCGCCGGACTTTACTTGACCGGCTATAGCGTGTAGATGTGACATAACTGCTCCTTATGAAGATTAAAATAAAACAAAAGAAAACAGGATTCGGCTCTAAAACTATTATTTAGCGTCGTCCTTTTGTTCAACGGCTTCCTGACTTTCGGCAATCAGGTCTTTAAGGTTTTCTTTTTGCCGCAAAACAAAATCCTTGCTTTGTTCGGCGGTTTTGCTGGTGATTAAAATAATCTCCTTACGATATTTATGCGTTAAAAACCCCGCGGCAATGCCCAAGCTGAACATAACCAGCGGATGTTTGGCCAGTGTCGTTATTACGCTTTTGCCGGTTTCAATGATTGTTGCCGCGGCTACGGCGGTAGCGACGCCCTTGACGACTAATTCGCCTTTAGAGCTGCGCTCGCCGATTGTGATTTTTGCTTTAGCCGGTTCTATGTCGGTGGAATGCGTTTCTGTAGATATGTGCTTCATCGAATACCCTATATGTTAATTAAAATTTATTTAAGACAATTTTCATAGTTAAGTCAATTAATATTCAACTTGATTTGGCATTAATGTTAGGGTATTAATTAAATTACATATAGCCGGATTTACTTAGTTGAAAATCAGGTTCGAGTGGAGGGAATAAATTCTTGCTTGACCGAGATACTAAGTATTTACTATCCTGCATTGTGTTTATATCTCCCATCATATTATCCGTCCTGGCAGTCCTGTCCGGCCTTCTATTCACCCGATAGCTTCACTATATCAAATTCCCTTATGACCATTCATAACGAGAGTCTCCAGCCTAACCTGGCTCATCGGTCTGGCGCTTTACTGCGTACCTTAAAAAAGATCGCCGCGGTCATGTTTGCGCTTTTTGGCATCGGTTTTATTCTTTGGCTCGACAGCTGGTTTATGAATCACTCCGACATGCCCAAATTCAGTCGCGACATGAGCTATGGCTTATTGGTCCTGATCGGTTTCCTGACCAGCTTTCACTGCGTCGGCATGTGCGGCCCGCTGATTCTCGGTTATACCGCAAAATCCGCTACCGGCGGCCATAAATCCTACGCTACGCATGTTCTTTACGGCATCGGCAAAACTATTTCTTATACCCTTATCGGCGCGCTGTTCGGCGCATTCGGCTCAGTTGTGGCGTTCACGCCCTATACACAAGGCGCTGTCGGTGTTGCCGCGGGAATTTTTTTGATGCTGTTCGGCTTGCATATGCTGGAAGTATTTCCGGTGCTGAGTCATTTTCAGTTTAAGGCGCCGAAGTTCGTGATGCGCTTTGTCGGCAAGGAATATCGCAAGCACAGTAATCCGTTCGTGATCGGCTTGTTGAATGGCTTGATGATTATTTGCGGGCCGCTGCAAGCCATGTATGTAATGGCTGCCGGAACCGGCAGTTGGTCTCAGGGCGCGGCGATTCTGTTCTTTTTCGCTATCGGCACCTTGCCGTTGTTGCTGGGTTTTGGTTTTTTGACCAGCTTACTCTCAGCAAATTTGACGCCTAAATTGCTAAAGGCTTCCGGGGTGATCGTTATGGCCTTGGGAGCGATTATGCTGAATCGAGGCTTGGCGGTTACCGGTACCGGCGTTGATTTTAATACCCTGGTTGCCCGCGTCTCGCAGCAATTGTCGCCGACAGTCTCGGAAAGTCCCATTTGCGAAACCGAGCAAACCATTCATATGGATGTGCTTGGCGCCGGCTTCAAGCCGAACAAATTCACGTTACGCAAAGGCATTCCGGTTAAATGGGCGATCAACGCCAAGGAATTAAACGAATGCAACAAGGCGATTGTGGTTCCTCAATACGGGCTTGAGATTAAGTTGCAACCGGGCTTGCAAGTCATTGAATTCACGCCCGCCGAGACCGGCGTGGTGCCGTGGAGTTGCTGGATGGGCATGATTCCGGGAACCTTTATTGTTGTTGAGAACGCGCCTGAACCGAATATAAAACCAGAAACGCAGGAAATTCCGGCAACGGAAACCGATAGGCAACGGCTGGTCAGGGAACTAAAGCAGCTGTGGCATCGGCTGGCGGCACCATAACAAAAGTCGGGTAGGGCGGGCACAGCGCGCCCTAAGCTAGACAGAGCTTATCTACGCTTTATGTCAAAACAAATAGCACCATATTATGGAGCCCGGAATTAATATAGCGACGCAAAGCCTGGAGAGGGCCTGTTATCGTTCCCACGCTCCGGAGACTGTGAAAGTATTATCAAAATCGGTTTAAAAAACTCTTCACCACGAAGGCACGAAGAGCACGAAGGAAAAATAATTATTTAATTCAGTGTATTGAAAACTTCGTGTCTTCGTGGTGACTGCTTTTGCTTTAGTTCTAAAACGAATACTTTCACAGTCTCTCCGGCGTGGGAACGCAGTGAGGGACGCTCCTGCGTCCCGTACCGCTAGAGCGGTGCTTCGGCATTCCCACGCCGGAGCGTGGGAACGATGTCGCTTTATTCACTTCGGACTCTATACAAATCCCCGCACTTTATTACATCACCCATGACAGCGATTGGAGCCTGTCGCTTGGGGCAGGGTTTGTGTGTGAGGATAGACTGGATACGCTCATTTGTTTATGAATGAACAAGGATTATTGTAAGTATTCAGTCCCTTAGCTCCATACGGCCGGGTTATTCAATAATACCCGCTAAGCAGTGAATTAATACTCTATTAAACTATGTTATTTAACGTAGTTAATAGGCGATATAACACAGTTTAATTATTTTATATATCCCATGTTTTGTTTAATATGTTGAGCAATATAGTTAAATTAAACTAGGCATATATCCTGCCTGATTAACTGAGTTAAGCTTGGTGATATTTGAGTTTTATAATAATTATTGCATGTCCATCATTTACGAATAATTCGAATATACGGGAGATTGACTGGCCTTTGCAATCGGGGGATTCGGCTATCCGATATTACTCACAGAAAAACCTGAAACGACCACGCACTTTTTTGAGTACTGCCGATGAGAAATTCCTCGTTATTCTTTTTGTATTTATCCGGCGGCATCTTGTTGTTGGGCTTGCTGTTGGTACATGCTTCCTTTAGCGAAAAGGCCGGGCGGGAAAACCTCGAAGAAAAAGCGGCGCTGGTCAAGACACTACAGCTTACCGATTTGTGCCTGTTCACCGAAGCCCGCTATACCCGGCATCTGTCGCAAGCCGACTTGAACACCGCGTTCCAGGATCATCCGTTGTCGCTGGAACACTTCCCGTCCGGTTCGTTTACCCAGCCACCCGAAAGGATTATCGCTCGCCCATGACACATTGGATTGAAAAGCAACGTTATATTATCGATTTCACCCTGTCTTCGTTGTTGCGCAGAAAGGTGAAAAACTTCGGCTTGCTGGCTTTATATACGCTGATCGTGTTTATTCTGGCTTCGACGATGTTTTTTACTTACGCGATTAAAAAAGAAGCTGCGTTGATTCTGAACGGCGCGCCGGAAATTGTGGTGCAAAAAATCGTTGCCGGGCGGCATGATCTTTTTCCACTTGCTTATGTCGAAACTATTAAAAACATCCGTGGCGTGGCCTCCGTCGAAAGCCGGTTATGGGGCTATTATTACGACAGTCTGGTCAGCGCCAACTACACGTTGCTGACCCCGCCAGGCAACGATGCCGCCAAGCCGTCGGCCAAGACTACGGTGGTTGAAAACGACTCCGGCGGAGAAGCAGTCAAACCCCTATTTGAACTGAACGGAGCGAAGCTCGAACCCGGAACGCTGATTATCGGCAACGGCATTGCCCGTCTTCGCGCTATCGGCAAGGATGATTACATGCCGTTCCGCGCCTTTGACGGCAAGGTGTTGAACTTCAGGATAGCGGGCGTTTTGTCCTCTCAATCCGAACTGGTTTCCTCCGATTTGATGCTGATTACCGGGGAAGACTTTAGAAAACTGTTCGGCATCGATAACAGTCATGTGACCGATCTTACCGTTGTCGTCAATAATCCCAGCGAGGTGGCGATGGTGGCGTCGAAAATAAAAAAACACCTGCCCGATGCCCGGCCGATTATTCGGGATGAAATCCTCAGAACTTACGATTCCATTTTCAATTGGCGAGGCGGCATGATGATCGTCATTTTCTCAGCGGCCGTGCTTGCTTTCGTTATTTTCGCCTGGGACAAGGCTTCGGGCCTGAGTGCCGGTGAAAGACGCGAAATCGGCATACTCAAGGCGGTCGGCTGGGAAACCTCGGACGTGATCCAGATGAAGTTTTGGGAAGGCGCGATGATTTCGCTGACGGCATTTTTTACCGGCGTGATTTTGGCTTATATACATGTGTTTTTTACCGGTTCCATTGTCTTCGAACCGGCGCTAAAAGGTTGGTCCAGCCTTTATCCCAATTTTGAGCTGACGCCGTTTGTCAATCTCGAACAACTGACCACGCTGTTTTTTCTGACCGTGGTGCCTTATACCGTGGCAACCATCGTCCCAATCTGGCGGGCTGCGACCATCGACCCGGATTCGGCGATGCGATTTACCGGAGAATAGTCATGATCGAACTAATGAATGTCAGAAAAGTGTTTAACGCCGGTAATCCCAGCGAGTTTTCGGCGCTGAACAGCGTCAATCTGCATATAGCGGAAAATCAGGTCACCGTGCTGAAAGGCCCCAGCGGTTCGGGCAAAACCACGCTGTTAAGCATCGTCGGTTGCATGAGCCGGCCTTCGGCGGGGCGGGTAAACTTGCAAGGACGTGAAATCACCAGTCTGCCGGAACGTTTCTTAACCGATATACGGCGCAAGACCTTCGGTTTCATTTTCCAACAACCGAATCTGATCAAGGGCATTTCGGTATTGGAAAACGTGATGTTGCCTGCTTATCCGCTGGGAGAAAAGCGTTCCCAGCTGAAAATCAAGGCGATGAAAGGTCTGTCCGAGCTGAATATCGCCAACAAGGCGGCGTCGAAGGTGGAATGGCTGTCCGGCGGCGAAGCCCAGCGGGCCTCTATCGTGCGCGCTTTGATCAACGACCCGCATATCATCATTGCCGATGAACCGACCGCTCATCTGGATAGCAAACTGTCGTACCGCTTCATGGAAATTATCGAAAAATTCAAGGCGGAAGGCAAAACCGTGATCATCACCAGCCATGATCCATTGGTCTATGAATCTTCGATGGTGGACCGGGTGGTCAATCTTCGCGACGGCCAAATCGAGAGGTAGCCGTGATCCTGCATCCTACCGTCATCGCCAATCTGCTGGCCGCCTATGTAGGCAGCGGCATGGTGTTGTATGCCGTATTTTACGGGGTGCAAATACTAAGACATTGGGATATACAAAGCGGCCACGAAGTGCAGTTGGTGCTGGAACGTAAAACTTATTTGATTTCGACACTGTTGTCGTATGTGTTCGGGCTGCAACTGCTGTCGCTGTTTTTGTTCATATTTACCGCCGATAGCCTGACTCCGCTGTTTGTCGGTGCGATGTGCGCTGCCGGTACCTTAAACGTCGACGGCTTCGGCTATCCGACGCTGGTATTGAAAATTTTCAACTTTATTGTGGCCGGGCTGTGGCTGGTTTTAAATTATGCCGACAATCAGGGTTACGATTACCCGCTGATCAAAAAGAAATACCTGCTGTTGGCGTGCGTTACGCCGTTTATCCTGCTGGAGGCGGTTCTGGAGAGCGCCTACTTTCTGAGCATGAAGGCGGATGTGATTACCTCTTGCTGCGGCAGTTTGTTCAGCAGCGAGCGGGTAACCGGTATCGGTTCGGAAATTGCCTCATTGCCGGCGTTGTCGATGATGTGGGTTTTTTACAGCACCGTTTCATGCACTTTGCTTTGCGGGATTTTTTTCTACCTGAAAGGCTTAGGCGGCTATCTGTATGCCGCGCTGAGCTTGCTGATGTTTATCGTCTCGCTGGTTTCTATCGTGTCCTTCATCTCGCTGTACATTTATGAGCTGCCGACCCATCACTGTCCGTTCTGCATCATCATGGAAGAGTACAGCTATATCGGCTACCTGCTTTATCTGTTGCTGTTCGGCGCCGTGGTGTCGGGTCTTGGCGTCGGCGCATTGCTGCCTTTTCGTCAGGTCGAAAGCCTGCAAGCCATGCTTGGCGGCTTCATCCGCAAACTGGCGCTGGCCTCCGTTATTTTATTCGCCGTGTTTACCGCGCTGGTCAGTTATGAAATCGTATCCTCAAGTTTGGTGATTGCTTATGAAGTCGTTTATTAACACGCTGCACCCTACGGCCGGTGTTCTTAAAATCGTATTTTGGCTGTTTTTGCTTTTTAGTGTAACCGTCAGCTACGGCGACGAACCCGCAATTACGATCAAAAAATCCGACCGCTGCCCGGTATGCGGCATGTTTGTCTACAAATACCCGAAATGGGTCGCTCAAATCATGTTTAAGGATGGTACGTACTATTTTTACGACGGCGCGAAAGACATGTTCAAACATATCTTCGATACCGCCAAATATACGCCCGGAAAGTCGGCGGAAACCATCAAGGATATTTACGTCACCGACTATTACGAAGTGGAGTTGATCGATGCCAAATCGGCTTTTTATGTGCTCGGTTCGGACGTATTGGGCCCGATGGGGCATGAATTACTGCCGTTTAAGGACCGGGAAGCGGCGCAGGAATTCATGGAAGATCATAAAGGCAAATCCATCATCCGCTTTCAGGAGGTGACCCCCGCCATCATTGAATCGCTGGATCACCGGACATGAACATGATGTCCTATTTGAAACTCACGCTACTGAGCCTGTTAATTGTTGTTGCGCTCAGCGGATGTAATAAACGAGGAGGATTACAGATTGGAGATACGGCTCCGAATGTCACCTTAACCGACATCAATGGCAATCCCGTTACCTTGCCTAAAAACATTAAGGGCAAAGTCGC
This sequence comes from Methylobacter sp., assembly GCA_026399025.1. Classification (GTDB taxonomy): domain Bacteria; phylum Pseudomonadota; class Gammaproteobacteria; order Methylococcales; family Methylomonadaceae; genus Methylobacter_A. Next base: position 21,470 of record JAPLRU010000056.1, read on the forward strand.
GCTACTGCGCTTTTGGTCCATTGATTGCGGTTTCTGCGACAAACAGATTCTTTTATCGCTGGAGCTGCTCTATCAAAAATACAAAGATCGGGGATTTATTCCGGTGGCGATTAATGAAAGCCGACTGGACAAAACCGATCCGCGGCTTAAACCGTTTGAAAACCTGACTTATCCCATGCTGATCGATGAATACGGCTTGATAGCCAAACAATTTAGTGTCATCGGTCTGCCGACGACTTTCATTATCGACGGGCAAGGTATTGTCCGGGACAAAATTACCGGCGATGCCGGTATCGATGAATTTGAAAAACGCTTTACAACGATTCTAAATAAAGGAGTTTTTTATGAAAACGGTCATTAAAATAGCGTTCATGCTGGTCTTTTTTTACTTTGCCTTGCTTTCTACATGGGTATCGGCCGAGCAAACACACAAACGCGAAAGCTGTAGAGTCTGCGGCATGTACATTGATCAGTACCAAAAGAGCGCCGCCGAATTGGTCTACAAAGATGGAGCCAAGGAATATACCTGCGGCGTCGCTTGTATGTTGCGGGAAGTCGAGGATGCGGGCGGCCTATCCGCATTCAAGTCGGTGCAAGTGCACGATTGGGTTTCGGGTAAGTTAGTGGATGCGGAAACGGCCACTTATGTGATCGGCAGCAGTGTGATTCCTGACATGGTGCCCAACTACATCGCGTTCGCCAAGCGCGAGGAGGCCGAAGCGTTCGTTGTCAAACAAGGCGGCGAAGTGATCGACTTCAATATTGCCTACGATGACGTATCGCCGGTCGGCACGACCGCGCCGTTTCGGATTCGCACTGCGGTAACGCCGGGCAAGGGCAATTTCAGCGCCGGTATGGTTTACGGTTATACACAAAAAGACAATCTTAAGATCGGCTCCAACGGTGTGGATCCAGATAGTTTCATCCATGGCAACATAGCTCAACCAAGAGCACCGAAGGAAATGCAGGTGCAGCAACAAGCCCTGACCTTCAATTACTCGCCGACCGACAAGCTTGCGCTGTTCATGAACGTGCCTTGGTTCGAAAAAAGGCTGACTACCCTGAGCCAAACGCAACCGCCGGGAGTTCTGCCCGGAAGATTCGGTGAAACAAACGATAACACCAACGGGCTCGGCGACATCAGCCTTGAAGGGCGTTATAACCTATGGCGCAGCACCCGGTGGGACAAGTTCGCCACCGTGCTGCTCGGCACCAGCTTGCCTTCCGGCCGTTTCAACGGTAATCGGGATGCGACCGGCGCGCTCCAGGCGGCGGGTCTGCAACTGGGTAAAGGAACCGCGACTTTTACCGGCGGGATGCTTTACTCTCAGCGCTGGAAAGACTTCTGGTTGCACGCTTCGGCTCTTTATAACGTCAATCCCGAAAATGATGACCGCTTTGCCTTCGGCGATGTGGCTACCGCCGGTCTGGCCTTGCACTACACGCCAAACTACGACTGGATGATCGGTGTCGAAATGGATGCCGGCTACAGCGAGAAAAATACAGACCGGGGCATTAAGGCCGGCAACAGCGGCGGCACCGTCACCAATCTGGCATTCGTTTCCGACTACCGCTTTCTTAATGCCTTGGGCGGCAACTTCAAATTGCGCGGGTCGGTCGGCTTACCGATTTACGAAGATTTGAACTCCCAAAAGGCGAGAAATATCCGGGGACCGTTCCAGCAAGTTCAATTGGGTGACGGGTTCTTCGGTAATCTCTCGGTTATTTGGACCTTCCGGGCCGCTCCGGATTATTAAGTTTGCAGCTGTTGTCAATTTATAACTTACTGGAGAGATTGCTTATGGTTAAAATCTCAATCCTGAGATTTTTATGTTGTCTGGCATTCTGCTTTGCCGGTCAGGCTTACGCTATCGACGCAGAGGATGTCCTGCCGGCCGAGCAGGCTTTCCAGTTCACCGCCAAGGCGAAAACATCAGACAGGCTGAGACTCTCCTGGCATATCGCGAACGGCTATTACCTGTACCGAAACAAATTCAAATTCGTTTCGTTGACGCTCGGCATCAAAGTGGGGGAGCAGGCTTTTCCTCCAGGCCATGCCAAGCACGATAATATTTTCGGTGATGTGGAAGTTTTTCGTGACCACCTTGAGGTGGATATTGCTGTTCAACGTCAGGATCCGAAACTGAATAAGCTGGTATTGGAAGTCACTTTTCAAGGCTGCGCCGATGTAGGCGTTTGTTATATGCCTGTACAACAAACCGTTAGTTTCGACTTGCCGGATGACGGTCTCAACGGGTGGGGATTGACTTCCGCTTTCGATCGTTTATCGTCGCTCATGTCGGAACAGGACAGTATCGCCGCTTCGATAGGTGGCAGATCGCTGTGGCTGATTATTTTTAGTTTCCTCGGTTTTGGTTTGTTATTGGCGTTTACGCCCTGCGTGTTTCCGATGATTCCGATTCTTTCCGGCATCATCGTAGGCCAGGGCAGGCGATTAACCACCCGCAGAGCTTTTTTGTTGTCGCTGAGTTACGTACTGGCGTCCGCTGCGACTTATACGATTTTCGGCGTATTAGCCGGTCTTTTCGGCAATAACCTGCAAGCCTTTTTTCAGGAACCGTGGGTGATTAGTGTTTTTAGCGGCATCTTTGTGTTGTTGGCTTGCTCGATGCTTGGCTTGTTTAATTTGCAAATGCCTGATTTTATCCAAAATAGAATCGTGATTATCAGCGCCAAACAACACGGCGGAAATGCGTTGGGCGCGGCGATAATGGGCGCGCTGTCGGCGTTGGCGGTAGGGCCGTGCATTACCGCGCCACTGGCGGGAGCATTGATTTACATCGGCCAAACCGGTGATGCGATGTTGGGAGGCGTGGCGTTATTTTCGTTGGGCATGGGCATGGGCATACCGCTGCTGATTATCGGGACTTCGGCCGGGAAATTGTTGCCCAAAAGCGGAGCTTGGATGAATGTGACCAAGGCCGTTTTCGGCATAGGCTTGCTGGCGGTGGCGATTTGGTTATTGGGGCGTATCCTGCCGCCGCCTGCGACTCAGTTGCTTTGGCTGGCATTGCTGATTTTCCCGTTGATGTATCTGGGCTGGAAAAAGCTCTGGAAAGGCATCGGACTGATGGTGTTGACTTATGCGGCGTTTTTGTCGGTAGGCATTGCTACACATCGGCAACGCGATGCCATGCAGCTTTTATGTGTTGCCGCCGTCGCCTGCGAAGAACCGCCGCCGCTGCCGTTTCAAAAGGTCAAATCAGCGGAACAGTTGCAGCAAACCCTAGCTGAAGCCCATGCCCAGGGACGCTGGGTTATGCTTGATTTTTACGCCGACTGGTGCGCATCGTGTAAGGAAATGGCGGTTTATACTTTTTCCGATCCCAAGGTTAGGGACGTTTTATCGTCTGTGGTGTTGGTGCAGGCCGATGTTACGCAAAATTTACCGGCGGACCAGGCATTGCTGAGAAAATTTAATCTGATCGGCCCGCCCGCGATACTTTTCTTCGGTCCCGATCAACAAGAGCGCGATGCTTATAGAGTGATCGGTTATTTGCAAAAAGATAAATTTCTGGACATGCTTGCCGCGTTTTTAAATTCAGTTTAATAGTAACTACTCAGCACATTAAAGAAATGAAATAGTAAAACTTGGCGTAGATGGAGTGTAAGTTTTTTGCTGAAATTGGTTTACCGATGTTTCACCTTGTCGGTGGGCTTAGGAATGTGCATGAAATAACTTCGGAACGAGCATGAAATAACGTCGGCAACTGGCTCCCTCTCCTGCTGGAGAGGGTTGTGAGGGCGAGGAGAATCAAATGCTCAAATTATTTCATGCACGTTCCTTAGCTAGGCCTGAGAAAATACTTGTTATTCAATTGCCTGTGTCGTATCGGCAGCCTTATATATGAGGCAAAATATCGGCCCTATAGGTCATAGAAGCGCCTATTTGTGGTTTGTTGGTCGTTAAAAACTAAAACTCTTCCCATTCATCGCTGGAAGACTGCGGAATGGGTTTAGGTTTGACGGCTGCCGGTTTTTTAGCGCTTGCCGTTCTAGCCTGTGCCGTTTCTTTTTGAGGAGGCGCGGCATGAAAAGAAACGGCTTTAGATGCGCCGCTCCGTGCCGTGCGAGAGTCGTTGTCCACTTTGAATTGCGCGACCGTGATCGAGAGGCTGTGCGCCTGTTCTTCCAATGACTCGGCCGCAGCGGCGGCTTGTTCCACTAAAGCGGCGTTTTGCTGGGTGACATCGTCCATTTGGCCGATGGCCTGATTGACTTGCTCGATGCCGGCGGTTTGTTCCGCCGAAGCGGAGCTGATTTCGGACATCATCACGGTCACGCCGCGGATGGAATTGACGATGTCTTCCATGGTCAATCCGGCTTGGGTGACCAATTTACTGCCGTCGGAGACTTTTGTCACCGAATCGTCAATCAGATGCTTGATTTCTCCGGCGGCGGTCGCCGCGCGTTGCGCGAGGTTGCGCACTTCGACCGCGACGACCGCAAAACCCCGGCCTTGTTCGCCGGCGCGCGCCGCTTCGACAGCGGCGTTCAAGGCCAGGATGTTGGTTTGGAAAGCGATGTCGTCAATGACCGAAATAATGTCGCCGATCCGGCGCGAAGAGTCGTTAATGTCTTCCATGGTCCTAACCACTTGACCGACCACTTCAACACCTTTGCCTGCGATAGCGGAGGCGTCGACGGCCAGTTGGTTGGCCTGTTTGGCATTGGCGGCATTATGCTGCACGGTGGAGGTCAACTGTTCCATGCTGGCCGCGGTTTGCTCCAGACTGGCGGCTTGCTCTTCGGTGCGGTGCGACAAGTCGTTGTTGCCGGAGGCGATTTCTTTGGAGCCGGTGTTGATATTGTCGGTGGCTTCTTTGATTTGGTTGATGACGTCCTTCAGTTTGTCCACCGTGGTGTTGGCATCATCCTTGAGTTGTCCGAAACTGCCGGCATAGTCGTTGCTGATGGTTTGGGTCAGGTCGCTATGGGACAACGCGCCCAGTACGCGCATCACGTCATTGATGCCGGTCTCGGTCATGTCCAGCAGCTCGTTAAGGCCTTCGCCCAGTTGTTTAAAGAACTCTTCCTTACCCTGCATGTCGATGCGTCGGGTGAAGTCGCCCATCACCGCGCCATGAACAATGGCGGCCACTTCTTGTTCCACCTCGACTTCAATGGAGCGGTCCTGCCATTCGGCCACCGCGCCCAGACGCTGTCCCTGCTCGTTAATGACCGGACTGGCCTTGACCACCATGGAGCGCCCGCCGAGATTCATTCGGGCGGTATATATATTGTTAAAAGTAGATAGCATCTGCGCTTGGTGCGTGGGGTTTGTGTGAAAAACATCAATACTGGCGCCGATTAAATTGGTGGCGGAGAAGTTGGGCAGCTGTTTACGAATATCCGTTTCGGCCGTGCTGAGAATCTCGACTACCGATTTGTTCACATAAATGATATTGCGTGCGTTGTCGGCGATCATTACGCCGGTGCTGACGTTGTCCAGGCCGATTTTGATGCGCATATTTTCGTTATTGATACGCTTGCTTTCGGCTAGATCGAAACCGAATTTGCTTTGCAGCAATTTAAGCGCTTCCATCATTTTGCCGATTTCGTCTCGGCGTTCAATCTCAATATTCTTTTGGCTGCCGTGGGCCATATGGTAGAGCAGGTTGATAACCCTTTCAAGCGGACGCACAATAGCGCGCAGCAGGGTAAAGCCCATGATCAAGGCCAGCACTACGCCTAACGCAACCAAGCCGATAGCGATGTTGCGGGTGCTGATAAAGCTTGACCTTGCGGCATCGTATTCCTGCTGGGCAACGTCTATTTGCAATTGTAAAAGGCTTTGAATTTCGTCGCTAACGGGCTCATAGAGAGGGCGAATTTTGGTGCCGATAATCGTGTTGGCTTGTGCAATATCGTTGGCGCGTAGGGCCGATATAGCGGGTTTCAGGCCTTCCGCAACGAAGATTTTTCTGTCTTCGGCAAATTTTTCAGCCAGTTGCTTTTCCTTGGGGGTGAGATAAGTGCCCATGTAAGCATCCCAGGTTTTACTTATTTCTGCGATGTTTTGCTCCACTTCGGCCGTATTATTCTTTATCACCTCGGTCGTGGGTGTGACCAAGGCTGCGGTAATGAGCAGCCGGTTGGTCAGTATCAGTTTTTGAATGGCGGCAATCTGGGCCATCGGCACGGTGCGGTCCTCATATACGGTGCGTAAACTCCGAGTGGTATCCTGCATACCATGCAAACCCATGCCGCCAATCAGTATCATCAGCGCACTTAACATTCCGATAACATAGACTAAACGGCTTTTGAGCGTGAGTTCCTTGAACGGATTCAGCTTGGTTAAAACGGTGTGCTTGATGACTTTTCCGTTCCGGATTTTCAGGTTTCCGGCCTTGCCTTCTTTAAATAATCGGTAGGCATTATCCGCTTCATCGATTTGTTCGCGACGGGGTTTGGTGCGCACCGACAGGTAACCGACCTGTCGACCTTCTTCATAAAAAGGGGTGGTATTGGCTAAAACCCAGTAAAAATCACCGTTTTTACAGCGATTTTTGACGATGCCGGTCCAAGGGCGGCCTTCTTTCAAGGTTTGCCACATGTCTTCAAACGCTTCCGGCGGCATGTCGGGATGCCGCACTATATTATGCTCGGAGCCGACCAGTTCTTCTTGGGTAAAGCCGCTGACGCGAATAAAGTCTTCGTTGATGTAAGTAATTACCCCTAACAAGTTGGTCTTGGATACGATGGAATCCGTCTTTTTAAGCGAATACTCCGTCTGGGTTACCGGCATGTTGATTCTCATAAGCTGCTCTTAGTTGTTATTTGAAAAGGGTAAGATAGCCGACCAATGAGAGTCGGATAATTGCGCTTGATTAAGGAGTGTTGCATAAGTGAAGTTTTGTTGTTTTTGAGATAAACGCCTTGGTTTGGCTATAGTGAGTTACAGCGTTTTCAATTTAAAGGAGTTACCAATCATTCAGCCTATGTCATCATTATTGCCGCTAGTACAGGCGAAGCACGCACTCCAGCCATACCATTGGTTTGATATTTTTTAGTAATTAACTGAATTTGAAAACGCTGTAAGCTTATTTAAACAATCGATCTCTTCTTTGCTGAAGACTCAGGCGTTTTTTTCAGGGAAGGATAATAAAAACCTTAATTTTGAAGGGTTAAACATTATATGATTTAGCTAAGTTTCGTCAAGTAATTTGTAGATATAGGCATATGCTTACGATAAGAAAATGATAAAAATAGTACTCATCGATGATCAGGATGGCTGGCTGTTAATCAAAGCTTTTCTCGGCGGTATTTATCATAAAGGTGATATTGTTGAGTTTTTTTGGACAGCGGATTTAGCTTATTTTTAAATTAGATAGGCAATCGGTCTGTGCTCAAGGCACTGATTTAATTTTGCCGGATGTGTTAATGCCGGTTTAAACGGCATTATTCCGGTGTTAATGGTGACCGCTGAGTTGGAATTTCCGGCCGATTCTTTCGAGCTTGGAGTCATCGGTTTTATCAATAAGCCGATCAGGAAAATCGAATTATTGGCGCGAGTGTGTTCCGCGTTAAGGTTGAGAAATGAAGTTATGACGTGCAAGCGGGAGTTAATCGAATTAAGCCTGACCTTGAACGTAGATTCAACTCATAAGTGCAATCGATTATTTTAAATTTTACAACGATGCTGATGGGCATCTTTGCGGAGACGGTTGCCTCCGTCAAGTCGCGTAAACGTTATAACGTTATAAAGCCAAATGAAGCGTAAAAACGATTTTATCGGTCGTTAGGGCGGCGAAGAGTTTTTGGTGATTTTGCCTAACATTGATCGTCATGATGCAATGCAATGGGCTGAAGTATTTAGATTTTTGTATTCATGGCTTATGCGGCGTTTTTTGCTGAACCCGAGTAAGAAGCCGTAGGGCGCTCGGGTAAACCAATAATGCATCAGTCGGCGTTTGATTATCGAGCAATAAATTAATTCTAACGGGTACCGAATACCACAATCGTTTTACCGCGTGCGGTAATCAGTTTTTTATTTTCCAGTTCTTTTAAAACGCGTCCTGCCATTTCTCTTGAGCAGCTGACCATGTGGCCGATTTCTTGCCGGGAAATATGCAATTGCATACCTTCAGGATGGGTTATTGCTTCGGGGCTTTTACACAGCTCCAGCAAGGTTCGGGCAATGCGTCCTTCGACGTCCATAAAGGCTAAATCGCATAGATTACGGCTGGTGTTTAAGAGTCGGGACGATAATTGTTCGCCTATCATAAATAAGATGTCAGGCCCATGTTCCTTTAGCTCTTTTTTTAATATTTGACGCAGCCGCTCGTAGCTTATTTCAGCCAAATGGCATTCCCCGCGGGTGATAACACTCACTTTCCGTTTTTCGGATTCTTTAAAAATGCCGATTTCGCCGATAAATTCATTTTTATTCAGGTAAGCCAAAATCAGTTCATGTTCGCCTTCGGGGTCTTCCACGCAGACGCTAACCGATCCGTTCATAATAAAATACAGCCGGTCGCCGGTATCGCCGGGCCGAATAAGGGTGGTTTTGGCCGGATATTTTTTTACATGGCAAAAACGTAAGAAATGTTCCAGCGCTTCTTTGTAAGGATGTTCTTGTGGTTTAAGAGTCATGGCAACCATTTATCTATCATCAATGTCGTGGCAGGTAGACTTACAATGAAGGATTTTAACAAAAAAATCAACATTGTCACTCTGGTAATAAGCATTTTTTATGCTACCCTATGCGTCATTTTTAACCGGGAAAAACAAATGCAAGTAACAGTCAAATGGGTCGATGGCGTAATGTTCGTCGGCGAAACCGGCAGTGGACATGCTGTGGTTATGGATGGTCCGCCCGATCATGGCGGACGTAATATAGGTATGCGGCCCATGGAAATGCTTTTGCTGGGTGTGGGCGGTTGTTCATCTTTTGATGTGGTGCAGATTTTACAAAAAGGCAGAAATGACATTGTAAAGTGTGTGGCTGAGGTCACTGCCGAGCGTGTCGATGCCGTTCCGAGTGTGTTTAGTAAAATTCATCTGCATTTTATCGTCAGCGGTCCCGGTTTAAAGGCCGCGGCGGTTGAACGGGCGGTAAAATTATCCGCGGAAAAATATTGCTCCGCATCCATAATGCTAAGCAAGGCAGCGGTGGAAGTCACCCATGATTTTGAAATTATAGAGGTTTAACTATTTTGAATAAATTGCAATTACACGGCTTTAATAATTTAACAAAGTCGCTCAGTTTCAATATCTACGATATTTGTTACGCACCCGCTGAACAGCAGCAGGCTTATATCGAATATATCGATGAAGCTTATAATGCCGATAAGCTGACTCAAATCCTTAAGGATGTTGCCGAAATTATCGGTGCGCAGATTCTTAATATTGCCCGTCAGGACTATGACCCGCAAGGCGCCAGCGTTACCATGCTGATCTCCGAGGGCGAAGCGCCGCCGCCGCCGAGCATGAACAGCCAATCGCCCGGTCCTTTGCCTGAAACCGTGCTGGCGCATTTGGATAAAAGCCATATTACCGTACACACTTATCCTGAAAGTCATCCGGATAGCGGCATCAGTACCTTTCGTGCCGATATTGACGTTTCAACCTGCGGTCGAATTTCGCCGTTGAAAGCGCTCAATTACCTGATTCACAGTTTTGAATCCGACGTGGTGACCATCGACTATAAAGTGCGCGGTTTTACCCGTGATGTTTCAGGCAAAAAACATTATATCGATCATAAAATTACTTCTATTCAGGACTATATCGCTTTGGATACGCAAGAAAGTTATCAGATGATTGATGTGAACGTGTATCAGGAAAATATTTTCCACACCAAAATGATGCTCAAGGAAACCGAGCTGGAAAATTATTTATTCGAGAAGGAGTGCGACTTGTCCGCCGAACAAAAAGCCGGAATAGAAAGTAAGCTGCATAGGGAAGTGACGGAAATCTTTTACGGCCACAATTACCGTCAGCGTTATGAAGAAGTTAAGGCTTAATTGTTGATCGAACCTTAACAAGGCATGTCACTATGAAAGGCACGAAGTTTTTCCTCCGTGCCTTTCACAATCAATTCGTCATCCGATTACTTGTTAATTGCCGCGCAATAAGCGTTATTGGATGAAGCACTTCCAGTGCTATTCCGCGTTCCCTTAATCCCGCCGCTATGTGCAAAGCGCAGCCGATGTTGGAACTGACCAGATAACCGGGTTGCGGTTCTAAAGCGGCTGTCAGCAGGTTGTTTAACAAAGCTTGCGCCATGCGCGGATGATCCAGCATATAACTGCCCGCCGAGCCGCAACATTGAATGGTCGCCGGTAGTTGCGTTATTTTGATAGTGGGGATTTGTTGCAGCAGCTTTAACGCGCCTTGCTCTTCGCGCATGACGTTTTTTAATGAGCACGGCGTATGCAGACATACCGATGCCGTTAACGGCAATAAGCGCTCGCTGAAATCGCAAGCTGATTTAATCAGAAACTGGCTAATATCAATCACTTTTCCGGCCAACTCGGTCTGCTGATATTCCCGCATCTGACTGCCGCAACCGCTGGCGATGGTGATTATCGCATCCAAATTTTTATCGGCAAAGGCCGTGCAATTGATTGAAGCCAGTTGCTTGGACGTTTCGCTATCGCCGCCATGCAAAGCCAATGCACCGCAGCAGGTTTGTTGCTCGGGTATAACCACGTTAAATCCCGCCGCCGTTAATACCTTGATCGCCGCATCGACGGTCTCATGATCCAGCAACGATCCCATACAGCCGATAAACAGGCCTACTTGGCCTCTTGCTGTAATGGTTGCCGGATAATACGGCGCTAAAGGCGCCGGTTTATGGTAATCGGGCAATAGCCGGTCAATTTTATCCAGCCTTAACAATTCGGGTAACTTTAAGAAACGCGCGGTTTTTTGCAGACCAGTTGTTTGATAAAACCGTAAGCCGGATTCCGCTAAACGGCTAACGTTTTTATTTTGCGACACGGTTTTCAGTAGCGATACCGCCAGCGTCGAATGCCGTTCCGTTTGTATGTGTTCGCGAAAATTATTAATCAATCGGCCGTAAGGTACTACAGCAGGACAAACTTGTTCGCAGGAGCGGCATAAAAGACAATTGTCGATATGTTCAACCAGCTTTTTTGAGGTTTCCAGATGCTTGCCGGCCCACGCTTGAATAAGCGCAATACGCCCGCGGGGCGATTCGTTTTCGTTTTGGGTTTGGTTGTAGGTGGGACAATGCGGCAGACATAAGCCGCATTTGACGCAGAGATCGGCGTCGGCTAATAAGTTATTCATGGTGTTGTGCCGCTATGGCTGCAATTATTGCTGAGTATTCATCGGCTTTCGGACGATATAAAAACAGTCCCAAAGCCGACAGCCCGGTGAATATGTGCAAGGTATTGAAGCCGTCGCCCAGTACGAACATAACCAAGCCAAAAACGCCGACCGCTTCAATCATTGACATGGACACGATGACGGTCAGCAAATAACGGCGTTTTGCTTCGTTCGCCGCTCCCTGCGTTGTCCGGGAAAACGGCATGGTTTGATTCAAGCGCAGTTGGATATGCCGGATCAGGTTGGTCAGTGGGAATGTGACGATAGCTACCGCATACAATACCGTTCTGATTAATACGCGCTGGGCTTCCGGCAACGGTTGCCGGATTTGCCCGTCCAAGGTATGGCAAATAATAATATAGGCCGCCAGCATAGTGAGCATCATGCCGACAATGAGCCAAGGCAGAATAAGATCGGATTTTAACTGTTCGCGTTCAACCGGGTTCCCCATGTTGCTTCCTGTTAAGTGGATGTAGCGGTCTATGATACCAAACCCTGTTGCTGCGGCGTTTGAATTTGTCGGCCTGGGGGAAGCGGCTTGCTGTTTAGCGGGGACGTTTTACCGATTTCGGGAGCCGGAGTCGGTTTGAGAATAAAACATTTTGACAATCTAAGACAACCGGTCGTATTATTTAGCCATGCTTGAAACTACAAAAAAACAAATTAATCGGGAAAACTTGCTAAATCAGGGCGTCGCTTTGCTGATGGAGCAGGGCTATCACGGCACCGGGCTCAAAGCGATTCTGGATGCGGTGCAAATTCCCAAGGGTTCTTTTTATAATTATTTCGGCAGTAAAGAACGCTTCGGTGCGGAAGTCATTCAGCACTATATCGAGCCGTTTATTAAACAATTAAGCGGACATCTGCAACAGTCCGAGGGCGATGCGCTCGGCGCTTTACAACGTTATTTTGCTGAAGGCGTTGCAGAGCTGGAGAAGGCTGACTTCAAAGGCGGCTGTCTGCTGGGTAATCTAATGGGCGAGATCGGCGATACCAGCGATCTTTGCCAAAAATCCCTGCAATCCGCGCTCACTCGTTATCGGGATTTATTGCAAGCAGGCCTGGCTCAGGCACAACAACAAGGCACGGTCAGAACCGACAAGTCGGCTGAAGACATGGCCGATCTGCTGGTCAATGCGTGGCAAGGCGCGTTATTAAGAATGAAAATCGAAAAATCGTCGGCACCGCTGAAACAGTGCTGTCAGGACTTATTAGGGGATTTTTTTAAAGCGAAACCGTGATAGCGCTTTAAAAAACCAAGTCGTTATTTTTACAACCAACCAGGAGACACACATGCCAAAATATATTATCGAACGCGAAATTCCAGGCGCAGGCTCTTTAGCTTATCGCGAGCTACAAGGCATTTCGCAGAAATCATGCGGTATTCTTTGCGAGATGGGGCCGAAAATTCAGTGGCTGGAAAGTTACGTGACCGATGATAAAGTGTATTGCATCTATATCGCACCCGATGAAGAAACCATAAGAGCACATGCGGAACAAGGCGGCTTCCCGGCCAACCGTATCTCTCAAATCAGGACTGTGATCGATCCCACCACCGGGGAATAAGCCACTCGATCCACATCCCGCCGCAGCAAAAGACCGGCGGCACGTCTAAGCACGGACAGGCCGCCGGCCCTCAACAAACATTCAGAGAGATCACAATGAAAACAACGCAGATAATCAAAGCTATCCGCTCGGTGCTGGTTTGCACGGCGCTGCTGAGCCCTTTAACGGCACAGGCGCAAATACTGGCCATGGCCAACTACGAAAGCAAGCCCGGTCAAACGCCAAGACGCGAAGGCATCGCGATTATCGATGTCGACCCGGCATCGAAAAGTTTCGGCAAAATTCTGAACGACATACCATTGCCGGACGACTTGGTCGCCCATCATATTTTCTATAATAAAGACCTCAGCAAAGCCTATATCACCTCACTCGGCAACGGCGCGCTGCATGTGATGGATATGACGCATGTGCCTTATCGGCCCCAAAAAATCGATATACCTGACTGTAAAGTCGCTGAAGATGTGGTCTTTTCCAAAGACAACAAGACCTGGTACATGACCTGTATGGGCTCAAACAACGTGATCGTCGGCGATGCGCAAACCGACAAACAGATCAAAGTGATTGCCGCGAACGATAAAGACGCGTTCGTCAGTTATCCGCACGGCATCACTCTCAATGACGACATCGACCGCATCATCGTGACCAGCACGGTCAGCCCGGATTTGAAAGACGCCGGCGAAACCGTCACCGTTATCGAAGCGTCCAGCGGCAAAGTACTGTCCAGCCATAAACTGACCGACAAACCGTCCCCGTCCGGTGTATCCCCGGTCGAAGCGGTGTTCCTGCCCGGTTCGAATCCGCCGCTGGCTTACATCAACACCATGTTCGGCGGCGCGGTGTGGACCGGCACCTGGAATGCGGCCAACAAGAACTTTGACTTCCAGCAAGTGTTTGATTTCAATTCGGTCAAGCAAGGCGTGCCGTTGGAAATCTATTTCAACGACGAAAACGACCGGATGTACATCACCACCGCGAATCCCGGTTATTTCAACATCTTCGACATCAGCGACAAGTACAAACCGACCTTGATCAAGGCGATACCGACCGCGGGCGGCGCGCACCACGTCGTGATCACGCCGGACGAGCAGTACGCGATCGTGCAAAACAGCTTTATAAACCTGCCGGACATGAGCGACGGTTCAATCACCGTCATCGATTTGAATAAGCAGGAAGTGAAGGCGACTATCGATACCTTCAAGAAACAAGGGCTTAACCCTAACTGTATTATCATGATGCCCAGATGGCATCATGATACTGCGCATTAAAAAGCAGGATTTTGACAATACGCTACGCGCGCCTCCATGGTTGATGTTATGGAGGCGCGTTTATTCCTGGACCAGAACCCAGGGCTTCACCACCACCGCCCAGACATCGGCATCGGCATCAAACCACTCAAGCGCTTGCCGGTCGGACACCAACGCGACTTGATTGTGTTGCAGCCATAATGCCACCTGATCTTTATTGTCGACGGAAAACTGGTACGCCACATCGACTAAATCCAGGTCGGACGCGACGAATACCGCAGTGCCGGCGGCGAAAAAGCGTTGCAATTCCTTCCAGGCGATTTGCGAAGTTTCCAGATTGACTTTTTCTTTGGCAATGTCGCAACCGTTTGATTTATTCATGGTTCTCTCTTTAATTGGGCGTCGGTAATCGGCTATTTACAGATTTGCATGGTGTGCTTATCGGGTCAGCTGTTATTCTATAGCCTGCGATTATAAATTACTAAATCAAGAGAGATAAATCATGTCGTTTTTTGAGTCATTAACCAAAAGATCCAAGTTGAAAGCCGCGATTAAACAAACCACCGAAGCGCGCGGCAGTGAAGGCATCAAGGCCGATCAACTGTTTAACAAAGTCTATCATGACTACGCCGAGGTCGTCGCCGACGAGCCCTTGGTGGCCGAGGCTTTATATAATTGGGGCTTCGCTTTGCTGCATCAGGCCAGAACCAAATCGGGCGAAACTGCGGCTAATCTTTATCAGGATGCCATCGCTAAATTCTCCTTTTGCCTGACTATTGAGCCTGCTTATCTGGGCGCGGCAATCGACGGGGGCGTGGCTTATATGGAATTGGCTCGGGTTAAAGCGGTTGAAGCGAATGACGCTTTGTATGAAAGTGCAACAAGCTATTTTAAAAAGGCCAATGCGATTCAGGCCGGATCGGCTTCTTATAATCTGGCTTGTATTTACGGTTTGCGTAACGATAAGGAAGGCTGTTTGACGGCGTTGGAAATCTCAAAAGGGAAGGGCAGTTTGCCGGTTTCCGCCGATATTCTTGCCGATCCGGATATGGCCGGCGTTAAAGATCAAGACTGGTTTATCGATTTTATGGCGTCTTTAAATCAAAAGCCGCAAGTGCCGATTCTAACGAGCCCCGCCGTTACCGAAGCTGTTGAAAGCGCGCCGCTAACTGAAATCGTTGAAGATGCATCGGCAAGCGAAGAAACGGAAGTTGCGGTTAAGGATGACAATGCAGTTGCCGAACAAGACGCGGTAGTTGATGAAGACGCGGCTGTCAACGAAAAAGCCGAAGTTGCAGGCGAAGCGGTTAAGTCATAGGGCCTTCGAAAAAACTCTCTTGTTTTTATCATTTTTTATTTCACCACGAAGGCACGAAGAACACGAACAGAATAAAACTTCGTGTTCTTCGTGCCTTCGTGGTGCATTTTTTTCAAGTTTTTAGCTAACCGAATAACACGCCGCCAATAAAGCCTGCATTTTGGCTAATCCCAGTTTCCGGGTTAATTCTATATTATGTTGCGGGATATTTTCCGGATCGGGGTAAGCGGCGATGGCTTGTTCCAGGCTGCTTTCCCGCAGCAAATGCAGCATGGGGTAAGGGGAGCGATTGGTGTAATTGGCCGCATCGTCCGTATCGCTGCCTTGAAAGCAATAATCGGGATGAAAACTCGCCAGCTGGTAAATGCCGTCATAGCCTTGTTCGCTTAACAATGATTCGGCAACCTCAAGAAAGTCCAGATAATCGTCGAATTCTGCAAATGCATCCGCATAAATTACTAGCGTGGTTTCAATGCCTAACTCGGTGTCCAGCCGCTCGCATTCATCGATCAGGCGCAACAAGCAGTGTTCGATTGTTGTGTCGCGATTGACGCTGAAATGAATACTGCCCCGGTCCAGCTCCCGTTTTGCGAACGGGCAAATGCCGTATTCAATGATCACTGATTTTAACCAAGCTTGTGTTGCGGCTTGAATGTCTGGATCTGCAAGGGTTTTAGGTGTCATCTGATTTACTGCCGGTTAAAACGAAAAAGCCCCGTTATGCGGGGCTTTTGTGCTGATGCAAGTACGTTACTTTATTTATGGCTGACGCCGGCTGAGATTCTTTTTTCTCTTTCTTCGCTGGCTTTTTCGATTTTTGAGAAAACCCGCAAGATGTCGGTGGACGATAATATGCCGACCAATTTGTTGTCTTTATCGACCACGGGCAATGCGCCGATTTTGTTTTCGGCCATTTTTGCGGCCGCTTCCGATGCATAAGTTTCGGGGGTAACGGTGATGACGCCGCGATGCATGATGTGTTGCACTTTTTTCGGGATCACATGCAGTTCCGCAGTGCCGGTTCCTGTCGGCGCTTCGATTGCGTTGGAGTTGCTTTTGGGGCCGAGGGCTTTGTACAGATCCCGGTCGGATACAATCCCGATAACTTTGCCTTTTTCAACGACGGGTAAGTGGCGAATTCTTTCGTAATGAATTAAGAAAAAGACACGATCAATCAAATCGTGTTGCTCGACTGTAAATACTTTTGAAGTCATTAAATCTTCAACACGCATTATTATTCTCCTGAAGGTAAAAAACTGGATAAGAATAGGGAAATAAACGTATTTTTACAAGAGATAAAATTTGATGTGTTATAAAATAATCAGTCACGCTTTTTGTTGGGGTTTATCGGACGGCTTAAGCGAATGAGTGTTATGTTAAAGTTTAAATCTGTCTTAGCGACACAATGGAGTTAGTTATGCGCATCATCCTGTTAGGGAGTCCCGGTTCCGGTAAAGGAACTCAAGCTCAATTTATTACTGAAAAATATGCTATTCCGCAAATCTCGACCGGTGATATGTTGAGAGCCGCGGTGAGGGAAGGAACGCCGTTGGGCGTTGCCGCAAAAAAAGTGATGGATGCCGGCGGACTGGTTTCCGATGACATTATTTTAGGCTTGATCAAAGAGCGTATTGCGCAAGCCGATTGCGCCAACGGCTTTTTGTTGGACGGTTTTCCTCGAACCATCGTACAGGCCGAAGGCTTGAATGAAATGGGCGTTAGTATTGATACGGTCATTGAAATCGTGGTCGAGGATGAAGAAATCGTAAAACGCATGGCCGGTAGAAGAGTGCATTTGGCCTCAGGCCGCACTTACCATGTTGAATTTAATCCGCCTAAAGTTGAGGGTATCGACGATGTGAGCGGCGAAGCTTTGATTCAGCGCGATGATGACAAAGAAGAAACCGTGCGCAAACGGCTCAGCGTTTACCATGAACAGACCAAACCGTTGGTCGGCTATTATTCGGCGCCCGAGCGGCAGGTTAAGTTCAGTTCGATAGCCGGTGTCGGCACTGTCGATGAAATCACCCAAAAGGTTTTTGCTGTTTTAGGGGAATGATGTTGCCGAGTGGCAATGAAACGCCGCTGTATAGGTAAAAATAAATATAGAACGCAGATGATTATGATAAACACGGATAATTGATAAAGAATCTGCGTTAATCAATTATCTGCGCCCTCTGCGTTCCATTGTCTTTACGGTTTATTTATTGCGGGTTGCCTTAATTTATTTTCAATCCAGTTTTACCACGATATAAAAGGTTTTAAAGTTAATGATAAAGAAAGTTGTCGTTTTACCGGTCGGCATTGATGCAGGCCGCGTTGCCGTGCCAATGGCGCGTGATCGTGTTTCAGTGATGCGGAAGGAAGGCTAGGATGACCCAGTTATATAATGTTGCTGTGGTTGGCGCTACCGGCGCGGTGGGTGAAGCCATGCTGTCTATTCTGGAAGAGCGTAATTTCCCTGTCGGCGAGGTTTATGCCTTGGCCAGCAGCAATTCGGTAGGCAAAAGAATTCCTTTTAAAGGCGGGTCTTTAGTCGTAAAGGACTTGGCGACCTTCGATTTTTCCAAGGCGCAAATCGGTTTGTTTTCACCGGGTGCATCCGTTTCCGCGGAATACGCGCCGAAGGCCGCAGCAGCGGGCTGTATCGTCATCGATAACACCTCGCAGTTTCGCTATGACGACGATATTCCGTTAGTGGTGCCTGAAGTTAATCCCGAAAAAATTGCCGATTATAAAAATCGCGGCATTATCGCCAATCCGAATTGCTCAACCATCCAGATGTTGGTGGCGTTAAAGCCTATTTACGATGCGGTGGGAATAACCCGTATCAATGTTTGCACCTATCAGGCCGTTTCAGGGACCGGCAAAGACGCCATAGAAGAGTTGGCAAAGCAAACGGCCGCACTTCTCAATATGCAAGCCATTACCGCCAGCGTTTATCCTAAACAGATTGCTTTTAACGTATTGCCGCAGATTGACGTATTCATGGACAACGGCTACACCAAAGAAGAAATGAAGATGGTTTGGGAAACCAAGAAAATTCTGGGCGATGACACGGTTTTAGTGAATGCAACCGCAGTGCGGGTTCCGGTGTTTTACGGACATTCCGAGGCCGTGCATATCGAGACCGGTAAAAAAATCGATGCGGCGACAGTCAGAGCCTTGCTTGAGCAAGCGCCCGGCGTGACGGTTATCGATGAGCGTAAAGACGGCGGTTATCCGACTGCGGTTACCGAATCGTCAGGTAATGACGATGTCTTTGTCGGGCGTATCCGGGAAGATATTTCGCATCCTCTCGGAATCGATTTATGGGTGGTGGGCGATAATGTTCGAAAAGGCGCGGCGCTTAACAGCGTACAAATAGCAGAGCTGCTGGTAAAAAAATACATCTAGGCTAAGCTTGTCTTCATATTTGACTGGATGGTAAGAGATTGTGGTAACAATGGCGAAGAAGTGCAGTGTGCGTTTATTGACTAAAACTTTAGCGGTTTTATCGTTACTGGCGTCAACTAACGGTAACGCGTTAGGCATAGGCGAGATTAAATTGCATTCCGCGCTGAATCAAAATCTGAATGCTGAAATTTCGTTAACCTTATCCGGCGAGAGCGCATCCGACATCAAAGTCAGCTTGGCGGCGCCTGAAAAGTTCGATCAGGCGGGAGTAGCATGGACCTCTTTTCTATCGAAAATTAAATTTCAAACGATTACCCATTCTAATGGTTCGGCCACCATTAAACTGACTTCGACTGAGGCGTTGAAAGAACCGTTCTTGGATTTTCTGCTCGAAGTCAGTTGGCCCAAAGGTAATTTGTACCGTGAATTTACGGTATTGGTGGATCCTCCGTCAGCTTACAATCAGGCCACCCGGCAGGTTCCAACCGACACTGAACAACACTATGCGCAACCGTCGGCTGCTTCTTCTTCGCTTCCATATCAAACACATAGCTCTGGGCAAAACAGTGACGGCGAATATGGGCCCACACTTGGCAACGATACGCTCTGGAGCGTGGCGGAACGTGCAATAGGCTCGAGCGATATTTCCGTAGAGCAAATGATGATGGCGATTTATGATGCTAATCCTCAAGCCTTTTATAAAGGCAATGTGCACGCGTTAATGAGCGGGAAAATGCTGAAAATGCCTACACCGGAAACAGCTTCACGACTATCGAGGCATCAAGCGTTAGCGGAATTCGCTCAACATACCAAAGCCTGGAGAAATCACTCCGCTTCGGATTATGTCGGAGCGGCAAAGCGAAAGCCTGCCTTGAACGAAGCTGAACGGCCTGCTCCGGCTAAAATCGAAAAACCCGTCGATAATCAGCTAACGCTGCTTGCTCCGAACAAGGTAGCGCCCGAAGGCCGTACCGTTGTTGCTCCAGTCGACGGCCGCGAAGATACCGAACAAAATGCAAGCGATACTTCATCGGCAAGCCCGAAGGCTGTTAAAAGTAAAACGGCCCTAAGCGGAGCCGAAGGGACAAAAGAGGGAGCAAGCGCAGCCGCATCGGCTGATAATGATGCGATACAAAGCAAGATAGCCGTGCTGGAAAAGCAACTGGCGATGATGCAGGAATTGATCGCCTTAAAGGATCAACAGCTTGCGGCTTTGCAAAATCAAGCCGAAGCAAGTCGGATTGTTCAACCTCAACCGGCATCAAGCCAGGCTGCGAAGCCTGCGGAACAAAGCCCTCCTGCTGCTCAAGCGGTTATTGTTCAGCCGGTAGCCGGCGAAGTTGTCGCATCTAAGCCTGCGGATCAAGCAAGCCCACCCGCTACTCAGCCGGTTGTTGCTCAGCCGGCGCCAAGCGAAGTCGTTGCGGCTAAACCTGCGGATCATGCAAAACCCGCTGCTAAAGTGGTTGTTAAACCGACGGCTCAAGCTGAAGCGGACAGCTTGATCGACCCTTATTATATAAGCGTCGGTGGGATTGGAACGGTTGTTCTCAGCTTGTTGGGTTGGCTTTTGTGGCGCAAGCGTAAAGTGGATGAGGAAACCAATACCGAGAGTATGTTTGCCTCTTCCGGTATCATTGAAAGATCCGTACCCGATGAAAATATTTCTGTGCCGATTGTTGAGGATGCGGTCGTTCGTGACACCGGCGTGGTGGGAGAAAGTTCGTTCTTAAGCGAATTCACGCCGAGTGACTTTGATTCATTCGACACCGATCAGGGAGAAATCGATCCGGTATCCGAGGCTGATGTGTATCTTGCTTATGGGCGTTATCAACAAGCCGAAGAATTAATAAGACAGGCGATTAAAGATCAACCGAATCGCGATGAATGTAAATTAAAGTTACTGGAAATTTTTTACGCTAACGAAAACAAAGCGGCTTTTGAAGCCTATGCCAATGAATTGGCTGAGGCAGGCAAGCAAAATGAGGCCGGGTTTTGGGAACAAGCCGCGGAAATGGGCCATGAGATTTGTCCTGACTCGCCTTTGTTTTCATCAGGAGGATCGGCCGGTGTCAGTTTTGCTAAAGAAACAACCGAGTCTAAAAATAATGGACTGGATTTTGATTTGGCAACATCTGAAGTTGAAGAAGATTCTCCGGCCGATGAGCCGCGAAATAACCAAGACATTGATTTTGACTTAAGTTCCTTTTCAATGGATTCGGATGAAGATGCCGTCGCTTCCAACGCTATTATCGACAAGTCTCCAGCAGCACAAATTGAAAGTTTTGATTTTGATTTAAGCTCATTTCCAATCAAACCGGATGAGGCCGATAAAGGTGTCATCGCGCCTAACGCTAGTGTCGATAGGTCTTCAGCATCGCAAGCTGAAGATCTTGATTTTGATTTAAGCTCATTTTCACTGGAATCCAATGAAGACGATGACACGAACCAAGCGGATCAGGGCGTTATCGCGTCCAACGCAGTTTTACGCCGGTCATCGGCAACGCAAACAGAAGACCTTGATTTTGATTTAAGTTCATTTTCACTGGAATCCAATGAAGAGGATCATGGTGTCATTGCTGCCAACACGGCTTCACGTCAGTCATCAGTCAGCCAAATAGAAGACCTTGATTTCGATTTAAGTTCATTTTCATTAAAATCGGATGAGGCGGATCAAGGCGTTATCGCTTCCAATCCCGCTTCCGACAGAATGCAAACAAGGGACATTGATTTCGAGTTAGGTTCATTCTCAACGGATACCGACGTAGATGATGAGGATAAGGATTTTGCCGCGCTCGACGCTTTATCGGATATCGTCTTAGAGACAAAACCAGCCGATAAACAACAGGGATTTGAAGCGTATGCGCTTGACTTTAATGCGGATAATACTGAAACACAAAACATTGAGGATGTTGATTTTAATGCTTTAGAGCGTGACGATAAAAATATTGAGTTCTCTGAGGATGAGTTGCTGGATTTAAACGATGATTTTGACTTTAATTTTGATCTGGAAACGTTTTCAACAAAAAGCGGACAGAATTTCGATCAATATAAAGAGTTTGGTGTATCCGACCTGACCGATATGGACGAACTGGAAACAAAACTGGATTTGGCCAAAGCCTACGTCGATATGGGGGATGCCGATGCCGCTAAAGACATCGCCAAAGAGGTGCTTGAACAAGGCACGGTTGAGCAAAAGAAAACAGCTAAAGCATTGCTTGACGAGTTAAATTAAACAGCTTAGTTATCGTTAACGGACGTTAAGTTATACGCTGGGTTTTAGCGTTAAATAATTGTAACTACGCCGTTATAGATACCTCAGTTGATAAGGCGACGTAAAGCCCTCTCCAGCGGGAGAGGGTTGGGTGAGGGGGTATATCCCATACGCGCCAACTTAAGAACCATGCTATTGAATGTTAACAGGTACCGGTCGGGGCATTCGCCCCGACCGTAACGTTTTTTATCAATGGGTCGCCTTGATCACTTAAACGTGTGGACGGGTAAATAACCCGTCCAGCCGCCGTTTTTTCTTAAGTTGGTGCATATGCCAATAATCCCACCTTTCCTGAACGGCTTCCCGCTTAAGGTTTGGCAAGCATCTACAGCGCCGGCATTAGAGTTTCAGGAGACTGGGCCTAGAAGGTATGGCTAGGCTACTTCTTAATACTTGCAAGAATTTTTAGAATAAGAGGCCGTCATGTATAAGAACTCAGCTACTTTCGCCTTATCTATCAGCCTGCTTATTGCCGCGCCGTCACCTCGGGCTGGTAATTTACCCGAAAATTACACTGTACTTGCCGATATTAGGCCTGATTCAACGGCGCAACCACCCCAAAATGCCGCACTGATTGACGGCAGCAAAATGCCGAGTTTTCTGTGGGCTACGCCGGAGCGTACCGGCAGCGCGGCACGGACCGCCTCAAAAAATAATACTGCTGCGATTATAGAGCACGCCGCGCGTAGACATTTAGTTCGCTATGCAGCGCTTTATCAACTTGGCAAAACGGCGCAAGCGAGCGCCAAACTACAGCATATTCATCGTCTTGGCGATAGCGGTTATATCGTAAGTCTCGGGCAACAGGTGAAGGGTGTCGAGGTCTTTGCGCAACAGATGAATTTATTGCTGGACCGCTCCTTACAGCTGACCGCCATTTCCGGCCATTTAGCGCCGCAGGCGGCTACAGCCAAGGCAGTGGCGTTCAATTGGAGCGCAATGCAAGCCATTGCAGCGGCCTTCCATGATCTGCATCGGGAATATCTGCCCGCCAAGCAGTTAAAATTGCACAAGCGGCAAGGGAGCTATCACTGGTACGCCCTGAAAACGGCCTTACCGATGCCGCTAAAACACGATTTGGCCCAACCTGTACGTATCAAAAAAGTCCTGTATCCTCTGGCTAAGGGCTTGGAGCCCGCTTACTACATCGAACTCAGTACCCAAACTACGGATGGCGGCAACGATAAAGCCCATTTTGCCTATGTTATTTCAGCCGTAAACGGTGCGTTGTTATCGCGCGGCAATATGACCCGGAACGACACGCCCTTTACTTATCGCGTTTGGGCGGATGAGACCACGACCATGCCTTATGACAATCCTTATGGCGATGACGCGTTAACACCTTTAATCACCCGGCCGCTAGTGCCCGTTAGCCGCGTTGTCTCCAACCTGATAACGTTAAGCTGCGGGCCGATCAGCACTTGCGATCCGTGGTTGCCTGCTGCGGCAACGCAAACCGTCGGCAATAATGTCAATGCTTATGCCGATTTTAATGCTCCCGATGGCTTTAGCAAAGGCGACCTCCGTGCTAACCAAACCTCGCCTTACGTCTTCGATTACTCGTACAAATTTTATGCGCAGGATAATCTAAACCGCAGCGGACAATTGAAGGCCGCTATTGTGCAAGCTTTTTATACCGCCAACTTTATGCATGACTGGCTGTATGATCATGGCTTTGATGAAGCTGGCGGCAATGGACAGAAAAATAACTATGGTCGGGGCGGCCTAGACGAAGATCGTATGCGCGTTGAAGTCAATGATTTTGGCAAAACGGATAACGCGAATATGACCACCCCGTTGGACGGCGCTTCAGCAACCATGCAGCTTTATCCGTGGACGCACGAAGGGCTGAATAAATTGGTCGTGGTTGTCAACGGTAATGAAACCCCCTATGCAGTGACGTCCGCCGAGTTTGGCCCGTCGAAATTTTTCTTGACCGGTAAAAGAATTGTTTTGGTCGACGATGGCGTACCCACAACGTCCACCGGCGCTGCGGGTGCCGTTACCGACGGCTGTCAGGCTCCACTGGTCAATGCCGCTGAGTTAGTCGGCGCTATCGCCTTGATAGACAGAGGCGATTGCCGGTTTGTCGATCAAGCAAAGAATGCGCAAAATGCCGGTGCCGTCGGCGTAATTATCGCCAACAACGTTAATCAAGCATTGAGGGAGTTAGGCGGGAGGGACAACACGATTCATATTCCTGTGCTGGGTATCGATCTCTATGTAGGCTTGTCTATAAAGTTGGCCTTATTAAGAGCAACGGTAACGGCGACGATGACACACCGGCATGCGATTAACGGCGCCTTGGACAACACTATTGTTATTCATGAGTGGGGACACTTTTTGAGTCAGCGTTTGGTCACCTTGAACAATAATCAAGGCGGCTCCATGGGCGAAGGTTGGAGCGATTTCCTGGCACTGCTGGCGATAGTCAAAGAACGGGATCGCGGTGTCGCCGGTAATGAACACTTCCAGGCACCTTACGCAATCGGACAGTATGTGTCATCCGTTCAGCCGGCCTTATATCCGTTTGGCTTACGCCGCTACCCGTATTCTACCGATCTTCGTAAAAATCCTCTGACCTTCAAACATATCCGCAATGGCGTTGGCCTGCCTAAAAATGTTCGTGCCGCGCCCGGTACGGATATGAAGGGTACAAACAATTCGGAACTGCATAATAGCGGTGAAGTTTGGGCGTCTATGCTGTGGGAGGCGTATACGCTGTTGCTGAACGATAGCGCTAGGCTGTCTTTTAGCGAGGCTCAAAACCGAATGCTCGATTATCTGGTTGCTTCACTAAAACTGACCCCGGTTAATCCGACCTTCCTAGATGCGCGCGATGCTTTACTGGCCGTGGTAAAAGTGCGTGACATTGCCGACTATGAGCTTTTTTGGCAAGCGTTCGCTAAGCGGGGCGCCGGTATAAACGCAAAAGCGCCGGGGAAATATTCAAAAAATCATGTGGGCGTGGTTGAGGATTTCACTGCGCCTTAGCCTATGAAGATGCAGTCTTTACTCAGGAACGGTTCGGCCGGCTGAGCAAAGTCAAGGCCGTTAAACTAAAGAAGCCACCACGAAGACCCTTTTTGTGCTCTTCGTGGTGATGGTTTTTTTAAAAATGAAATGTGCAGAATTATAACGATGTATTACAAGTTAGGCGGATTCTCGAGTATTGATTTGCTAAACTCCGTTTAGGCCCATCCCAAGAATTAACTTATTTTTTAGTGAAATACATATAAGTTCCGTACTTATTGTCTTTAAGCACCATTGCCGTATCGGTTTTTTCCACTAAAGAATAAACGTCGTATTTGCCCGCTCTGCCCAATATGCTGACTTTTAAAGTACCGTCTTCAACAACATAATCAACCGCGGGCGCGTCATAAGGGTTGCCTCTTACTTGAGGAATATCTTTTTGGGTCAGTTGATTGTTATTAAGCACCCACGTCATGCCCATCGGTTTTTTTTCAGTGTCTTCCGGCGATTTTTTGGTATATTCCAGAAACCAGCTACCGAGAATATCTTTATCGGAATTAAGGGTATCGGCGTATACAGCCGCGCTTGATAAGCCAAACAACAAAGACGCCGCAACTAATAGATTAATTTTTTTCATTATTTTTTCCTGGGTTAAGAAGCCGAAGATATAAACCACTATTTAACGATAGCGGGGCTATTGTACAAGAAACTCTCCTTTTAACGATAATTTATAGGGGATTTCCGTTCATGCCGTTTTTGGCTTTAAAAAAATCGGAAAATAGAACGCAGATGGCACCGCTACAGACTGTCTCCACGTTCTATTTATACTAGCGAGCGGTTATACGGAACTATTGATGCCCTTATCAACTTCGGTTATGCCCAGCCATTTTTGTAATAAGTTGTGATGGCTCCGTTCGTCGCCGTAACCCATTCGGAGCATTTCATTTTTTGCTTCCAACCAATCCCGAAGTTCATGACCTGGATAAAAACCGCGTTTTTCGGCTTTGTAATAAGCGGCTTCGGCGATCATCGTTTCAAGACTCACCGCGGCTTTATCGGACGATCTGTGGGGCATGGTAAAACCGAATTTCAGCAGATTGACAAAGTCTTGCGGCGAGCTTTTTTTAATCCCTATGGCCTCGGGTTCCAGCTCCGCCAAAGTACCGAACAAACGATCCCATACCGACAAAACCGTGCCGTAATTACGGTCATGTTCATTACGCTGAACTGAGTGATGAACCCGGTGCAGGTAAGGTGTAATGATGACTCGGCCCAAGAGCTTTTCAGCTTTTAATGAAATATTAGCGTGATGCAGCAGGGTGAAAAAGACAATGATCGCCTCATTCACCAGCAACCATGTGTCCTGTATGCCTAAAACCATCACTAATAACGCCTTTATCAGGTTGATGATGACAAGCTCCGGAAAGTGAATGCGAAATGCAGTTGAAACATTCAAATAAGGATCGTTGTGATGCACCTTATGAAACATCCACAAACAGTCAAAGCTATGGCTGGCTTTATGCAGCAGATACAGCAGCAAATCAATCGCTAAAAACGAAAGCACGGCTTTCAAGACCGGGCTGGAGATAGCGCTAAGCAGTCCCGTACCTGCGTATTGGCCGGCCAAACTTAACAGTGACGGAAGCGGCAATAACGACATCGCGACACTGTTAAAAATGAACAGTCCGATATTGGTCCGGTAGGACTGGCGCAACCGGTTGGCGAGCCAATCTTTTCTGGGCTCGTAAAACTCAAGAATCAAAAACAGAGCGAAAAACAGGCACAAAATATAAGCTGCCACCCCTTCTGCCGATATATTGATGAGCCAGGTTAGATAGGATTGAGCTAAGTCGGTTAGGAATTTAAATTCGTTTAACATTATCGTCTCCTTTTATTACAGCACTGACGAAATTATTAGAACAAAGTTATCTTAACTGGGAATTATTGAAAGTTGTTGGCAAATATAGAGCACTGAATTGATTGAGCGACATGACAGCTACCCATTCAATCTGAGGCAAATTGGAGTGCAGGCTTTGCCTGCTTGCAGGCAAAGCCTGCACTCCGGATGCCTGGATTAATGTCGCTTAATCAACGATAGCATCTATAATGCGGCGAGTCTTACTGTCTTTAAAGCGTTGTCGGTTGACCGATAGTACGCATTAAACCCCCTAATGTCAGGGCATTTGGCTGCTAAGAAGGAAGCCTTTCCGTCGCTATAAAGACGGTTTGACTCGGACGCTATTTTAAAAAAAATGCGATGCTTGCTCAAGTCTTCGTCCGGTCGAAGAGCGTATCCCCCTATCAAGGGTTCCGCGCTCGTTCCCAAGCTGGAAAGACTGTGAATGCATTATCAAAATCAGTTTAAAAACCTATTCACCACGAAGGATATAACTTCGTGTTCTTCATGTCTCGGCAACTGCTCCTGCGTTGCCCTACCTCCTGCGTCCATACAAGTCGTTCGTGGTGAATGCTTTTGCTTTTGTTCTAAAACGAATATTTTCACATTCTCTCCAGCTTGAGAACGAGCGAGTGGATGGCTCGCCTAAAGCTATGTCTAATCAGCGGCGTCAGTAGTTAGCTTGCCGATCGAATAGTGCTTACACTGCGCATAAAGCGCCGGAATAACGATCAGCGTCAACAGCGTCGACGACACCATGCCGCCCACCATCGGCGCGGCGATACGGCGCATGACTTCCGAGCCGGTGCCGGTGCTCCATAATATCGGCAAAAGCCCGGCCATGATCGCGGTCACAGTCATTATTTTCGGCCGCAAGCGTTCCGCCGCGCCATCCATTAATGCACTGTAAAGATCGTCCTCGGTGAAAGCCCGCTGTTGTTCCAGGCATTGCCGCTGCTTTTCCCGAAAGGCTTGATCCAGGTACATCAACATCACTACGCCGGTTTCGGCGGCAACTCCCGCCAACGCGATGAAACCGACGCCGACCGCCACGCTGACGTTGTATTCCAGAAACCACAACAGCCAGACGCCGCCGACCAAAGCGAACGGCACCGACAACATCACAATCAGCGTCTCGGTCAAACGACTAAAGTTAAGATAAAGCAGCAGGAAAATAATGCACAGCGTTAACGGTACCACCAGTTGCAGACGCTGTTTGGCGCGTTCCATATATTCGAATTGACCGCTCCAGGCGATGTAATAACCGGCCGGAAACTTGACCGCTTGCTGCACCGCCTGCTTGGCATCCTGCACATAACCGCCGATGTCGCGCCCGCGCATGTCGACATAGATATAAACCGACAACAACGCGTTCTCGGTGCGTATTGCCGGTGGGCCTTTGTTTAAACTCAACTCGGCCAATTGCCCCAACGGAATCACCGCGCCGCCGGGCACCGGCACCAACACATGTTCGCCGATGGCTTGCGGGCTGTCGCGCAGCTCGCGCGGATAGCGCACGATCACGGCAAAACGTTCGCGCCCTTCGACCATCGTGGTGACGGTTTCGCCGCCGACGGCGGTGGCGATAATATCCTGCACGTCGCCGACCAATAAGCCATAGCGAGCCAAGGTTTCGTAGTTCGGCACGATGTCCAGGTAAAAACCGCCGGTCACGCGTTCGGCGTAGGCGCTGGTAGTGCCGGGGACGGTAAGCACGACTTGCTCTATTTGTTGCGCCAAGCCTTCCATTTCGGCCAGATTTTTACCGAACAGTTTGATGCCGATAGGCGTGCGGATACCGGTCGCCAACATATCGATACGGTTCTTGATCGGCATGGTCCAGGCATTGCTGACGCCGGGAATTTGCAGCGCCTTATCCATCTCGGCAATCAGCTTGTCGACGGTCATGCCGGGCCGCCAAGCCGATTCGGGCTTTAGATTGATCAAGGTTTCGGACATCTCCAGCGGCGCGGAATCGGTGGCGGTCAGCGCCCGCCCGGCTTTACCGAACACCGATTCGACCTCGGGAAAGCGCTCGATAATGCGATCCTGGGTTTGCAGCAATTCGGCGGCTTTGGTGACCGACAGGCCGGGCAAGGTTTGCGGCATGAATAACAAAGTGCCTTCATTCAGCGTCGGCATGAATTCGCCGCCCAACTGCGAAGCCGGATACCAACTTGCTCCGAGTATCAGCAGCGCTAAAGCGAGCGTCAGTTTTTTATAATGCATGACCCAAGTAATAACCGGGCGATAAATCCAGATTAAAACCCGGTTGATCGGATTATGGTGCTCGGGCAGGATTTTTCCGCGTACAAACAACGACATCAATACCGGCACCAGCGTGACCGACAGCAAGGCCGCGCCCGCCATCGCGAAAGTCTTGGTATAAGCCAGCGGATGGAACAAGCGGCCTTCCTGGGCTTCCAACGCAAACACCGGCAGGAACGAGACCGTAATAATCAGCAAACTGAAAAACAGCGGCGGCCCGACTTCCTTGCAGGCATTGAGCAGGATTTCGGCGCGCGGCAGGCGGTTTGCATCGCGTTCCAGGTGCTTGTGCGTGTTCTCGATCATCACAATAGCGGCATCGACCATCGCGCCAATCGCAATCGCAATGCCGCCCAAGCTCATAATATTGGAATTCATGCCCAGCGCTTGCATGATGATGAAAGCGATCAACACGCCGACCGGCAGCATCAAAATCGCCACCAGCGCGCTACGCAAATGCAATAAAAACAATACGCAAACTGCGGCGACCACCGCGCTTTCTTCCAATAAGGTATGGCGCAAATTATCAATCGCGCGGTGAATCAGCTCGGAGCGGTCGTAAACCGTTTGCACTCTGACCCCGGCAGGCAAACCGGCGGTAATTTCGTGCAATCTATCTTTCACATGGCTGATGACTTCCAAGGCGTTCTGGCCGTAACGCGCCAGCGCAATGCCCGAAACCGCTTCGCCTTCGCCGTTCCATTCGGTGATGCCGCGGCGCTCGTCGGGAACCAGTTCGACCCGCGCCACATCGCGCACTAAAACCGGAATGCCGTTTTCGACTTTCAGCACCAGCCGTTGCAAATCCGCCTGGCCGCGCAAATAACCGTGACCGCGCACCATGTATTCGGTTTCGGCAAGCTCGATAACGCGTCCGCCGACGTCGCGGTTGCCGTTGCGAATGGTCTCGCTGAGGTCGCGTAAAGAAATACCGTAAGCTTGCAGTTTATGCGGATCGACGGTGACTTGGTATTGCTGGACAAAACCGCCGATGCTGGCGATTTCGGCGACGCCTTTGGCTTTGGTTAATTGGTAGCGCACAAACCAGTCTTGCAAGGTGCGCAATTCGGCCAGCGAATAATTTTTCGCCAGCAAGGCGTACTGGTAAACCCAGCCGACCCCGGTGGCGTCAGGACCCAATTTCGGTTTTACGCTGGACGGCAGGCTTCCGGTCAGCGTGGTCAGGTATTCCAAAACCCGCGACCGCGCCCAGTAAATATCGGTGCCGTCCTCAAAAATGACATAGACGAAAGACGCGCCGAAAAAAGAAAAACCGCGCACCACTTTCGAACGCGGCACGCTCAGCATGGCGGTGGTCAACGGATAAGTCACTTGGTCCTCGACCACTTGCGGCGCTTGTCCGGGGTATTCGCTGTAAACGATCACTTGCGCATCGGATAAATCGGGCAGCGCATCCAACGGCATTTGCGACAATGCATAAATCCCGCCGATGATAATAGTGAAGGTTGCCAGCAGCACTAAAAACACGTTGCGTAGTGACCAGGCAATAATATGATTCAACATGGCTAAGGGTCTCCATGCGTATCGGTAGTAGCCAAGCCGTCCAAAGCAGACTTCAAGTTGCTCTCGGCATCGATCAGGAAATTGGCGCGGGTTACCACTTCATCGCCCGCGTTCAGTCCCGCCAGAACTTCCCAATAGCCGTCGGCTTGCCGCCCCAGTTTCACCACATGCGGCTCGAACCGGCCTTCGGCTTTTTGCACTAAAACCACTTGCCGGGCGCCGCTGTCGATGACCGCCGAATCCGGTACCGCTAAACAGGCGGCCTTGTCCGTCAATGCGGCCAAGGTCACGCTGCCGTACAGTCCGGGCTTTAACAAACTTTCCGTATTGGGTAACTCGACACGCACTTTGACGGTCCGGGTTTCGGCGGTTAGCGTCGGGTAAATGAACTCGACCTTGCCGCTGAACAGCTTGTCCGGGTAAGCGTTAATATGCACTTGCGCGACTTGGCCCAAATTCACTCCACCGATGTCTTGCTCGAATACCTCGATGATGAGCCACACCGTGCTTAAATCGGCGATACGAAACAGCAATTCGCCGGGCATGAAACGCATGCCTTGTTGCGCCGGTTTTTCCAGCACCACGCCGGTGGCCGGCGACTGCAACGGCAAAGTATCCAACGCTTGTTCCCGGCTTTGTAAACGCTGCAAGGTTGCCGGGGCAATGTCCCAGTAATGCAGGCGTTGCAACGCGTTATCGGCCAATTGCTTGGCGGTACCGCGCGCTTGGGCACTGCCTTGTTGCAGCGCTTGTTGTCCTTGTCGGGCGATTAAATATTCCTGTTGAGCGGTCATCAGCTCCGGGCTATAGACTTCAAGCAAGGGCTGGCCGCGCTTGACGGCTAGCCCGGTGGCGTTCACATACAAACGCGAAATCCAGCCTTCGAACTTGGCGGTCACCGCGTGAATGCGGCGTTCGTCGGCCTGAATGCCGCCCAGCGCACGAATACTGCGGGTTAATGTGCGTGTTGCCAGGATTTCCGTGCTAACACCCAGTTTTTGGATTTTTTCCGGACTGATTTGAATTTGTCCGGCACCGGCAGGCTCTTTTTCATAGACCGGAACATAGTTCATGCCCATTTCATCTTTTTTCGGCACCGGCGAGGTATCCGCCGCGCCCATCGGATGCCGGTAATACAGGATTTTCCCCGATTCCGGCGCGGCTACGGTCGGCTGTTCCGCGTAAACCGGCACATAGTCCATGCCCATTTCGTCTTTTGCCGGAGTCATCGAAGTGACTTTGGGATTCATCGGATGGCGATAATACAGCGGCTTTTTTTCGCCGACTGTGGCAGGATTTTGCGGACTATTTAATCGGCCCGCCCAAAAGCCCAAAGCTAAGCCTAGCGCCAACATCAAAGCGGCCAAAATAGTTTTAATCATGGCTTAACTCCTCGCCGACTTCGGCGGATAACTCGGCTAATAGTTGCTGAGTATTGCTTAAGGCTTGCCAATACTGGGCTTGATATTGAAAGAGGCTTTGTTGCGTGCGCAGCAGATCGCTAAAGTTGTTTTGGCTCACTTGATAACCGGCCAGCAGGGAATTAACCGTTTGTTGGGCTTGCGGGATGATTTCATGTTCGAGCAGCAATAATTTTTCCTTGGCGTGTTGATATTCGGCGGCTTTGACCGCTATCTCGGCGCGGATTTTATGATGCTCATCCTGTAGCGCATAGTGTTCCTGCAACAACTCGCTCTGGCGCTGATCGACCGCCTTGGCTTGCTTGCGGTTTGCGTAAATCGGTACATTCATGCTCAACTGGACGCCGGCAAAATCGCTACGCGTCTGTCCTGCCTGAGTGTTCTGCCTGAACGCATAGCCTGCGCCTACAGTAAAGTCGGGGTAGAAATCCCGCTTTGCCAGCTCGACTTTGGCCGTGGCCGCATCCAGCATCTTGCGGTGTTGGGAGAATAAAGGACGGATTTGTAGCACTTTGTCCTGCAACGCGGATTCCGTAAACGACGGCAACTTGAATTCGGCCAGCGCCGGAATCCGCACCGGTTGTTCCGGGCTGCGATCCAGTAAGGCATTAAAGCGGGCGCTTAGGGCGTGACGCATACTGGTCAGGCCGAGTCTTTCGTCTTTGAGCTTGGACAATTCAAGTTGGGTCAGCAGCACTTCCTGTTGCGTTCCCTTGCCCACTTTGTATTTTGCTTGGCTAATGTCGATCAGTTGCTGGAACACGCGTTCGGTCTCGTCCAGCAGGTTTAAGGCCCGATCGTAATAAAACAACTGCCACCAATTTTGTTTGACCTCCCGGACCAAGCGTAACCGGGCTTCGTCCACCGAATCGGCGGCGGCCATCGCTTCATGTGCGGCGATTTTTTCCCGCAACGCCAGCTTGCCGGGGAAAGGTAGTTCTTGGCTGATGCCCATTGCCATCATGGTCATGTCTTCTTGGCGTAAATTGAAACTGCGCGTCGGCACATTCAGCATCTCGAAGTTTACCGTAGGGTCCGGCAAAGACCCCGCTTGTGACGGGATGGCGGCGCTGGCTTCGGCGCGCGCCTTGATTTCCGCCAAGCCGGGATTGCCGGCTAACGCTTGCTCAATCGCCAGATTGAGGGGCAAGGTGGATTCATCGGTGTGCGTCGGCAGAGGTTCGGCTGATGCTTCAGTCCAAGTCATCCCTATGGTGCCGGTTGAAACATGATAAACCGGGCCGGGCGCAAACAGCGCCAGCCCAAAAGTCATTGCCCAAGCCGGATGATTGCGGGGTAACGGCCAGGAATCGTTAATAAAAAACATTGGATTGTCCTTTCAAATCGTAATCAACAGGCTCGGCAGAGCCGTACTACGCCTGCAACGGCGCGGGTTCGGATTCGAAAGAGGCTAGTTCAGCAGGGTGCAGAACCGATAGATCAGCAAAACCCGTCGGCCCAGCGGTGGGTCGGCTTTAGGAGGAATTTTCGGGGAAGGATAGCTTAGCAATAAGGTAACTACTCGCCCCCTAAATATCAAACTTACCCGCCAAAGCCAATTGCACAGCAATGAGCGGGTTATATCCCTTATTTGCCATAGTTTGCAAATAGCTTGAAATGCGGCAAGAGGCCTTGGCATAATCTTCCGACCGAAAGCACCCTGAAACCTTTTGCTTAACTTTTGACATCCTGAGGTCACGCTCAGCTCTGTTATTCGTAAACGAAACGGATGGTTCCTTGGTGAAACGCAATACCGATGCCTCATGC